>DASRUE010000050.1:0-21930 GCA_035687895.1 Bacteroidota bacterium | reverse complement strand
GGAAACAAAAACATCTGTTCCCCACGTCAAGCCGCCATCGGTGGACTTGTCAAACATAAGCCCTAGTGGTCCCGACCAGCATGTGTAGATATGCCCATTCGGTCCCACCGCGGGCACTGCACCTTCAACGGTAGTATCTTCGTCAACACAATCGCCGCTTCGATCACTGATCGTTATAGGAGAGGACCACGAACTTCCCTGGTCGGTGGAACGGGAGAAGAGAATGCGCGAGCTGTCGGCAGGATTCGAGCTGCCATAAGAATCAAATTCCGTCCAGGTCATGTAAATGTTGTCGCGGTACGGAGAGTTGGTCATGTCGGCAATGAGCCATTCCTTATCCTGCTGCTTTGGTGGACGATATCCGACATCCGCAGAGTCATACCATGTGCGGCCCCCGTTGGACGAGCGGTGAACGATGAGACGTTCGATGAAATATCCTCCCTGAGGAGTCGAGAGATGGGCGTAATATGCGTTACCCAGTCGGTCGAAGATGAGGCACGGGTCGCCCCATGTGCCGGACGGGAGTTGCCCCTGCGTCCAGTTGTATCCTCCGTTGGTGGAATAGTAGTTGAACCGAATATTTGCACCCGCAATCAGATTGAGAGGATCGGTCGGGTTGACAGCGATGGTGACCTCTTCCGGCGAGGTGCTGGATGCGAGACTGACGCGCACATTAGGAAATTGCTGGCCGAAGGCCGGGCCGAAGGCGATGCTCAGAAGAAGCAATGATCGACAAAGACGTTTCATAACGGACTCCGTTCTCGTTGGGCTAATCAATGCAGAGGCATCCCCGCTTGACATGCGGGCACTACAGACCTCCCGCGAAGGAACAGAGACATGAGTAAATACATTCGGTCATGGCAGCCCGCCGGTGTTACCACCGGTACGCTGTCTTATAGATTTCCCCGAAGAGCCTGCTCGCGCTCGATTGCTTCGAACAGCGCCTTGAAGTTCCCCTTCCCGAAGCTCCGGCTTCCTTTTCGTTGGATCACTTCATAGAAGAGTGTCGGACGATCTTCCACCGGTTTCGTGAAGAGTTGCAACATGTACCCTTCGTCATCACGATCGACGAGGATGCCAAGCCTCGCAAGTTCATCCATGGGTTCATCAATCTTCCCGACGCGGCTGGTCAAATCGTTATAGTACGTGGAAGGGACACGGAGAAATTCCACCCCCTGGTGCTTCATCTCGCTAACTGTCTCGATGATGTTGTCCGTTGCCATGGCGATGTGCTGGACGCCGGGGCCGCGGTAGAATTCAATGTACTCTTCAATCTGTGACTTCCGCTTGCCATGCGCGGGCTCGTTAATCGGGAATTTGATCCTGTCGTTCCCGTTTGCCATCACCTTCGACATCAAGGCGGAGTACTCGGTGCTGATATCATTGTCATCGAAATGTTGGTAGAGCCGGAAGCCCATTACTTCTTCGTAGAACTTCACCCAGGTGTTCATTTCGCCCCATCCGACGTTCCCCACCATATGATCGATGTACTTCAACCCCACCGGACGCGCAACTGTGTCCGGGCCCTCGACAGCCCTGAAGCCCGGCATGAACACACCAGTATAGTTCTTGCGTTCGACGAACGTATGAATCGTATCGCCGTAGATCGCGATAGCCGACTTCCGCACCTCTCCGAACTCATCTCTAACAACACTCGGCTCCATAACACCCTTAGCGCCCCGCTTCGTGGTTTCACGATATGCAGACCCTGCATCGTCCACCCATAGCGCAATGTCGTGCACACCATCACCATGAACCTTGATGTGCTCGGAAATCGGATGGTCGGGTTGCATCGGGGTAGTCAGGATGAGGCGGATTTTGTCTTGCTGCAGCACGTACGAAGCGCGGTCACGTTGTCCTGTTTCCGGACCGCTGTAGGCAACGAGTTTCATCCCGAAGGCCGACCGGTAGAAGTGGGCCGACTGCTTCGCGTTGCCGACGTAGAATTCCACGTAGTCCGTCCCATTGATGGGGAGAAAGTCGACCTGCGCGGCAGGTGTGCTCTCAGTCTTGAAGACTTGCATGGCGGTACTCCTTTGAGGATGGTCGCTTCATTCAACGGAACTCTCTGTCCACGATCTCAATCTCTCCCGGATAGGTGATCGGTCCAAAGTCGGTAGCGATCGTTGGCTTCGCCCGCAATGTGATTCTGGCCGGTGAACGGTTCGCACCCCCGATGGCCAATGCGAGGTTGACGATGCTGTCGTAGCCCCTGTCCTTGAAGAAGGTCGCGAGGTCGAGGTTCATTTGCAACGGGATGATGCTCTGCTCCCCGGTTCCCGGGATGGTGATCGGAGACGCGATATTCCCGGTAATGGTCGTTGTATTGTCAAGAAGGAGTGTCCACGCAAAGCTTGTGAGCGTCGCGGAGGATCTCCGCGTTCCAGCGGTACCGTCGTTCGGATTGACGACAGCGACATTCAAAGTAAACGAAGCAGGAAACTCGTTCCTCGAGAATGCTGCCATCAGTCGCGCTCCATCCAGTACCGTGAAGTTCGTCTTCCCTCCAAGAGAAATACCCACCAGGGTGAAACTGCTGACGTTCTCCACCTTGAACTTGCATCGGGCGAGATTTGCGAAGGCTTGCTGGACATCCTTAACGGTTGAGCAGGAGAGGGAAAAACAGAATAGTATAGCAACAAGAGCAGCGGATCGCATTTTCATAGCATTCATCCGACAGTGACACGCGCACGAATTGACTGCAGCGCATGAACGAGAGCGACGTTCTGTTCCTCCGTTCCGATGGTTATACGCACGCAGTGGGGGAGACCGAAGGCCCTGAGCGGACGAATGATTATTCCGCGTCGGAGAAGTTCGTCATACATCTGGTTCACCTCGCGTTCGGCCTCAAGAGGAACGAGGACGAAGTTGGCATCTGTAGAGACGACGGTGAAACCGATTTCCCGGAGAGTTGGGATGAGGTACCGTTTTCCCGATTCATTCACGTCGAGTGACCGATGGACGAAGTGAGTATCCTGAAGGGCGGCTATTCCCGCGACCTGGGCAAGTGTGCTTGGCTCAAAGGGGAGCTTCACCTTCAAGAGATTGGAGATCAGCACGTCATGAGCGAACCCATAGCCGATGCGGACCCCGGCCAGACCGTAAATCTTGGAAAAGGTCCGGAGGGTGATGACATTGTCATAACGGTATTGCATCGAATCGGGATACGCCGCATTGTCCTGTGCGTACTCAAAGTATGCTTCATCGAGAATAATCAACACATGGTCAGGCACCTTCTTCATGAAGGCGTCAAATTCTGCTTTGGTGAAGATCGTGCCCGTCGGGTTGTTGGGGTTGGCGAGATAGATGATTTTTGTATGAGACGTGATGGCGGCTGCCATTGCCGTCAGGTCGAAGTGGTAGTCTCTTAGCGGGACGAGGACCATCTTGACGCCCCGCGATCTTGCAAGCACGTAGAATCCGACGAACGTCCCCTCGGACGTCAACACCTCATCGTCATCACAAAGGAATGCGCGAATGATGTTCGACATGATTCCTTCGGAGCCGCTCCCTGCAATAACGTTGCCCACTTTGAGCCGAAAACGCTCCGCCAGGACCTCACGTAAATCCAATCCACCATTGGGATACAGGTGAAGTGCGTCGAAGTGATGTTTCATCGCTTCAAGGGCGAGCGGTGACGAGCCGATCGGGTTCTCGTTCGAGGCAAGCTTGATGACGTTCTTGATGCCCAGTTCTTTCTGCAACTCGGCGATTGGCTTTCCTGCCTTGTACGGCTCGAGGGATTCGATGTATGGTGGAACGAGAGGCATGTGTTTGTTTAAAGGATACTCGAAAAAGATAGCAAAGACCGACCGGAAATGCAACGCATTGATTCCCTGAACGGATGTTCATAGATTGACCACACAGAATACAAAACTCTCGTACGCACCATCAATAACTTCCGCATGATCCCGATTCGCGACACCACGAAGTCCAAATCGATTCCGATTGTCAATTACATCCTGATAACCCTTTGCGGCATCGTGTTTCTCTTTGAGGTTTCACTCAGCTCGCGGCTGGAGTTGCTCGTTTTCCGATTTGGAGTGATACCGGTGGATGTGTCAATGCTCTGGCTGAACCATCAAGCGTCGGTCGGAACACTTTTAACACTGGTCACCTCTCTCTTCCTCCATGGTGGATGGCTGCATCTGATAGGCAACATGCTGTACCTCTACATTTTTGGTGATAATGTAGAGGATCGGCTCGGTCATGGTCCATATCTCATTTTCTACCTTCTTTGCGGCATCGGTGCTTCGATTGTTCAAGTGTATTCGAATCAGTATTCAACGGCTCCGTTGATCGGGGCAAGCGGGGCGATTGCCGGTGTGCTCGGCGCGTACTTCTTACTCTATCCCAAAGCCCGCATTCTCACAGTCATCCCTCTCTTCATTTTCTTTCCTGTGGTTGAGTTATCCGCATTCTTCTTCCTCGGGTTTTGGTTCGTCATGCAATTTCTGCAGGGATCGCTTTCTTCCGGTGCTGACATGGGTGGCGGCGTTGCGTGGTGGGCACACGCCGGGGGGTTTCTCGTTGGTGCCGCGTTACTTCCCATCTTCCTTCTCTGGAAACGGATGTAAGTCCCGGTCATCGGGTGTGCGCGTCTTGATTACCAGAGCCGCCCTTTGTACATTCTTCAAAGACGAGAACGGAGATTTGCTGAATGAGAATCCGCTTCATTTTGGTGTTGACAGCTCTACTCATCGGTTGTGAGAAAAATGAACTGATTCAGCCACAGGCATTGGCGCCAGCCGGCGAATTCACAAATGACGTGAAGCCGATTCTCGACAGAAGTTGCGGGTCGTCGAGTTGCCACGGAGGGGGAACTCAGGGATATGGCGGCGGACTCGACCTCACGAGTTACGAAGGGATCTTCCGCGGGTCACGCTACGGAACGGTCGTTACCCCCGGGAACGCCTTCATGAGCCATCTGGTACAATCAGTCAATCAGAGGGACACGATGATCAGTCCCATTTCGAGTGTCCGGATGCCGGTAAGCAGGGATCCACTTTCAGCTATTGACCTCCAGAAAATTGTTGTGTGGATAGATTCCGGTGCGCGCGATGATAACGGACAAATGCCGTTTCAGGAGCCACGCCCCTCAGGGAAAGTCTATTTCTCAAGCCAATTCACGGATCTTGTTGGCGTCCTCGATGTGTATACAGGCCTGATCATGCGTTACGTGAAGGTGGGAACTTGGCCCCCCTTCGGTGCCCCCCTTCAAACGCCTCACAACGTCCAGATCGATGATCAGGGACGGTACTATTACGTCACGCTGATTTCCTCGGGCAAGTTGAAGAAGTACGATGCTTCAAACCACAATCTGGTCGGAAGCGTCGACGTGGGCCTCTCGCCCGCTCACGTGGTTATTACACAGGACGGCTCAAAGGCTTACGTGACCAACTTTAGCAGTTCGGTCGGTCGTTTTTACAACGTAAATACCGCAACCATGACGGTCGACAATGTTGTCACTGTACCTGGTCTTCTCATGCTTGGAACGCACGGGGCACGCCTCTCACACGACGGTAGATACCTCTATATTGGCGCAAACTCAAGCGACAACGTTTCTGTTTTTGATACCTCCAATGATTCACTCGTCGCGAGGGTTCGCGTGGTCAATGACGGCGGCTTCGTCTCCAGCGTCTACAAACCATATCAGATCGCCGTCCGGAACGACGACCGGTTCATTTACGTCACTAACAACGGGCGGGCGCTGGTGAGTGTGATTGAGCGGAGTGGAGATACATTCACCCTTCGTGATACGATCCCGGTGGGGCGGAATCCCTTACAATGTGAGGTGACACCTGACCAACGATACTTGCTCGTGTGCAATCATGGTTCCGGAACGGTGAGTAGGATGGACACCCAGACTCTTCAAGTGATAACTATAGATTCGGTAGGGCAGCAACCACACGGCATAGATATTACAGAAGACAGTCGCACTGCATACGTGACGTGTGAAAATCGGTTTGATGCGGATCCCCCCCATCATGCGACGATTGGCAGCAAAGAACCTGGCTTTATCGCGGTGATTGACATAGAGAGCGCGCGTGTGATTCGCCGTATCGAAGTGGGTGGATTTGCCGCCGGTGTGTCCGTCTACCCGGGGAGGGGGAACTGATCATGCGGAATCTCTCACTCCTCGTGCTGGCCATACTCCCGCTGCTGTCATGCAACACTGCGAATGAGGTCGTGGACGTTCCTGAACCGCGGATCACGCTCAAAGTCTTCAATCTTCCTCCGGTGCCGGAAGGAGAGGGGCACTATACGCTCTGGGCAACGTTCTTCTCTTTCAGCAAGGAAGCCGGGACGGATTCTCCTTTGCACGAGGAGGGTTTCATCAATCTGGGGAGATTCATGGTGCTGCCGCGTGACTCCTTTGTGTATGCACTCGATGGCGGGCCTGCGCAGTTCAGGATGCCCGATACGCTTGATGCCCAGTTGCTCGACGATATCAAGATTGCAATTCAGCCTGAGGATGATCACGGCGTGGCAACGGTGTTCCACGAGGAAGAACCCGGACCGGGAATCGTGGGAGGGAGGTTCTATGGAGATGCCGTGGTTGCACATGCCGACCTGACGCCGACGTACAACGATGCTCTGGGGTCGAATTTCTCGACAGCGCGCGCGTACTTCAGTATCATGGCTCCCACGTCACCGGCCGATTCGAATTCCGGCATGTGGTTCTACAACAATGGTGGTCCCGGTTTGACTGGCCTGCCCGAGTTGCCGGAGGGTTGGTCGTATGAGGCGTGGGTGCGGGAAGATTCGAGAACAAGTCGGAGGTATTACAGCTATTACAGCACTGGCAAGTTCACTCGTGCTGACACTGCAGATGCTGACGGCGCGGGTCCGGGCAAGGGACCCGGGAATGGTCTCAATGTTCCAGGACAGGATTTCATCACCGGAACACCCGCAACACCGAATCTCTGGGCACCGAATTTCTCTTTTTTTGTAACCATTGAACCTGTTCCCGATAACTCCCCCAATCCGTTCTTCCTGAAGATTCTTTCCAATGAGCCAGCCGTCGCAATTGAGGATCATGTGCTTTCGCTCCCCATTCTCAACAACGTGGCGGGATGGACTCTCCCGCGGGCACGTGTCGCCATCCTCCGGTGAGCCACGCATGAAGGGAACGGTTCTCGCATATATCGTAACCGGGTTTTTCCTCTCCGTGCACGCTTCCCTCGCGCAGCCGTTCCGGAAAGAAGTGTACTTGCTTCCGATCAGTGCGGGAGGCGTCGCCATCGAGCATCCCTTTGCCGGCGGACTCTACAACCCCGCGCATCAGTTTGTCGATATTGATGACGATGACGATCTGGATCTGTTCCTCTATGACTTCAACGATGGAACCACGTTCATGTACCGGAACATTGGCACTCGCCAATCCCCCCGGTTTCAGTGGGAACGCCCCACATTTACTCTTCCGTCTTTGATGGGATGGTTCCGGTTTGCTGATATCAACGGGGATTCCAGGTATGATTTGTTGACAGGGGGAGACAACAATTCCGTCGCGGTGTATCTCAACGGCGGCACGCCCTCTCTTCCACAATTCTCTCTCCTTACGACGGGCTTGCGCGATTCAACGGATAATCTTGTCTATTCTCAGATTCAGTGCATCCCTGCGTTGGCGGATATGGACGGTGACGGTGATCTGGATTTCCTCTCGTTGAATCCCGGCATCGGCACCATCAATTATTATCAGAACATCGGCAGCCCTACTCAATTCAGGCTCGCATTTCGGACCGACCGGTACCAGAATATTCAGATATGTCCCGGATGCAACGGGCCAACCAACGTCAACCACGGGCAAGGAACCATGTTCTTTGCCGATGTGGATGCGGACCTGGACTCTGACATGTTTTACGGCGACCTGTTTGACGAGGGGATCTTTTTCTACCGCAATGTGGGAACGCCGACCAACGCAATTCTCGATTCAGTCTCCGGCCATTTCCCTACAGCAAACCCGGTCATCACGAACGGGTTCAATCAGCCGACGCTCGTGGATATTGACGGTGACAACGACCTCGATCTGTTCGTCAGTGTGCTGCCGCCGTTTCAGCAGACCCATGCGTTCTGGTTCTACAGAAATGTCGGCGATTCTGCCAATTACGACTTCACACTCATTACGAGGGACTATCTCTCCACATTTGATGTTGGCATTCAATCCACCCCGGCTCTGGTCGACATCGATGACGATGGAGATCTCGACCTCTTCGTTGGAGACCTCTTCGGGCACGTTGGGTTTATCAGGAACGTTGGAACGACGATCGCGCCTTGTTTTTCCTACAGTGACACATTCTTCGTCGGTTTTTCAAACCACTATGGCTACGCGCCTACGTTTGCCGACCTTGATGGTGACGGCGACTACGATATGTTCCTTGGTCATTTTGATGGGAACATCGAGTTTCACCGGAACGTCGGCACTCCGATGGTACCAGTATTCCAACGACAGGTTTCTGTGTTCGATAGTCTGAACATCGGTAACCAGAGCTACGCGGCCCCAGCTTTTTTTGACATTGACAACGATGGCGACCTTGACCTGTTCGTTGGAAAGCAGGACGGACGGATTTCATTCTTCAGGAATAATGGAACCGTCCAAGTGTGGCAATTTGCCCTGGAATCTATGTCATTTGCGAACGTAGCAGTGGGTTTTAACTCCCGCCCGATCTTCGCCGATGCGGATAACGACGGTGACCGCGACCTACTGGTTGGCGCGAGTGATGGAAAGTTGTTCCAATACCGCAATGATGGTCCACCGGGGAGTCCTGGTTTTGTTCTTGTAACCGACGCCTACGCTGAGATCGACGTTGCGCTGGAGGTCAGTCCTGCAATGGCGGATATCGATGGTGACGGGGATCAGGATTTGATGGTCGGAAACCTGAAGGGAGGGGTTGAGTTCTACCGGAACGACCTTGTCACGTCGGTCGAATCGAACAGAGAAGCCGTGAGGCCGGAGCAGCCGAGGTTGTTTCAAAACTACCCGAACCCGTTCAACCCTGTGACGGTAATTCATTATGAGTTGTCCAACGGCAACCACCTCACGCTCAGGATTCTTGACGTACTTGGTAGAGAGATAGCGATGCTGGTGGACGAGTACAAGCAACCGGGTACGTACACGGTAAGCTGGGATGGAACCAATGGCTCGGGCACAAGAGTAGGGAGCGGTATCTACTTCTGCCGGATGGTAACGGGATCTTTCGTCAAGGTCCGACGGATGATCCTGCTTAAGTAAATGGAACTGGAGCAGTCATGAACATGCAATGGTATTTCCATCAGGTTTTTTGGTTGTCAGTTGCCCTCACTCTTCTGTCAGTCTCGCGAGGTGAGTCAGTCGCTGCTCAATTTGAAGGGATCGTGGAAAGCAAGAATATCACAATGGACGAAACGGGAACGCAGCAGACGTTCACGATGACCATGTTCATCCGGAAGGACATGGTGAAGATCCAGAGCAGCGCCATCGGGAGCTCGCCTCCCTCCACGATGATCTACCGCAATGACAAACGCGTTGTCTGGATGTTGAACGAAGAAGAGAAATCGTATTTTGAGATTCCGCAGGACGAGAAGGCGGAAGAGATACGCCCGCCTTCGGAAGGAAGAGAGACGGAGTCCTATAAAATGAGCAAGACGGGCAAGAAACGAAAGATTCTCGGATATCCGTGCGAGCAAATTTTCATTATGCGGGACGATGAAAAGACCGAGATCTGGGGAACGAAGTCCCTGAGCCACCTCTTCAAGGCGATATCCACCGCATTGGGAGAAGAGCATACGCAGGCCGCCGACGATTGGGCAAACAAGATCACGAAGATGGGATACTTCCCACTTATTTCCACGACAAAGATTGAAGGGGCAGTTGCCGAGTCACAGGAAGTGACGCGGATCGAGAAGAAAACACTTCCGGTGGAGTTCTTTGACCTTCCTACCGGATATCGGAAGCAAAGTGTGGGGGAGATGTTAGAGAATAGTGGGCAATAAGGGATGTGCACTACGTTCGGCGACCACTACTGAAGAGGAATCACTCCCTCTGAAAACAGAACCTTAAGGATGAGGCGATGCAGAAACAATGCGGCATAAATGCCAAAGGCCCGTCTTGCGTCGGGCCCAGCGTGTACCAAAGGAGGGACTCGAACCCTCACCCGGTTTGAGCCGGACTGGATTTTGAGTCCAGCGCGTCTACCAATTCCGCCACTTTGGCAATTGTGGCTCCAATATAAAAAAAATGTCCGATACTTCCAATTGCTCCATCTCGTTTAGCAATGATCGCAACCCGCCACCTGTAGAGGAGGAATAGCGGCTGCTCATCTTTACTCCGTTCCACCTTTCTTGTATATTCGCTTCGGATGAGCAGACACTTCCACATACGCCCCGCATTCTTGCTTGGTGTAGTTCTCTTCATCTGCCGCTGCCTTGCCCCGGTATATTCATTCTCTCAAACTCTCCCCACACCGTTTAAAGCGCCCCCGCAAGACACGGTGTTCATCACCCTCGCTCGCGGAAATGTTGATTCGGTCTTGCATCTCCCGTTTGAGTTCATTGCGTCCGGGAGCGAGGTGTTGATCCTTGATTCAACCCGCGTTCTCGATCGCGAAACTGATTATTCCATCAACTACCGACAAGGAACAGTGGTACTTGCCAGTTCGCTGTTTCTCCAATTGGCAGCAGACGCACTGAAGCAAAATCACACATTGGAGATCCGCTACAAGTTTTTCCCGTTCCGATTCCAGGATGCATACTACAAGCGCAAGCTCGTGGTGCTAAAAGATTCTACGGGGGGGGACACTGTGCGCGTGGCCCGTGCCAAAACCGGATTCAATGTGGATGACATTTTCGGCCAGGGGTTGCAAAAGAGCGGCAGTATAGTGCGTGGGTTCACCGTCGGCTCCAACAGGGACCTCTCTTTGAACTCAGGGCTCCGCCTGCAGCTTGCCGGGAAGATCTCTTCCGATCTCGAAGTGATCGCTGCACTCACCGACGAAAGCACCCCTATTCAGCCGGAAGGGACAACGCAGACCCTGCAGGAGTTCGACAAGGTCTTTGTGGAAATGAGAGGAACGGACTTCTCTGCCACGCTCGGCGATTTCAATCTGGATTTCACCGGAACGGAGTTTGCCCGACTAAGTCGTAAACTGCAAGGGGCGAAGGGGACTGCGGACTATCGCTTTGGGTTTTCCCGTGGCACCGTTACGCTTTCGGGTGCGGCGCCACGCGGAAAGTATACCACCAACCAATTTCAGGGAATCGAAGCGGTGCAGGGGCCGTACCGACTCACGGGAAGAAACAATGAGCGAACGATCATTGTCATCGCGGGGACCGAAAAGGTGTATGTGAATGGCGAACAACAAACGCGGGGCGAGACCAATGCTTACACTATTGACTATTCGACCGCGGAAGTGACGTTCACTCCACGGAGGATGATTACCTCTGCCTCCCGCATTGTGGTTGATTTTGAGTACACGGACAGGCAATATGCGCGTTCCTTGCTCGCCGGCCAAACGTCCTCCAGGGTCTTCGATGAAAACGCAACGTTGACGGTGTCCTACTTCCGGGAAGCTGATGACCAGGATTCGCCAATTGACCTGGTGCTTTCAGACAGTGACCGAGTGGTTCTTGTTAACGCGGGAGACGATCAGAACAAGGCGATTGTCAGCGGCGTGACGTTGGTTGATTCAAATGGCTACTACATACGCGTTGATACGGTGGAAAACGGTACGCCAGTGCAGTTCTTTCAATACGCGCCAGGGCGCGCAGCACGGTACAATGTAGGATTCTCCAATGTTGGGTTTGGTAAGGGAGACTATGAGAGAGTCCGGGCCGGAGAATTCCGATGGAAGGGAACCGGCAAGGGGGAATACCTACCTATCAGGTTTCTTCCCCTCCCCCAATCGCTGGAGCTCCTCGATCTCCATCTCGCTGCGGCTCCTATAAGCGACCTCCGCGTGTCGGGCGAATTCGGAAGAAGTGTGCGGGATGCGAACCGCTTTTCTTCGGTGAGTGATAACGATAATGCCGGTCATGCGCTAAAATTTGCCGCGTCGTACGCTCCGAAGAATGTCCGGATTGGCGGAGTGAATATCGGATCGTTTGACCTGCAAATCAAGGAGCGTTTCGTCGACAGCAAGTTTGTTCCGCTTGACCGCACCAACGACATCGAGTTCAACCGGAAGTGGGGGTTCGAATCGGCAATTCCGGGGGATGAGGAGATTCAGGAAGCCTCTTTGCGCTATGCTCCCATTACAGCGGTTTCAGTTTCAGGCGGGTACGGGAAAATCACGCGGGGGGATGCACTTCGATCCGTTCGCAATGATATTGCCTTCGTATTGCAAGGAGAAGGACTTCCCAAGGTTGACTATTATCTTGAGGATATTCGCGCGAAGGAAATCTCACAGAACAATTCGTCAAAGTGGTTGCGTCAGAGAGGCAAATTGGCATACTCGATTTGGAAGGCCTCTCCAACATTCCGTTATGAAAGTGAAAAACGCAACAACAAGTCGATTGCTACAATGGCACTTAGGGAAGGGAGCTTCGACTATGATCTCTTTGCACCGGGACTAACGGTCAAGGATCTGGCAGGTCTTTCTCTCTCAAGCGATTATGAATGGCGCGTGGACAATATCTTCTCGAATGGGGCTGTAGTGCGGGAATCGAAGTCATTTACGCAGTCATACGGCGCCCGACTGGCCGCCTGGAACAACCTCTCTTCTTCGCTCGACGTGACGTTGCGAGAGAAAAAATTCTCGCAGCATTTCAAGATGCTGGGCAAGTCCGATATTCAAACAGTGCTGGTACGCAATCAGACGAGATTTACCCCCTTGAATCGCGGTGTGGAAACTGATTTGTTCTATGAGGTTGTTACCGGGCAGGCTTCGCGTCTCGAAAGGGGATTTGTCAAAGTGACGCCGGGATCGGGCAACTACAGGTATCTTGGTGATTTGAATGGGAATGGTATCGCGGATTCAGAAGAGTTTCAAGAAACACGGTTCGATGGAGACTATCTTATTATAACGCTCCCGACGGACCAGTTGTATCCAGTGATTGACCTGAAGACCAGCATGCGGGTCAGGCTATCGCCTCGTTTGTTCCTAAATCCCGCAGATGGTGCGTTCCAGGCTGCGGCATCAGTCCTTTCGACTGAAACCTACGTACGCGTGGAGGAAAAGAGCAATGAGCAAGACCTGAGCAAGATCTACCTTCTACATTTCAGCAGGTTCCAACGAGATTCAACGACGATCGCGGGGGCAACAGTGGTCACTCAGGACGTAAATATCATGGAAGGTGAACCTGCATTCTCATCACGTCTTCGATTTTCACAACGAAAAGGCCTGAACAACTTTAGCGGTGGAATTGAAAGGAGTTATCTACGTGAGCGGTCGATACGGTTGCGTTGGCAACTGGTGCGGGAGATCGCCAATCAGATCGACTACATTAATAGAGTGGACCGCGTATCGAGCGCGGTTGCCTCGAACAGGCTGCGTGATATCCTGTCCAATACAACAGCATTTGACCTTTCCTATCGCCCGGAACAGAATGTAGAGCTGGGGCTGAAATTCGAGGTGGGGACCTCGACCGACAAGTTTGTTACGCCGGCGCTCGATGCTGATCTCAACACGCAATCGCTTCGCCTGGTGTATGCATTTCAGGGGTCAGGCCAGGCGCGCGTAGAGGTTTCACGTGAGGAGGTACTTCTCGCAAGAAATCTCGACACTTTTCCTTTCGAGTTGACAGGCGGGAGAGTTCCGGGGAAAACCTGGCTATGGCGGGCGGGGTTCGATTACCGCGTTACAGAATTTATTCAGGCAACAATGAACTACGATGGCCGGAGCGAGGGAGGGCGTCCACCTGCGCACACGGGGCGCGCTGAGGTGCGTGCATTCTTCTAACTCGACAAGTATTCCGCGCGGATAGAGCGCGAATTCCACTTGCGTTTCATACATCGATTCTTTATACTCACCTACGTTTCACTGTGTCCGGCGTACTCTGAGATCCTCCTTCGAGACTCACACACTCCAAACCGGAATCTCGTCCCGATGGTGTACTGCACTTCATTCGATTCCAAGATCGGCCTCATTTACATTGCCTCCACGGACAAGGGAGTGTGCAAAATCAGTGTGCCGCGGCAAACAAAGAAGGACTTTTTACGGTGGCTCCGGGAGAACTTCGATGACAGCGACGTCATGGATAACAAGTCGCGCAACAAGGAAGTGATAGACCAGCTTATACGCTACTTTAACGGCAAGCTTGCAAAGTTCAATTGTCCTATCGATCTGATTGGGACGCCATTTCAGACGCGAGTGTGGAAGGAACTTACCAAGATTTCGTACGGCACCACCATCAGCTACAAGCAGCTGGCGAAACGCCTTGGTACGAGCAGAGGCTTTCAAGCTGTGGGCCGCGCTAACGCGGCAAACCCTATTCCCATCATTGTTCCCTGCCATCGTGTCATCGGCGCGGACGGATCTCTCGTCGGATATTCCAGCGGTATCAAGACGAAGGAGTTTCTCTTGAAACTGGAAGGCGCTTTGATGATTTGACGCGAGCCTGATCGCTCAATCATCCGTCAAGAGAAATCTCCCGCCACCTCCGGTCCCCATCGTCCTCGCGTCGCCGATTCCTTGCCTTCTCCAATCTTTTTCGTTATCATCGTGGTGTAGTCTCTCGTTGCTGTCCACTCATCTTGTCGCGCCCCATGTCATTTCTCGATCAACTCAATCCCGTGCAGCGTGAAGCAGTCAAGGAAGTGAACGGGCCTGTCATGGTCATCGCAGGGGCGGGGAGTGGGAAGACGCGTGTGCTCACCTATCGTGCTGCGTACCTGATCCACCTTGGTGTACGGCCTGATTCGATTCTCGCGCTGACCTTTACCAATAAAGCCGCAAACGAAATGAAAGGGAGGATTGCGTCGCTCGTTCAAAAGGACAGTCATCGCATCTGGATGGGGACATTTCATTCCATTTTTGCAAGAATCCTCCGGCGAGAATGTGAACACCTCGGATACACAAGGAGTTTTTCAATCTACGATTCCGATGAGAGTCTTTCTCTGATTAAGGGGATTATGAACTCGCTGAACATTCCCCAGCAACAATTCTCGCCGCAAGGTGTCCGGGCGCGCATCAGCGCTGCAAAGAACCAGATGATTTCCCCGAAGGACTTCAAAGCGAAAGCATTCGACCCGATGGCCGAGCGAACAGCACAGGTCTTTGAGGGGTATCAGAAGAAGCTGGTCCGATCAAACGCCATGGACTTCGACGACCTCCTCTTGAAGCCGGTCGAGCTTTTCTCCAAACATCCCGAAATCCTCGAGCGGTACCATCACTGGTTCAAGTACATCCTTGTGGATGAATACCAGGATACCAACCGTGTTCAGTATACGCTGATCAAACAACTTGCACGACTGCACCGGAATATTTGTGTCGTGGGAGATGACGCGCAGAGCATCTACGCTTTTCGCGGTGCCGACATCAGGAATATTCTGGAATTTGAGAAAGACTACCCCGACTGCAAGGTCATCCGCCTTGAACAAAACTATCGCTCCACGAAGACAATTCTCGCTGCTGCAGAATCAATCATAAAGCACAATGTACATCAGATCAGCAAGAACCTGTGGACCCAAAACCACGCGGGCGAGTCAGTCACCGTGGTGGTCTGCGACGACGACAGGGAAGAAGGACACCGGATTGTTACTATGATTGAAGAGGAGTCCCGGAGGAAGAAACTGGATCTGAAGGACTTCGCTGTGCTCTACCGGACAAATGCCCAATCCCGCTCTATTGAGGATGCGCTTCGGAGAAACGGGATTGCCTATATCATCGTCGGTGGGGTGGCATTCTACAAGCGGAAAGAGATCAAAGACGTCCTCGCCTATCTCAGAGTGCTGACCAACCCAAAGGATGAGGAAAGCCTGCTCCGGATCATCAATGTGCCGGCGCGGGCGATCGGCGAGACGACCATCGAGAAGCTCAAGGGGATTGCCGCCAGGCATTCACTCTCATTGTATGACGTGCTCGCCTCTCCGTACATCATCAACGTGCTCACCGAAAGGGCCATCCGGGCAGTCCGACAATTTCATGCATTGATCAAGAAGTACATCGGGCTGCAGAGTGAAATGTCGGTAAGCGAGCTGACGCGTGCGCTGGTCGATGAGTTGGGCTTTCTTCAGGCGCTCAAAGAGGAGAACACTGCCGAGTCTCTTGCACGGCGGGAGAATATTCAGGAATTGGTATCGGCGCTCAGCGAGTTCAGCGACAATCACACAGATGCACGCCTGGAAGATTTCCTGGAGGAAGTATCGCTTGTTTCAGACGTGGATATGGCGGAGTTCGGACGAAACGCAGTAACGTTGATGACATTGCATGCTGCAAAGGGGCTGGAGTTTCCGGTTGTATTCATCACCGGACTGGAAGAAGGTCTGTTTCCTCTTTCGAACTCATCACTCGAACAGGATGAACTGGAGGAAGAACGCAGACTCATGTATGTGGGTATCACCCGCGCGATGCAGAAACTCTATCTGATGTATGCGCTGACACGTTATCGCTTTGGTGAACTGGGATACTCAGTGAAATCGCGGTTCCTCGATGAAATCGATCCATCGGTGCTCCATATCGAAAGCACTTCCCCGCGGCGGCTGACCGGTGCGTACCGTCGGCCTGTGTCGGAGACGGCACCCAGCTCGTTCACCGCAAAGACGCCATACCGGCGAACCTCCACCGAAGAACCTGTGCAGCATCGTTCCGACATCATGCCGCGGTACGAGGATGAATCTCAGGAGGTAGTCACCGCACGTGTGGGGACGCGTGTCATGCATGAATCGTTCGGGAAGGGGAGGATCGTGGCGATTGACGGGCGGGGAGATAACGCACGCGCTGTTGTTGAGTTTGACACCGTCGGCCGGAAACACTTGATGTTGAAATTTGCCCACCTGCGCGCCTACTGATGGAGCCTCCGCCTCCCAACGCGGACGACACACCGATGATTGAGTTCGTTATCAAAGCTGTCAAGATTGCGCTCCGGCTCATGGAAGCCGGATGGTTCTACATCCGCTCGATCTCCAGGAAACTCTTTGAAGATGACATTCTCTTCCTCGCATCAGGGCTCGCGTTCAATGGCATCCTGACGATGGTTCCTTTGATGCTTCTGTCAGCATCGGCACTAGGCACGTTCTTAAACTCTTCCGAGCTTGCGATCGAACGGCTTAACGATATCCTTGACGCGATATTCCCACCGCAGCCGTTTGCCATTAGCATCAAAGAGTCGATCCTGACGGCCATTTCAGACATCATTGCGTACCGCACCTCGCTCGGTATTTTCGGTGTTCTTGTGCTGATCTGGACGGGAACCTCTCTCTTCGATGCTCTACGCAGCGCCCTCCACAAAATCTACCATCTGCAGCGAACCCGAAGCCTGCTTGCAAGCCTGCTTCATGATGTCGGTTTCGTCGTTTTGGTGTTTGTTCTATTTGTTGCCTCAAACCTTGCCATCTGGATTTTCTCTCTTTTGGAGCGGGTGATGATGAACGTCCCTGCACTCGCTGTGCTCGATCTTCCGAGCTTCAACAGATCCATCCCGACAGTCATTATTATTCTGCTCAATGCCTGGATGTTCTACGTGATCTACCGCTACATTCCCGATACGAAACCACCAAGGATTGCCGGAATCATTTCCACGATCACAACCACTGTCCTTTGGGTCATCTCCGGGAAACTCTTTGCAATATACTTGTCCCAGTTTTCGGCCATCAGCAAGATCTATGGCCCCTATGCATTTGTCCTTGTTCTGCTCATTTGGGTCTACTACTCTGCTATTGTTTTTGTGATTGGTGGGATTGTCGGGCAGGTCTACTGGGAGCGGCAGAAGCTGAAAGAGTCAGGCGCACTCGAGCGTTGGGTATAGGTCTGCTCAATTGACAAACCCTCACACCTTTGATATATTGAAACACAGCCAGGTTCGAATTCAGCCACTCTCATTCTTTTCTCATGTCCAAGAATAGCATTGAACATCTTCGCTCATTGCAGGAGACTGCACAGTTGGGTGGTGGCAAACAGCGCATCGAGGATCAACACAAGAAAGGGAAGCTCACTGCCCGCGAGCGACTGAACATCCTGCTGGACGAAGGGAGTCTTGAGGAGATGGATATGTTGGTGGAGCACCGCTCGTTCGACTTCGGCCTGGAAAAGCAACGCTTTCTCGGCGATGGCGTTGTCACGGGAACGGGGCGGATTGACGGACGGATTGTGTGTGTGTTCAGCCAGGATTTCACCGTGTTTGGGGGCTCACTTTCCGAAGCGCATGCGGAAAAGATTGGGAAGGTGATGGACCTCGCGCTGAAGATTGGTTGCCCCGTCATCGGCCTGAACGACTCCGGTGGTGCCCGTATCCAGGAGGGGGTGGTCAGCCTGGGGGGATATGCGGATATTTTTCTGCGCAACACACTTGCATCGGGGGTCATCCCGCAGATTTCCGCCATCATGGGGCCTTGCGCGGGAGGGGCTGTCTATTCTCCGGCGATCACCGACTTCACGTTGATGGTGAAGAACACCAGCTACATGTTTGTCACCGGGCCGAATGTCGTGAAGACGGTGACGCACGAGGAAGTGACTGCGGAAGAGCTTGGCGGGGCGATGACGCACGCTATGAAGAGCGGCGTGGCGCACTTTGCATGTGAGAATGAGGTGGAATGTCTCCAGAGCATCCGTCGTCTGTTCAGCTTTCTCCCGTCGAACAACATCGACGATCCTCCGACCATGCCTTGTCGCGACGATGTGAACAGGAAAGACGCGGCCCTCAACACGATCATTCCCGAGAATCCCACCAAGCCGTACGACATAAAGCAGGTGATCTCGAAGGTCGTGGATGACGGGGACTTCTTTGAGGTACACAGGCATTTCGCGGAAAACATTGTGGTGGGCTTCGCCCGTCTCGGTGGCCGGTCCGTGGGTATTGTTGCCAACCAGCCCGGCGTCCTTGCCGGTGTGCTGGACATTGACTCATCAAGAAAGGGAGCGCGCTTCGTCCGCTTCTGTGACGCGTTCAATATCCCGCTTGTTGTGTTCGAAGATGTTCCCGGTTTTCTCCCGGGGACCGACCAGGAATGGCGGGGGATCATCACCAACGGAGCCAAGTTGCTCTACGCGTTCTGCGAGGCTACCGTCCCGAAGATCACCGTTATTACGCGCAAGGCATATGGCGGGGCATACGACGTCATGAACTCCAAACATATCCGCGGCGACATGAACTTTGCATGGCCGAGTGCAGAAATCGCGGTGATGGGCCCCAAGGGTGCGGCCGAAATCATCTTCAAGAAGGAGATCGAGAAATCCTCGAACAAAGCAGAAACGTTGGCCGAGAAAGAGCGGGAGTACCGGGAAAAGTTTGCGAACCCCTACCTTGCCGCAAGCCGCGGGTACATCGATGCAGTGATCGAGCCCGACCAGACGCGGCCCCGACTTGTCCGCGCGCTGGAACTTCTCGATACCAAGGTGGACAGCAACCCGAAAAAGAAACACGGGAACATTCCCCTTTGACCGTTCGGAGAATATTTTTGACTTCTCCGCGAAACCATCTTACCTTCCCGGAGCTCACGCTCCAACAATTCCTTCCCGTGGGTAAGAATCTTCTTGACTCTTCCTGCCTCAACATGTATCTTGGAAAGGCAGTTACATGTCAGCGATAACATGTACGAAGACATAACTATGGTGGGAAGAATGGCGCGTTACGTTCTGCGGGTATGTTATTTAGTTCCACTCTTTGCTTTCGGTTGTTCCTCCGAAAAAACCACAACGGACACCTCGGTAATGCCGCAGCAGGCGCGGGCTGGGCAAGCCTCTTCCGAAGGCTACTCTGCGGATTCATCTCTTGGTTTGGTTGATGCACCGGAAGCTGACGCGCCCGGGGATTCCGCCATTGCGGAAATGCTGGAGCGTGCGCGGCAACATTACTTGTCTGCAACGGCAGCACAGGAAAACGGAGATTCCGCTCGCAGCGCGACACAGTTCGAGGAGGCGATCGACATCCTCAATGCACTCAGTTACTACCCCGAGATGGAAACGAATCGTGACTTCAACGATCTCTCCAAGGCAGTCATTGAAGATTACGAACAGTACATTGCAAAGATCGACAGCCTCAATCCGGAAACTTCGATCTTTGCCCTTCGCGAGAAGCTGAACCAGATTACCGAGCAGATCGATTCGGTTGATGCCGGAGTGCCCGAGCGGACAATTCAGGGAACAACAATTCCTCTCATGGTTAACCGGCTCGTGGAGCAGAACGTAGCGTTCTTCCAGGGGAAGGGGCGGGAACATATGGAACGCTGGCTCACCAAGTCGGGGAAGTACTTCCCGATGATGCGAACGATAATGAAAGAGGAGGGAGTGCCCGAAGAGATCGTGTATCTTTCCATGCTCGAAAGCGGCCTGAATCCGGCAGCGCGTTCGTGGGCGAAGGCAGTAGGGCTCTGGCAGTTCATGAAGGGAACAGGGCGGATGTATGGTCTGGGGGGAAACTATTGGTTTGATGAACGAAGGGATTTTGAGAAGTCGACCCGGGCGGCGGCACGCCATCTCAAAGATCTGAAGGAAGAGTTCGGGGACTGGTATCTCGCACTCGCAGCGTACAACTCTGGCGCCGGTCGCGTATACCGAGGCATTCGTCGGAGCGGCTCTACTGATTTTTGGGCGATGCGCCGACATCTGCCAAGGGAAACGCGCAACTATGTTCCACAGTTCATTGCCGTGACGATCATTGCGATGAATCCTGCAGACTATGGATTTGCAGGGATTGAACCGGCTGAGCCCCTGAAATACGAGATCGTCTCCGTGGACGATTGTGTGGACCTCGACCTGCTTGCAGAATGTGCGAACACCGACGGCGAGACCATGCGTGAGTTAAACGCGGAGCTGGTGCAATGGTGCACTCCGCCGGGCGTGTCCGGCTACGAGCTGCGTGTTCCTTATGGCACCATGGGTGTGTTCAAGGAGAAATACGCCGCGCTTCCGGATGAGAGCAAGAGGAACTATCTCGTTCATACCGTTAGGAGAGGAGAAACGGCTTCCTCCATCGCAAAGAGATATGGGATTGCACGGGGGATTGTGCAACAGGCAAACAATATCACTGCCAAGACCCGACTCAAAGTTGGCAGGGCAATCGTGATCCCGGTTCCACGCGCAAGTAGTAGTGCTGTTGCAATGCGTGAGAGTAGAGTGTCTTCTACTTCTGTGGATCGCGAGCGCGTTGGACGTCAAAAAATTGCCAAGGCGCTCGCTGCGCACAAATCATCGGGTCGGCCCGTTACCCGTGCAAGCGTACCGCACGGGGAGAAGGATAAGGCGCGGCTCAGTTACCGGGTGAAAAAAGGCGACACCATTGGACATATTTCTGAGTGGTACGGCGTGCGCGCTGCAGATATCCGGAATTGGAACGACCTTTCATACGGACGTCCTATTCTTGCAGGGGCTGCGCTGACAATCTGGGTGGACAAGGGTGACGTGAAACGTTACCAAGGTATCGATGCCATGTCGTTCGCCGAGAAAGAGAAAACCTTGAAGCGATCTGTCCCGGTCGCAGAGTCTGAAGAGACGCTCCCGGAAGGATCATCGCGCTACGTAGTAAAAGCAGGGGACACGCTGGAGAAAATAGCACAGCAGTACGGCATAACGATCAAGCAACTCAAGCTATGGAACAACCTCCGCTCTTCCATCATAAAGGTTGGCCAGGAGCTGCTTATTCACACTGAAGCGCAACAAGTGGACCTCCGACCCAAGGACAAGACCCTGGCATCTGGGGCCGGTGAGACCGGCGAACTGATAGTTTATGTTGTAAAGAAGGGAGACACATTGTGGGATATTGCCCGGGCACATGATGTTCAGGAGTCTGAGTTGAAGAAGTGGAATAGCCTCAAGCGCAATACCATCAAGGTAGGTCAGCAGCTTCGCATTCATACAGACC
>DASRUE010000049.1:0-4659 GCA_035687895.1 Bacteroidota bacterium | reverse complement strand
GGCGAATACCTCGCCTTCCTTGACGGTAAAGGAGACATCCTCCACGGCAGTGAAGCGGTTGTATCGCTTGGTCAGTTGATCGACGTGGATCATCGGAGACCTCGTCGTCCAATGGAATGATATATGAATCCGAGGAGGAGCGCTCCTGCCAGAGGGAGGCTGATCCAGGAGATTCCCGCGGTGCGTGGAGCGGCAGATTGTGTGAGGGTCACAACCGCCGGCAGTGAAGTCAGAACAACGGGTGTCATGAGTGGTCGATCATCTATCTCGCTGTTGATTGCCATGATGGGAAATGCCTCGGCTGCCGCGGCAAGCGCCTGCGATGCAGGACTGTAGAGATACAGCCGCAGGTTCGCGTTCTGCCCTTCGAGATATTGGAATGTATTCTGAATCTTCATGGGGACGTCGCCCATGCCGTCGCCGTCAACATCGTACCCCCTATAAGCGCTCCAGTAATTTCCACGACCGTTGGAGCTCCAGCGTGTCCCGGTGTGTTTGCCGACCAACAAAAGCGGGCTCAGGTTGTCGATGAAGTTATTCTCGGTGAAGGTGTTCTGGACAGAATTCTGGAACATCTGCAGCGCCACATCGTTTTGTGCGATAATGTTGTGGCGGAAGAGGTTCATTGTGGTGGATTCAAAGAACATACCTACCACGTTATCCGACACGACATTCGAGTCCGCGATCATGCCGTGACAATCCTGGAACAGGATACCGAACGATGCGAACCCGCGGTTATGGCTGAAGATATTGTGGCGCATCCTGATACCGCGGGAGTACATGATCGCAGCGCCGGCAACGTTGTCGGTGAATCTGTTCCGCGTAAAGGTGTTGGAGTCCGCGTACATATAGTGCACACCATAACGCAAGCCGAACGCCTCGTTTCGTTCGATCAGCGTATGGTGCGCATATTGGATGTAGAACCCGTCCCGTGCCTCGGTGATCGAGTTGCCGATAAAGCTGTTGTGATGAGAGTTCCAGATGTGGATGCCGCTGCCGCGCTGGCCGAGGTCGGGTTTCCAGCGGCCCACGATGGTGTTGCCTTCCACCAGATTCGAATCGGCCTCGAAAAGGTAGATGCCGAACAGAACGTCTCGCAGATTGTTCCCGCGGAGTGTGTTGTGATTCGATTTGATGAGGACGCCTGCGTCCTCATGCATCAGGTTGTCGCCGCTTCGTTCGATGGTGAAGCCTTCGACCGTGCATGAATCTGCCGCAATCGTGATCACAATCCCCGACGAATCTCCTCGCACCACGGGATTACCCAATCCCCGAAGTACCAGCGGTTTGTCCAACACGAGGTTGCCATGATACGTGCCGGGAGTGACGAGTATCGTATCCCCGCGGCTTGCCCCGTTGATGAGCGACTGAAGATTCGTCTGGGAGAACACAGTTGCGTGGGTAACGACAGCGGCAACCAGTATGTTGCGAAGCCGGTTCATCGCGACATGTCTCGATTCATCTTATCCACGTCGCTCCTTCATCCAGGTCTTCCTGGACAACCACATTGCTCCCAACAAGAGGAGGGGAACGGCAGCCATGAAGTACGACCCGACATCAGGATAGTTGTACACTTCAAAGTTTGCCATGGTACGGTGACCAAACAGGGGAGGCGTGAACGGAGGGACCTTCACGGCCGCTGTCGGGTCCAACTCGTGACCATACAGATACAGCTTATGATAGAAACTCCAGATCGAGAATAACCCGAAGTAAGTGAACAAGACGAACAGGTCTACGAGCTTGGACATCTTCCCGAGCACGGTGGCGCGGAATGCCAGCAGCATCACACCGCCGATGACGAACGGAATCCATTTGAATTCTGTGAAATCATCCTCCTTCAATTCCCGCATCCCGATGTAATGGTTGAGTGAATTGATTTCTTTCAGATCATCCCTGTTCGGGCTCTTGCCTCCCTCCAATTGGTAGGAGTAGATGTTCAACACCAGTCCATCCGGGAACTGGTTCGAGTAGAGCGTCATCCGCCAGAGAGGGAGGAAATACGTCGGCAAGAGAAGAAGTCCCGCCACTATCACCAGAAAACGGCTTCTCAGGTCGATCGGTGTCTCGAAGAATGATGTCGCCTTGACGATAAGCTTCTGCATGTCTATTGTCCTTTCACCCATCCCGGCCCTCCCGCTGGGGAAAGGGCCGGGCTTGTTGGTGCTCTACTTCGCTGCCAGTGAAGTAGCGTCCACTGTGGTGCGTGATGCTGTGGGACCGCTTCCTTTTACGAGCAGGTATCCCTGCATTTCCTGATGCAACGCTGAGCAGAAGTTCGTGCAATAGAAGGGGAACACGCCCTGTTTATCGGCCACGAATTCGATGACCTTCGTTTCGCCGGGGTCTGCCACGATGTTGATGTTGTACTCGTTCAGTCCAAAGCCGTGCAATTCGTCGGTCGTTTGTTCGATGTTGGTCAGATAGATTGTGACCTTGTCGCCTTTGTTGACTTCGATCTTCCATGGCTCGAAACTTGAACGGACGGCGACCATATACACTTCGACGTTCTTTCCATTCCGCACAATCTTCGCATCCTTGATATCCCAGATTGCCTTGGCATGCTTGTTCTCTTCCTTCGGGTAGACTTCAATAGGTTTCAGCTTGTCCGCCTTGATGATCTGCGCATAGTGTGGTTCCGGTTCGGTGAACGCATCATACAAGAGCGACATTTTCTCGCCGCTGATATCGATGAGCTGCGATGCCTCTGGCTGCGACGGGCCAACGCTCAGATGGCGGCCGTGGGATAGTTTGTTCAGCGCGATGAGGTACTTCCCATCCGGGTTCTTTGTGTCCCCCTCGGCCGCAGCGAGGTGACCGATGTTATACGAGACGGGAATCTTGTCAACAACCTCCCATGTTCCCAACTTCCACTTGGCGATCGCGCTCTCCACAAAGAGAGAAGTGTACGCAAAACCCTTGTCGTCGAACTGCGTGTGGAGAGGGCCAAGGCCCACGTTGACTTCGGCATCCTTCACCGCATCGTAATTCAATACGGGAATACCGTCCTCATTCCCCGTAAAATCCCTCTTCTGAATCGCGGTGATCATCTTCTCAAAATTGAACACCGTGGTGATACTCTGCAGCTTGCCGCTTGCAATGATGTACTTTCCGTCAGGGCTGATGTCCACGCCGTGAGGGGATTTCGCCGCCGGCAACAAATACACAACCCCTTCCACGTCCTTCGGATCGATTACTTTGGTTCCGCCAATCATCTTGAACTTGCCGTCCTTGATGGCCTTCTCGGCGTTCTTCCAGTTCACAGCAGCCACATAGTCGCGGTCTTTCTGAGATGCAGTGACTTCAAGCTTGCCAGTGGCACGCTCCGCATTATAGCATGTCCAGAATCCCCACTCGGCACTCGGACCTTTTCCCGCATCACCAAGATCGTAGTTGAATGGCGGCATCAGGACTTCCCATCCGAGCGTCATCTTGCCGCTCTGCGGATCGATCGAAATTCCTGCCACGATCCCTTTGAACTTCGTTGCGTAATCCTCCACCTTCTCAAACGTTCCCTTGGGAAGGGGAATGGAGAATCGCGAACCGGCAAGAATGTACTCGGTGTTTTCGGTAGTGAATGACGAACAATGGTTGCCCGAGACGTTCGGCAATGGGCCGAGGATTTCCTTGGTCTTGAAGTCTCTCAGATCAATGCGCGCCATTCTGTTGTTCGCATTGTCGGAGATGAAGAGCCACCGTCCGTCGTAATCCCCATTGGTTTCACTGAGTGACGGGTGATGGGCATCGCCCCACGTGAACCCGCCAAGCATGTCCTTACTCTCCTTGTCGAACCCGTAGCCGGTGGCCGGGTAGGGGGTAAAAACCGGAATGGTTGCAAGATGACGCATGGATGGAATGCCGTAAATGTAGACCTGCCCGGAATGTCCGCCGGATTTGAAGATGTAGTACTCGTCCATGTCGCCGGGAGCAACATAGGTCTTAACAGCGGCATCCTGGACGTCGGAACGAACGTCCGACCTGCCGGACGAACCGCGGCCTTTCTTGTCATCGCCGCATCCGATCAGGAGAGCGGCAAGAGTTGCAAGGACAACCAACAGCGTGAGTGGTGATTTCATATGAGCTCCTTTGTGATGGTATGGGTTATTTTTTTGTGACGATCTTGACGGAATCCTTCTTCTGCTGTTGCTTCAACTCGTATGCGAAACGCAATTTCTCAATCGCTTCCTTCCGTTCTTCGTCTGTCAGGATGATCATAGTCGAAAGGACAACTTCCATCGTTCCTGTCGGCTTGGCGAGGAAGTCATCCAGCGTGCGTCCGAAACGTGACTGGACGTCCTCTACGGCGATGGCGAGGTCCGGCCCGATCTGCGCTGCCGCGTCAATACCGAGCGTGGAAACCGAATGACAGACGAAACAGTTCTTCTTCACGAAGAACGAGCCGGGGCCTTTGAGCATCCGCTCTTCTTTCTCTCGTTCCTCGGGCGTCGGCACGTCACGGAAGTTGTGGCCGGGGATGTAGTCGACAGGAATGTTCTTCTTCTTCCAGCTCATGACGAGCATGGCCAGAGCTTGTGCGTCGGCGCTGGAGAAATTGAAGTTCGGCATGACGGTTCCGGGGACCAGCTCCCTTGGGTTCTTCAGATGCGAGACCTGCCAGGTGAACTCGGAATTGAATCCCTTGATCCGCTCGTAGTTGAACTG
>DASRUE010000048.1:0-17663 GCA_035687895.1 Bacteroidota bacterium | reverse complement strand
TGAGTCCCGACAAAGTCGGGAAAGCCTGTCGAGTGGGCGCCTTTCACCCTTCCCCGACATAACATGTCGGGGCTCAGGGTGACGTTCTTGCGAACGTAGAATCAAACTGACCCACTACCACAAACAGGGAGGGGGCAAGAGGCCATCGACCTGTTTCAATCCGGCTGCAACTCCGCCCTGATGAACTCTGCCGTAGCTGAGTCTTTTGCGTCGGAGACCTCTTCCGGCGTTCCTTCCGCAACAACACATCCCCCAGCATCACCGCCGCCCGGACCAAGGTCGATCACCCAATCCGCCGTCTTGATGACATCCATGTTGTGTTCGATTACGAGCACGGTGTTGCCTTTCTCAACAAGCCTGTTCAGCACATCCAGCAGCATACGGATGTCTTCGAAGTGGAGGCCGGTCGTGGGTTCATCGAGGATATACAGCGTGTCGCCAGTGCCCACTTTGGAAAGCTCCGTGGATAGCTTCACGCGCTGTGCTTCGCCACCACTCAATGTTGTTGCCTGCTGGCCCAGACGGATATACCCAAGACCAACGTCGTGCAACGTCTGCAGCTTTCTCTGAAGACCGGGGATCTCGCTGAAGAAGCCTGCCGCCTCCTCGACGGTCATATTCAGAATGTCGGCAATCGACTTCCCTTTGTAGAGAACCTGCAATGTTTCCCTATTGTACCGTTTCCCCTTGCACACATCGCAGAGAACATAGACATCAGGAAGGAAGTTCATCTCGATCTTCTTCACACCATCGCCTTCACACGCTTCACACCGTCCGCCAGGGACATTGAAACTGAACCTGCCGGGCTTGTAACCGCGGATCTTCGCCTCCGGCATCTGCGTGTAGAGGTCACGAATGAGAGTGTATAATCCGGTGTAGGTCGCAGGATTTGAACGGGGTGTTCGTCCGATGGGCGTCTGGTCAATCTCGATCACTTTGTCGATATGTTCAACGCCGGCAATTTTCTTGTAAGGGAGTGGAACTACTTTGGACTTGTAGAACTTCCTTGATAGTATCCGGAACAACGTTTCCGAAATAAGAGATGACTTCCCGGAGCCGCTTACACCGGTAACCGCGACAAGTTTCCCTAGCGGGAGTGCAAGCTTGACGCTCTTCAGGTTGTTCCCCGAGGCCCCTTCCAGCACAACGGACTTCCCCTTTCCCTTCCTTCGTTCCTGCGGGATGGGGATAGTCCGCTTACCTTGAAGATACTGTGCGGTGTACGACAGAAGTTCACGGCCATCGTGTGTTGGCCTGCTCAGCGCGAGTCCGTGCGGCGCGCCGGCAGTGACGAGATGACCGCCGTGTTCACCTGCTCCCGGTCCAAGGTCCACAACATAATCCGCGCTTTCGATCATCTCTTTGTCGTGTTCCACAACAAGGACCGTGTTGCCGAGATCCCTTAACTGCTTCAGCGAGCTAATCAGCTTGCGGTTGTCCCGCTGGTGTAGCCCGATGCTTGGTTCGTCGAGAATATACAGGACTCCAACAAGTTGGGAGCCGATTTGCGTTGCAAGTCGAATCCGCTGCCCTTCGCCACCCGAGAGTGTGCGCGCGGGCCTGTCGAGAGTGAGATAATCGAGCCCAACGTTCAAGAGAAATTCGATCCGCTGCCGGATTTCCTTAAGCACCTGCGTCGCAATCACCATCTGCCGCTCGGTCAATTTTAGGTCCCGGAAAAACCGGTCGGCAGCCGTGATCGAAAGATTCACTATGTCGTGGATGTTGTACACGACCTGTGTATCCGCATCCTGAAGCCTAATGGCCAGGCTTTCCTTCTTCAGCCGGCCCCCATTGCAGGCCGGACAGGGATGGGTATTCATGTACGCTTCGACCCACTCGCGGATATTATTCGAGCCGGTGTCGTCATAATAGTGTTTCAGAATGTCGAGCACGCCGCCAAAGCGGTGCTTGTAGGTAACCGTCCGCCCACTGGCAAATCTGTATTCGATTTCGAATTTCTCATCGCCACCGCCGTGAAGAAGCACCTCCTTCGCCCGCCGGGAGAATTTCCTGATGGGGGTATCGAAATCGAAATCATACTTCTTCCCCACCGCTTTTATCTGACTGAATGCCCAGGTCTGGCGCGGTTTCCCCAGCGGCGCGATCCCTTCGTTGTTGATGGAGAGATCTTCATCCGGAATGATGAGCTCCAAGTCCAGTTCCTTAATCTCGCCGAGACCGTTGCATGTTGGACAGGAGCCGTAGGGGGAATTGAACGAAAAAGAATTGGGCGCAGGCTCCTCATAACTGATGGAGCAATAGCCACAAGAAAGATGTCTACTGAACAGCGTATCTCCCAGCGATGTCGACGAACGGGGAGTTCGTGGGGAGGAGCGCGCCGTCCCCTTCCTTTTTGTTTCCGGAGGATCAGGATCCGAAGCACCTACACCCTCCTGGCTCACGATCAGGACACCCGATCCGAACTTCAGGGCTACTTCCACCGAGTCGGCAACTCGTGCCCGTCCTTCTTTCTTCACGACAATCCGGTCCACGACGATCTCTATGTTATGGACCTTGTACCGATCAAGCTGCATTCCCTTCTGGATCTCACGAACAGATCCGTCCACCCTGACGCGGATGAATCCATCCCGGACGATCTCCTCAAACAACTCCCGATAATGTCCTTTCCTTCCCTTCACCACCGGCGCAAGAATGTTGATTCTCGTTCCGGGGGGGAATCTCATGATGCTGTCGATGATCTGGTCGGTTGTCTGCTTCTGCACTTTCCGACTACAATTGTAGCAGTATTGCGTCCCGACCCGCGCAAACAAAAGCCGGAGGTAGTCGTAGATCTCCGTAACAGTACCGACCGTGGAGCGAGGGTTGTGGCTGACCGTCTTCTGTTCGATGGAGATCGCCGGACTGAGGCCCTCGATATAATCCACATCGGGACGTTCCATTACATCCAGGAACTGCCGAGCGTAGGCGGAGAGGCTCTCCACATAGCGGCGCTGCCCTTCAGCATAGATTGTATCGAACGCAAGGCTGGACTTGCCGGATCCGGAGAGCCCGGTTATCACGACAAGGCTGTTGCGTGGGATGTCGACATCGATGTTCTTGAGATTATGCTCGCGGGCGCCACGGATGACAATGCAATCCTGGTTTGTGTCGGCGTGTTGGGACGGATGTTGCTGGTTGGACATACTCTGCTGCGTTGACGATCGTTTCATCACATAACATACTACAAACGGAGCCGAATTTCAAACGATAGCCCGGAAACACAAAACCCATCGATGAAAGCCGATGGGGTTCGCACGTGCATTGAAGACTACTACGGAGGACAGAAAGAGAACGTGAAGAGGTTTCTCCATTGACCACGGCGCCGGATTACCCCAACCTCTCCCTTTTGTTCAAATACTCAAACAGCGCAGTATCAAACGGTGTCTTTGTATCCATCAAGACGTAATCCACGTAATGTTCACGGCACTCTTTCTTGTACCGATCGAGAAATGCTGTCATTTCACTGCGATACGCATTCTGAATTTGCCACGGCTGCGTCATCATCTGCTCGGTTGTTTCCAGATCCTTAAACAACGCCTCCTCACCGAAGGCGAAGCTCCGCTCCAACGGATCCAGCACCTGCATGACGATGACTTCGTTCTTCTTGTGACGAAAGTGCTTCAATGCAGCAATCACCTCGTCCGGATTGTCCAGCAGGTCGCTGACAATCACCACAAGGCCACGGCGCCTGATCCTATCGGCAACCTGGTGAAGAGACCTCCCCGCCCCGGTTTGCTTGCCGGGTGTCAGTCGCTCCAGCGCGACGAGTATCTGGCGGAGGTATCCCGAGGTGGCGTGGGGGGGAAGGTAGTTGGTGATCTGTTCGTCAAACACGGCAAGCCCGACTGCATCTTGCTGTTTGATCATCATATAGGACAATGACGCCACGAGATACCGGGCATAGTCCAGTTTGGAGATGTTCCCTTCCGAAGCGTACGACATGGAACGGCTTGCATCGAGGATGATGTACGATTTAAGGTTCGTCTCCTCTTCGTATTGCTTAATGTAATACCGATCGGTTTTCCCGTAGATCTTCCAATCGATGTGTTTAATCTCGTCCCCCGGCATATACTGCCGGTGCTCTGCAAACTCGACACTGAACCCATGGTACGGACTCTTGTGGAGTCCGGTGATAAATCCCTCCACAACAAGACGGGCGCGCAGTTCCATGTTTGCCAGCTTGGAGACAACATGGGGTTGAAGATACTGCCGGTAGCTCTCTTCCACTAGTTTTTGCCGCTCTTCCCGGCAGTTTTCTTCGATGAAGATTTGGGAGGGGACTGCTCAGTGACCTGGGGTTTCGGGAGGAGCTCATCCGGTGATTTGCCCAGGTTGTCCAGCTCGAACTGCGCCGAGACCGCCATCTCATGCTGCGGATATTTCTCCAGGAACCGATGGTATGCCATCGCGGCGCTATCCAGTTTATGCAGCTCATTGTTGTAGAGGAACCCGGTCAGGAAGAGTGCTGTAGGAGCCTTCTCTCCATCAGGGTACATCTCGACATAGCGCTGGTACGAACCGATGGCTGCCTGGTAGTTACGCATCTCATTGTGCTGCGCCGCCGCAATCCGGAACGTCGCTTGCTCTGCCAGAGGGCTGCCGGGGTGATCACTCACAACCTGAGCGTAGCTTTCAATCGCAAGTGGAACATTGCCTGACTTCAGAGCATCCTCCGCTTTCATGAATGTCTCTTCCGGCGGAGGCCTGCTGCATCCAATACAAAGAAGAGTGAGAAACAGGGTGAGTGCTGAGAGAAGCTTCATGTACCAATCTCCATGTGCATGTTGCACACAAGGTAGAGAAATCGACGTTCACAATCAACGCACATCTTAAGGTCACATGGTTCGTTCTAACACCGCGGCAAAAAATCCGTCGGTGGTGGTGGTATGCGGAAGGAGTGTGAGGTAGGGGGAGCCGGTCTCAACCTGGACGCCCTGATTCACGAGAATCTCCGGTGCTGAGGCCAGCGTGAACTCCGGATGATCGCGGAGGAAGAGTTCCATCTGATCCTCGTTTTCCTGTCTCAACAAGGTGCAGGTGCAATACACAAGCACTCCCCCCGCACGAACGAGAGTGAAATAACTCTCCAGGATACTGCTCTGGGTCTTCGCAACACTTTCCACGAACCCTGACGTGAACGTTCTCTTCGCGCCAGGATTACGGCGAAAGACACCTACACCTGTACAAGGGGCATCAACCAAGACGGCGTCCATCTGCGCGGTGAGTGACCGAATCTCATTCTCCTCATACCCACTTCTATAGAGCCGGGCGCAGGTAACACCCGCACGTTGGAGTCGGGGGCGGATGTTGGACAGCCGCTTTTCGTCGGCGTCCATTGCGATCAACACACCCGTGTTGTTCATGAGGGCGGCAAGGTGCACCGTCTTCCCACCTCCACCAGCACAAGCGTCCACAACGGTTTGACCCGGTCGGACGTTCAGTAACATGGACAGAAGCTGGCTCCCCTCGTCCTGCATTTCAAAGAGTCCTTCCTTGTACGACGGGTGGGCGTTGACATTAATGCGCTTCTCCAGTTTGAGGCCAAACGGGGAGAGCGTGGTTCTTGTCGTTGTAACCCCTTCGTTCGCCAGACGTCTCTGGCATTCGTCGACTGTTGTCTTCAGCGTGTTAACCCGAATGGTCGTTGGTGCAGGACCGTTCAACGCCTTACAAAGTTTTTCGGCCTCACTTGCTCCGAAACGATCAACCCACTCCTTCACGATCCTATCAGGAAAGGAATGGATGATCCCGAGATGCGCAACCGGGTTTGCCGACATTGGTGGTGCTGGGACAACGGTTGCCATTGTTGTAAGCGCATCCATGCAATTGATCTCTGGCATATACACGCGCCAGAGGCCGGCAATGCCATCATGTGCCGACCCCGGGTCTTCGCGGAGAATTCTGACGGCATAGGCCGCGTAGTCCACAATGGCAGGACGCCGAAGCGGTAGCGCGTGTGCGTATTGGCGCAACACTTCAGACCCCACAATGTCAATCAATCGGAAGTGCCGCAGCATCCCATAGATTGCTTCTGTGATAAAGCGTCGGTCCTTGGAACCAAGGTAGTGGCGTGCCCGAAAGAACTCCTTGACTACACCATCCGCAGGTTGGGTCGTTGAGCCAATCGCATCAAGAAGTTCGATCGTATGTCCGATGAGCGAAGACTTCTGCATACCCAAAAATAAAGAAAGTCCGACTCAAAACCGAGAGCCGGACTAGTGCGTTCATGATGTTATCGTATCAGATGGCGATCAGCGGGGCCTTGAGTTCGGAAGTCATAAGCGCTCGAGCCATGCGCGGGGTATTGTAGGATATCCCGATCTGTCCTTCGTTGTTAATGGCAATCAGACCGCCGTACCCATCCGCTTTTCGCTCAAGGATCTTCAATCCATCGCGTACCGCCTTGTCCGGATCCCCACCGTTTCGATCCATCAAATCGATCACCGTCTTTGCCATTACCACTTTGATCATCGCTTCACCCCATCCTGTTGTGGAAACGGCACCGACTGCATTGTCTGCGTACGTGCCGCAGCCGATCAGAGGAGAGTCCCCAACGCGACCCGGATATTTGTTCGGCGTCCCTCCAGTCGAAGTACCGGAAGCGAGATTGCCATGATGGTCGAGCGCTACCGCACCTACTGTATCCACCGGCACTTTCTTTCGTCTGAAAGCCTCCTTCGTGGAATATTGCTTTCTCCCCTGCGCTTCCCTCCACCGTTCCAACTCGCGGTTCGTAATCAAATCATCCTGGCCACACGTTCGGACCCCATGTTCACGGGCAAACCGTGTTGCTCCCATCCCGACGAGGAGAATGTGCTCACTCTCCTCCATGATCTTCCGGGCGAGTCGGATCGGGTTCTTGACATTCTGAACGGCAGCCACCGCACCAGCCTGAAATGTCTTGCCGTTCATGATGCTGGCATCGAGTTCGATTTCTCCTGCGGCATTGATGAAGGATCCGCGCCCAGCATCAAACGTATCTTCGTCCTCCATCATCATAATTGCGCTCTCCACCGCATCGACAGCGGTCCCTCCCTTGTGTAAAATGGACCAGCCTGCCTTCAACGCGCGGTGGACACCCTCTCGGTGGGCCTCCACCAGGTCATCTGGAATATCCCATGCCCCTCCATGGACAACCAGTGAGATCATGCAAAAGTCCTTTGAGTGTGAATCGGCGAGCGTTGCTACGGGGAAAAGGTACTAAACAGACCTTCTGAAAGCAATGAAGAAAAGAGGACTGTGACCCAGCGTACCTTCTGAATCACAGCCCCACGACTGCAGAGAATGATGGTTTTAGCTCAGACACAGGTTACTGAACGAGTTCCGACGTGAGTTTCTTCACAAACTCAATCAAACCCTGCTTATCCAACCCAACAAATATTGCATCTCCCTCGGAGAATTCCCCAAGAAGGATCTTCTGCGAAAGGACGTTGATGATGTGCTTTTGAATCACCCGTTTGAGAGGGCGGGCACCAAACGTTGGGTCGTATCCGAGTTTGGCAATCCAGTCCTTTGCCTCGTCGGTTACTTCAATGGTGATCCCTTTTTTCTGAAGCAGCTCTTCCACTCGCTTGAGTTGGAGCCCGACCACCCGGCGGATGTCGTCTGCATTCAGTGGTTTGAAAACGATGATTTCGTCAATCCGGTTAAGGAATTCAGGCCTGACGGTTTGTCGAAGAAGCTGGTGCAACTCCTGCCGGAGATCGGCAAAAACACGATCCCACGGCTCGTTATCCTTAAAGTCTGATGTCATCCTCTCGCAGATCAGTTGGGATCCGAGGTTTGACGTCATGATGATGATTGTGTTCTTGAAGTCTACCGTACGACCTTTGCTGTCGGTGAGTCGTCCTTCGTCCAACACCTGCAGGAGAACATTGAACACATCCGGATGCGCCTTCTCAATCTCATCGAGCAACACGACAGAGTACGGCTTCCTGCGTACCGCCTCTGTCAACTGACCTCCTTCATCGTATCCAAGGTAGCCCGGCGGCGCACCGATCAGTCGCGAGACGGAGAACTTTTCCATGTATTCGCTCATGTCGATACGTACCATGGCATTCTCATTGTTGAAGAGAAACTCCGCAAGGGCACGCGCCAACTCGGTTTTCCCGACGCCGGTACTGCCAAGGAAGATGAACGAGCCAATGGGCCGTTTCTCATCCTGAAGACCCGCGCGTGAACGCCGGATTGCATCGCTCACTGCACGCACTGCCTCGTCCTGCGCAATCACACGTTCCCGCAGTCGGTCTTCCAGATGGAGCAATCGAATGCGGTCACTTTCCAACATACGAGAGACTGGGATTCCCGTCCACCGCGCAACAATCCCGGCAATGTCCTCCGCGTCGACTTCCTCCTTCAGCATCTTTCTGTCCCGCTGGACATCCTGAAGGTTTAGCGATGCTTCATTGATTCGCTTCTCGAGATTGCGGATGACGCCATACCGGAGTTCCGCAACGCGGCCCAGGTCTCCTTCCCGCTCCTTCTTCTCCGCTTCCAGCTTTGCCTGTTCAATCTCTTCCTTCATTTTTCGGATGGATTGAATCAGATCCTTCTCCACATGCCAGTGAGCCTTGAGTTCACTTCGAATCTGGTTCTGTTCCGCGATCTCCTGTTCGATGGCGACGAGTCTTTCCTTGGACCCTTCGTCCTTTTCTCGTCGCATCGCTTCCCGTTCGATTTCGAGCTGCTTTACCTTGCGTTCCACGGCATCAAGTTCCTCCGGCATGGAGTCTATTTCGATTCTCAGCTTAGAGGCCGCCTCGTCGACGAGGTCAATGGCTTTGTCCGGGAGGAACCGGTCAGAGATGTACCGGTGACTCAACTGCGCCGCTGCAACAATGGCGCCGTCGGTGATTCGAACCCCGTGATGCACTTCGTACCGTTCCTTCAGGCCGCGCAGAATCGAGATTGTGTCTTCCACGCTGGCCTCATCGACGAGGACCGGCTGGAAGCGCCGTTCCAGTGCGGGGTCCTTTTCAATGTGTTTCCTGTACTCATCGATTGTGGTAGCACCGATGGCCCGGAGTTCACCTTTGGCGAGGGCCGGTTTCAACATGTTGGCGGCATCCACCGATCCTTGTGCCGCGCCGGCGCCAACGAGCGTGTGCAACTCGTCAATGAAAAGAATGATCTCACCGTTGGACTCTTCCACTTCTTTCAGCAGCGCCTTGAGGCGCTCCTCAAACTGACCACGAAAACTTGTCCCTGCCACAAGCGATCCCATGTCCAAAGCAACGATCCGCTTGCTCTTCAGTGTTTCAGGCACATCGCCCTGAACAATCCTGTATGCAATGCCTTCTGCGATGGCGGTCTTGCCAACACCGGGCTCGCCGATGAGCACGGGATTGTTTTTGGTCCGACGAGACAACACCTGGAGCACACGACGAATCTCCTCATCCCGACCGATGACCGGATCCAGCTTCCCTTTTTGGGCAAGGTTGTTCAAGTCACGCCCAAATTTCTGCAACGCCTGGTACTTGTCCTCGGGGTGCTGGTCTGTCACGCGTTGCGAGCCACGGATTTCCTTGAGGACCTTGTAGATGTCGTCGGTAGTTACACCCTGGTCCCGCAACAGCTTGCCTGCATTCGATTCCTTCGATTCCACAATCGCAAGCAGAAGATGCTCAGTACTAATGTACTCATCCTTGAGGTGGCCCGCTTGCTGGTATGCGTTCTCCAATATTCTACCCAATGTCTGGGAGATGGACTGGTTACCCAGCCCCGCTCCACTGACTTTGGGAAGTCTCTCCATCATTTCACTCAGCTTAATCTTGATGTAGTTCGCATTGGCTCCAACCCTCTGCAGAATGGGAACGACGGTCCCGCTCGAATCCTGCATCAGTGCCGCAAGAAGATGCTCGGACTCGATGAATTGGTTGCCATAGCTCGATGCGATTTCCTGGGCGTTCTGTACCGCCTCTTGTGATTTGATTGTAAATTTGTTGAAGTTCATAATCTCTCTTTTTCCTCCGTTGTTTTCTCTTCGTCCGTTCCCTCACCACTCTTCTGTTCTTCCAGTTTCTTCCCTGCCTTCTGTTCGACAATGACCTCAGCGGCGTTCTGCTTGTTCCTGGGCTGCATATCATGGAATGCGGTAATTGATGCAGCACTACTTCCCTTACCTGACATCCGACCACTGGCAATGGCAAGCAGTAGCAGGAGTGCAAGTCCGATAAGAATCACGCCAATGATCACGCCCGTGAGATCCATGTCAGCGCTTTCTCAAACAAAAGGCGAGGGGTCGCCTCGCCTTTACGCATCTCCGATCCATATAGGCGGAGATTCATCAGGGTGTTACATCAACGGCTCGAGGCCGCCGGTTGCCACCCACTATGATTTACTTCTTGTCTTTATCGTCGACCACCTCGAATTGTGCGTCTTCGACCTTCTTTTCATCGGCCTTGGAAGCACCGCCTGTCGGGCCACCTTGGGGACCTGCCTGGGGACCACCCTGACCACCTGAGGTTGCCTGCTGATACATCTGGCTGGAAGCCTCGTTCCACGCATTGTTCAAGGTTTCCATTGCATTCTTGATGGTGCTGATGTTGCCACCTTTGATGGCCTCTTTCAGCCGCTCATTAGCGCTCTCCACCTTGCCCTTGGTCTCTGCGTTGAGTTTTTCCCCGAACTCCTTCAATTGCTTCTCAGTCTGGAAAGCAAGGTTATCCGCCTGGTTCTTGGTGTCAATCTCTTCTTTCCGTTTCCTATCCTCGGCAGCGTGAGACTGGGCATCGGTCTTCATTTTCTCAACTTCTTCCTTGCTCAAGCCGCTGGAGGAAGTGATACGAATCGACTGTTCTTTAGCCGTCCCCTTGTCCTTGGCAGATACGTGGAGCAGCCCGTTGGCATCAATGTCGAAGGTAACTTCGATCTGCGGAACTCCGCGGGGTGCAGGTGGAATGCCGTCCAAATGGAATCTCCCAAGAGTCCTGTTATCCACCGCCATCGGCCGCTCGCCCTGAAGCACGTTGATCTCAACTGACGGCTGGCTGTCCGATGCTGTGGAGAAGACCTCGCTCTTGCGGGTTGGGATCGTAGTATTGGCATCGATCAGCTTGGTCATGACCCCCCCCAACGTCTCGATACCGAGCGAAAGTGGTGTCACGTCCAGCAAGAGGACATCCTTTACGTCGCCAGCGAGCACACCGCCCTGGATTGCCGCCCCGACCGCAACAACCTCATCAGGATTAACGCCCTTGTGAGGCTCGCGACCAAAAACGTCCTTGACAAGTTGCTGCACCTTCGGAACACGGGTCATACCACCGACGAGGATCACTTCATCGATCTGATTCGGTATAAGTCCGGCGTCCTTCAGGGCCTGCTCGGTCGGTTTCAACGTCCGCTGAATCAGATCATCCACCAACTGCTCAAACTTTGCTCGAGTCAGATTCATGTTCAGGTGCTTGGGGCCATCTGCTGTTGCAGTGATGAACGGGAGGTTGATCTCCGTTTGATTTAAAGTGGAAAGCTCCATTTTCGCCTTTTCTCCGGCTTCCCGCAACCGCTGAAGCGCCATAGGATCCTTCCGGAGATCGATTCCTTCTTGTTTCTTGAACTCGTCCGCCATATAATCCAGAATGCGCTGATCGAAGTTGTCGCCCCCCAGATGGGTGTCACCGTTCGTAGCCTTTACCTCAAACACACCATCTCCTAGTTCGAGGATGGAGATATCAAATGTCCCGCCTCCCAGATCATAAATCGCAACCTTGAGATCCTTGTTTTTCTTGTCAAGCCCATAGGCAAGGGCTGCGGCTGTGGGCTCGTTGATGATCCTTCGGACAGTTAACCCAGCGATTTCGCCCGCCTCCTTGGTCGCCTGCCTCTGGGCATCGTTGAAGTACGCAGGGACTGTTATGACTGCTTCGGTCACCTTCTGACCAAGATAATCCTCTGCTGTTTGCTTCATTTTCTGAAGGATCATGGCGCTTATTTCCGGTGGTGAATAGACCCTATCCCCAACCTGCACACGCGCCGTGTTGTTATCGCCCCTGACAACTTTGTACGGAACGAGCCTCATTTCCTCGTTCACTTCATCGTAGAACCGACCCATAAACCGTTTAATCGAGAAAACAGTATTCTCAGAATTCGTTACAGCCTGTCGTTTCGCAGACTGACCCACCAATCGCTCCCCGTTTTTCGCAAATGCAACGACAGATGGCGTCGTCCTTCCACCCTCGGAATTAGCAATCACGACAGGGTCATTTCCCTCCATGACGGCGACAACTGAGTTGGTTGTTCCTAAATCAATTCCAATAATCTTACCCATAATGAATCACTCCTTTGTTTTCTGGTTCGGTCACAGGGCAACCCCACTTTGAGCCCCCCGCTGACTCATGATTTTGCCTTAGAGTGACCCAAGACCCATGCCAGAGTCTATGATCTTCCGAATTCAGTGTTTAACATTCGATGAATCAACAACTTACGATCTAATCAGGGTCGGGGTATGAAGAAGCTAGGATTTTTCTTGCGTCATCATGGCATGAAACACAGGCAATTGTGGCAATTTTCTTTGAAACACTGTCAGAACAGCATGGAATCGGTCTTGACTTTCCTATGTCATTTAAGTATCATCCTGCTGGCTTTGAGAGCAACTAGATCCCCCCATGACTCTGGATGAAAACACCACTCACCGAGATTCCCAGTCCCAGCTAGGCAAGGTTTTGGGACCCCCAGATTTTTTTTCCGCTCATCTCATAGCGAGACTAGAGAATGTACTCCGAAAAAACTCTTCGTAAGGGGCTGAAGACTCGCGTCTTTGGGAACAAGATTTATACGTTTGATACAATCGATTCGACCAATAATTGTGCAAAAGCCGTTGCTGGAGTGGGCGCCGTCGAAGGAACGGTCGTAATTGCGGAGCAGCAGACAGCCGGACGGGGGCGTTTGGGAAGAACTTGGCAAGCAAATCCAAACGAGAATCTTACCTTTTCAATTATCCTCCGGCCCAAGGTCAACCCTGATTCCCTTAACTTGCTGCCTCTCTACGTGGCGGTTGCCCTTGCCCAGGCCATAGAGAGGACAACCGGTCTGAAAGTGGAATGCAAGTGGCCGAACGACCTCCTCATAGACAAGAAGAAGGTGGCAGGAATTCTGATTGAAGGATCCATCAAGCAGAATCAGGTGGAGTATGTGGTCATCGGTATCGGAATCAACGTCAACCAACAGAGTTTCGCCGGCGAGCTTGCCCCAAAGGCGACGTCGCTCCGTCTGTCCTCAGGGAAAGAAATTGAAAGGACTATGTTGTTCCGCGAGTCGCTACTCATTCTGGAAAGTACTTACGCAGGAGTTTCATCGACAGGTTTTCAATCGATCCTACCACAATGGCTTTCCCGCTCAACAATGATCAACAAGCCCATCTCGGTATCGCAACAGGGAAACCTCATTTCCGGGGTTGTGAAAGGCCTCAGTCGTGACGGAGGCTTGATTCTCCAATCAGAAGGTGCTGAAAAGACCCTCTTCGCCGGAGACGTCACCATTGTTGGTATGGATGCATAACGTCTTCAGTCGCCGTACATTCGAGACCCGCCTAGACCGCTCCGATGCTTCTTGCCATTGATATTGGTAATACCCACACCGTTCTCGGTGTCTTTGAAGGCGAACGCCTTGCCGCGGACTGGCGGATGACTAGTTCCGGTCATCGCACTTCGGATGAGTACTGGTTGGTGATCAAGAGCTTCTGCGCAGGGGCAGGTGTTTCGCCTTCCACAATCAAAGGTGTTGGCATCTCATCTGTCGTACCGGACCTGACCGATATCTTCGATTCGATGGCACGGAAGTACCTTAACGTCACTCCAATGAATGTCACCGCATCGCTCGATCTGGGTATAACCATTCACTACAAAGACCCTACTGCGGTTGGCGCAGACAGACTCTGCAACGCAATCGCCGGGTACAAGAAATACGGCGGCCCCCTCATCATTATCGATTTCGGAACGGCGACGACGTATGATGTGGTATCCGGGACGGGCGACTATCTTGGGGGTGTGATCACGTTGGGATTGGAATCTGCGGCAGCAGAACTCCACCGCCGGGCGGCAAAGCTTCCGAAGATTGAACTTCAGTTCCCCGAGCAGGTGATTGGGCGGGAAACTGTTTCGAGCATGCAGGCCGGAATCATGTTCGGAGCGGTGGATGCCGTGGAGGGAATGGTAAGGAGGATCAGAAAGGAATTGGGAATCGATGCCCGGGTGATCGCCACGGGAGGGCTTTCTTCGGTGGTCGCGCGCTATACTCAGGTGATAGAAGTTTGCGAACCTTCCCTCGTGTTGGACGGGATTCGGATCATCCACGAGCGGGTGTACGGAAATAAATAGCTAACTATCTCCCTCCCGTTGTCGTCCGAAGGATCGTACCTCCGTCCCCTACCACAACACCAGTGTCAGCATTGGCAAACCAGACGCCATAGAGATGACCTGGCGCGCCATTGGTTTGATCTTCCCATGTGGCCCCTCCGTTTGAGGTCCTCAATATTGTCGCGTCGTTACCCACCACTGCGATCATGCCGTTCCCTGACCATATATTCCACAGAGTTACTCCTACAGTACTCACCTGCGGTAGCCAACTCTCTCCCGCATCCGACGTCCTGAGGATGACACCAGCATCCCCAACAGCATATCCAACTTCTTCATCAATAAACACCACATCAAGCAACGCTGTTGCTAAGTCACTGCTACGAACACCCCAGGTGAGTCCTCCATCGGTTGTCTTGAGAATCAACCCGTCATCGCCCACTGCAATTCCGGTATCCGGCGAGAGGAGATGCACCCCCCTCAGGAACTCCTGCACGCCGCTGGACTGGGGAGCCCATGTGGCTCCGCCATCCGTTGTCTTGAGAATCGTTCCTCTAAACCCCGCAATCACACCGACCTGAGAACCTGTAAACGAGATTGAGTACAGGTTCAGTGTTGTTCCTGATGGAACCTCGAACCATGAATTTCCGCCATTGGTGGTGCGCAGGATGACGCCGACAGCCCCGACGGCAAATCCGTCACTCTGGTTCTTGAACCAGACATCGCTCAGGGCACTTTGAACCGGTGTGGTGATTTCGGTCCAGCCAAGGCCTGTGTTGGTGGAGCGAAGTACCACTCCCTCCCCACCCACAACAAATACGGTAGTAGCATTCACGAACTGACATGCAAATAGGGTGGTCGAGACCGGCGGCACGAGGGCTCGGCGTGTCCAACCTGAAGGGATCGGCTTGGGAGGACCCGGATCCGTGATAACACTCTCTTCCTTGCCGCAGCCTGCAAACACCGTCGCGGTACATCCCATTATGATAAGAATTCTCAGAGCCAGTCTCATGATCAGTACTCCCGGAAAAGGCATAACCCGACGTTGGCCGGGTTATGGAATGACATAGCCAGTATCTTGGCTGCCTTATGGCGTCCCGAAGATCTTGACTGACGCCTGCGCCAGTTGGATGAGCGGAGTGAAATAGAGCCCGAGCAGCAGCGTCGGCACAAGCAGAACCAGAATTGTGGCAGTTTGGATCCTCCCAAAAGCGAGCGGGCCAGTCTCTTCATGCTCGGACGACCTGAGAAAGAGATTCCGGAATATGCGCACATAGTAGTAGAGGGAGATGACGCTATTCAGCGCGCCGACCACGGCAAGCCACACCCAGCCGTGATTCAGAAGCGCGGCAAACAGATACAGTTTGCCGATGAAGCCAGCCGTGGGTGGCAGTCCGGTCAACGAAATAAGAAAGATCGCAAGCGAAACGCTGAGAAACGGTGCCCGCGCTCCCAGACCTTTGTAATCTTCGATGTCCTCGCTCCCGGTCTTATTCGCCACAAGCATGACAATGTAGAATGCGCCGAGGTTCATGAAGAGATAAACAACGAAGTAGATCATCACCGCTGCAAGACCCTCGTTGCTCATGACCACCAGCCCCATCATCATGTAACCGGCATGGGCGATGCTTGAGTACGCTAGGAGCCGTTTCAGGTTCTTCTGCCAGATGGCAACAAGGTTTCCGAGCGTCATCGTCAGAACGGAGATCGCCGCGATCATGTTGTACCACTCGAATCCTTGAATCGACGCCCATACACCAGCCGGCAGCGTCACGACACTCGAATCAATAAACGCAACCTTGAAGAACCGGATCATCATCGCAAACCCGCCTGCCTTGGACGCAACAGATAGAAATGCCGTGATCGTGATAGGCGCACCTTCGTACACATCGGGCGTCCAGAAGTGAAACGGCACCGCAGAGATCTTGTACCCAAAGCCGGCCATTGTGAGCGCCCCGGCAAACAACAGAGCCACGGTGCTGTAATTCCCGGCCATCAGAACCTGGTTAATAGCATAGATATCCAGCGAGCCGGTCATTCCATATATGATCGAAATCCCATAGAGCATCAGACCGGATGATAGCGCTCCATAGATGACGTACTTCAGGGAAGCCTCGCTCGAATCCGGCGCCTCCTTTGTGTAGCCTGAGAGGATGTAGGAAGTGATGGATGAAAGCTCGAGGGCAAGGTACATCATCAGGAGGTTGCTTGCCCCCGCCATGAGAATCATCCCGAGCGTCAGTGCAACCAGGAGTGTGTAATACTCTCCGAGTCTCCGTCCGGCCGAGTTCAGTTCCACCGATGCGAGGGAGAAGATAACCACCAGGATGGCAGAAATGATGATGATAAGCTTGAACAGGTAGGCAAATGGGTCGACAGCAATCATGTTGCTGAAGATCGAGACGTTCACCCCCTGCTGTGCCAGCACACATGTGCCGGCAATGAACACCCCAACCATTGCAACCGCCGACACGATAACAGGAGATCGTCGGAAGATGAGGTCTGCGATGATCGCCGCGAGAAGTGTCGCCGTCAATACCAGCTCCGGGTAGAAGTGCTGGAGATCGCTAAGTATTTGCTCTGCCATATGTCATCGTCAAATTGATCAACGGACACCCGCGGCGTCCACGGGAATCCCTATCGCACCCCCATCATGGCTGCACTACCCGCATGCTGCAACAGCTCAGCGAGATGGTTCATTGACGTGTTCATCAGATCGAGGACGGGCGAGGGATAGATCCCAAGGAAAATGATTATCACGGCCAACGGTACAAGCATCACCATCTCACGACCATCCATGTCGGTCAGGTTCTTCCATTTCTCCGGCAGCGTACCGAGGAAAACGCGTTGCAGAACCCAGAGCATGTAGCCTGCCGTCAGGACAATTGTTATCACACTGATAATGGTGAGCGTCCTGAAGGTCTGGAACGCACCAATCAATGAGAATGCCTCGCTGATGAAGCCACTCAATCCCGGCAGTCCAAGAGCGGCGAAGAACGCCACTGTCATGACGCCGGCATAACGGGGCATTTGGTTCATCAGGCCGCCGAAATCATTGACGCCGCGCGTATGCGCACGGTCGTAGATGACCCCAACGATAAGGAAGAGCATTGCGGTAATCGTTCCGTGGTTGAACATCTGAAACACCGCGCCGGTCATACCCTGAGTGTTCATCGAAGCCATCCCGAGGACAACAACGCCCATATGGCTGATACTCGAGTAGGCGATCAGCTTCTTGAAATCCGTCTGTGCCATGGCTACCAGGGCACCATACACCATGCTGATGACGCCCAGTAATGCGAGGTGCCACGAATAATGGATCATCGCATCTGGAAACATTGGGAAACTGATCCGCAGCATGCCGTAGGTTCC
>DASRUE010000047.1:0-30135 GCA_035687895.1 Bacteroidota bacterium | reverse complement strand
CTCCAATACGTTCTCCAGGATGAACTGAGACAGGGGGCGATAGCAGATGTACTTGTAAAATGTCCCGGCTCCTTTCGTGTCCTCAGGATTTGTAGTGAGCCCGATGGAATTGGAATGGAGGCTGATCAGGATGTCGGCTGAAGAATCGATGGCAGTTCGTATGCGGTCAAGCATTCTCGGGTTTGAGTCATCTTGCCTGGTAAGAACTACCCTGGCCCCCTTTTTTTCAAACAGCCTCTTGAGATGCAGCGTCGTCGCGAGGTTGACGTCTTTCTCCTTTGCTCCGGTGGATCCCAGTGCGCCGTTGTTGTCGCCACCATGTCCGGCGTCCAGCGCAAACGCCAAAGCACCAATCTCCAGCGTTGCAGGCTGGCGGCGCAGTTTGATCACCAGCCCACTTCCCCTGTAGCTGATCTCGTAACCCCAGACCTGCCGGTGGTTCAGCTCGATCGTAATACGGAGCTGCTGTTTGCCGACTTGGTTGTAGTAGACATTCTTGATCTCACGGGTGGATTGTTGCTGCGTGATCCAGTTCGAGTTGGAGACAGCGCCAAACAGGTCAATGTGAATCCTGGTCGGATCCGTTTCTTGCGAAGACGCGTACGGAAGCCGGTCGTTCAGGGGAAGAACAACATAGTCATACTTCTCATCTCCATAAACGCTCCATGACCCTGTCAGCGAGAAAGGAAGGAACGTCCCTGCCGGTTGCAGCTCGACGAGCTCGGTTGGGATCCAGGCCTCCTGATTCTCCGTCAGCGCCACGCGGTATTGGCCGTTGACCTTTCCCGTTATAGCCAGTCGGATGCCGGCCGCGATGAACGACAGCTTCGCGCCTCCAAGCCGGTCATCACCGAGACCAAAGTTGAGGTACACCCGCTCACCCCTGGTGATTCCGACCATCGGGAACTCCCTCGCCTTGAACGACACTTGCCCGACAGAAACTTTCGACACCGACTCAACCGTATCCTTCTGTAAACGAAACACTATGGGCTGCTCATTGAGTGTATCGTCGGCGCCGACCTTGAAGACGCCACGATAGATGCCACCGATCCCGTTTGTCTCGGAAGGTGAGAGTTCCCTCATCGGGCGGCCGTTCAAAAAGGAGGCGAGGCAGCCGGGTGTCCCTTTCATCTGCACTTGTAACACGTCGCCTTCTCCGAGCCAGCGATCAGTGGATGGTTCCATCATCACATCTTCGATCACAAGAGAGTCATCCGGGGTTGTTCTGAGCGGTTCGCCGCGAACAATGAGGAATTGCTTTGTCACTGTTTGCCCGGAGTCATTCGTGGAAGAGATGGCATAAAGGTTCTCTCCCACCGCAACATCAAGCACTCCTGCGAATGCTCCCGACGGATACACCTTGTATTGCTTGTCATTGATGGTCACGTTGTTCCCGGGGTTGGTACTTGCCGAGAGTCGATAGGTTGCTGAGGAAGTGAACGACGTGTCAGCCTCTGGCACAACCAGAAGTATGAATGGTTCTTTCTTCTCTCCCGGCTGCGCGAACAGCGGTGTGGCTGCAAGAAGAAGTAAAAGAGGAAGAGCAGCAAATCGTTTCATATGGCGATCTTAGTAGAGTGTCTTGAGTTCCGAACCGGGAAAATAGTGCGCGAGAATTCTGTCGAAGGAGTACCCCTTCTCACCCATAACCGCAGCCCCAATCTGGCAGAGTCCAACACCATGACCCCAACCCGCGCCTCTCAGCACAAACCTCCCGGGGATTCCGTTCCTGACATCCTCCTTATCCGCAACAAACCCCGAGCTGTACAAGTGCGACCGGGAGAGGGTCTTTCTGATTTCCAACTCCTTGCCAATGGTGTACGTCTTCTTTGTTCCGACGATCTTGAGCTTGATGATCCGGCCCGAAGCACCGCGCTCGATGGGAACCAGGTCAATAATTGCACCGAAGTCAATCCCGCTTCTCTTCCCGATCAGCTCTGCGATTTCCGATTGGCCGTATGCCACTTTCCATCGGTAGAAGTCGGTTGTTTCCTGATCGTACTTCAGCAAAACCTGGGAGAGGATTGCTTTGTCGGTCGTATTGCAGAACGCGGGAGGGTCGCCGCGAATCCACGCCTCAGCTGCTTTCTCGTTCGTGAGGTCCATCGAGTATCCGCTGGGAGGGGGGAGTGAGTCAACCACCGGAGTGAGGTACGGATAGTGAACGGGTTCCCATGCATTCTCAAACAATTCGGACACGCCGCCACATGATTTGGAAAACCGTGCGTCACAGATGGTTCCGTGGAATGTGACCACCTGACCGCGTGTTTCCTCCACTGCACGTTGCACGGTCCCGGTGTATGCCTTCGTAATGCCCTGGTATCGCTGGCAATGATCGTCCGCGCAGACATCAAAATGTGCGTGGTCCTCCCGATCATACCACCGGATCCGCTGTTGGCTGTCCTCGAACAATGTTTGATACTTCACCGGGTTCTTCTTTAACAAACGGGATTTCTCGATCTGCGCCAGGAGCCAGCTGCGCGAGGTGACCGCATGCGCCTTAAGAAGATGCACAGAGCTTCCCGCACTCATCTCCGACGATATCACGCTCGTGAGGTAGTCTTCCACAGAAACGGAATTAATGGCAGCGATTCCGGCATCAGTGAGGAGCAGCTTCAGGCTTCCGACAAAACGCTGGTCCTCATTCCGTTCCCAATGGAACGAGACGCCAATAGTCACGCCAAACAGCGTGAACGAAGTTCCGGTTTTCGATACAGGTTCAAGAACCACTTCCTTCCCTGCAACGGACGTTCCTGATTCGTCGGCCACAACAATGACATCCGCATCGATCCGCGCGTTGATTCTTCCGCTGCACCTTTGTTCGGTGTGCAGACATCGGAATTCACCCTCCAGCCTGGCATTGATTTCTCGTGAAGAGAGAACCCCGACGTCGATAGTCGGGACGAATTGCGATGACATGGACAGGAGAGATTCGGGATGATCCGTGTAGATGCTCTGTTGTGACATGCACCAGTCAATATAGAAAGTTCCGGAGGAAATGACAGAGAAAAAAAATCCCGTCTCGCAAATAGCAAACGAGACGGGCAACAAAAGAACGTACCTAGGAATAGACTACTTCGATTCTTCCAGTTCCGGCTGGAAATTTTTCACTTCTTCCACAATCACATCCACGATTTCCGATTCCTTCACACGGCGGATGACCTCCCCTTTTCGGTAAAGGATACCCACGCCTTTGCCGGCTGCAATGCCAATATCTGCTTCACTTGCCTCACCAGGACCATTGACGACACATCCCAGCACAGCGATCTTCACCGGCTTCTTGATACCTTCCAGCCGCTTTTCCAACTCGGCCATGATGCCGAACAAATCCACTTCCAGCCTACCGCACGTGGGACATGCGATCAACTCCACGTTGCGCGAGGCCAGGGCAAGGGATCGAAGAATCTCCTTGCCTACTTCCACCTCTTTGTACGGCTCATCCGTCAACGAGACCCGGATAGTATCGCCGATGCCCTCGGCAAGAAGCGTTCCGATGCCAACGGCGGACTTGATTGTCCCAACCCGCGCCGTGCCCGCCTCTGTCACTCCAAGATGCAATGGAATGTCTGTCCGCTCGGCTACAAGTCTGTACGCCTCGATCATCAGCCGGACATCGGTGGACTTTACGGACACGATCACATCGCGGAACCCAAACTCGTCGCAGATGCCCACGTGTCGCATCGCGCTTTCGTACAACGCCTCGGCGGTCGGGTAGCCGTGTTTGTTAAGGATATCCTCTTCCAGCGAACCCGAGTTGACCCCGATGCGAATGGGGATCCCCTTGCCCTTCGCCGCGTTCAGTACCTGATGGATCCGCTCCCGGCTGCCGATGTTTCCCGGGTTCAAACGGACCTTGGCAACGTTCGCTTCTATCGACTTTAGGGCAAAGATGTGGTTGAAGTGGATGTCGGCCACAATAGGAAGGGGGGACTGCCGGACAATTTCCGCCATCGCATCTGCCGCTTCTTTATCATTGACCGTCACTCGCACGATGTCGCATCCCTCTTCCGCGGCACGGACAATCTGAGCCACCGTGCCAGCCACATCGCTCGTCTTCGTCTTGGTCATTGTCTGCACCGAGATCGGGGCTCCGCCCCCCACCTTGATGCCCCCGACATTTACCTGGCGTGTTTTTCGACGGATGCCAACCTTGTATGTTGCGTGTGGTACCACCGGAGAATCGTTGGAAAGATTGAGAACGGGGATTTCCATGCTATCCATGATTCCTTAGTGAATCTTCTTGCTTGCCTCGTTGAGAACTCGTTTTTCCTCTGCACTCAAACTCTGGTATCCGCCTTTACTGATCTTGTCAAGGATTGCGTCGATGACCTCCTGTGTCACTTCCGTTTCGTTGTCCATCGGACGACCGGACCGGATGTCGTAGAACTTGGCATCGTGCACAACCCCCCGCTCGTCGCGGCGGTAGACGCGTGAGCTTTGTGAATAGGAATCTCCTGACCCAGCCTGGAGCCGGTGCCACCAACCTCGCCCCGGAAGAAGTCCCATCCCCACCAGCATATACACCATCCCGACAGCCGCTCCACCCAGGTGCGCGAAGTGGGCAATCCCGTCCGTTGATCCTGTTACGCCGTAGAAGAGCTCAAGCCCGATGTACGCCGCAATAAAGTACTTCGCCCGGATGGGGAGAAGGAAGTACAGGTAGATCGGGCGGTCGGGAAAGAGCATTCCGAATGCAATCAGTACGCCGAACACCGCACCGGATGCGCCAACGGTCGGGGCAACTTGTCCAAGCAACGGCGCAACAAACAGGTTGGCAAGGGCGGCACCAAGTCCGCATACGAAATAGTAAATGAGAAACTTCTTCGTCCCCCACGTGTTCTCCAACTCCATGCCGAACATCCAGAGGGCAAGCATATTGAAGAAGAGATGCCCGAATCCTCCGTGCATGAACATGTACGTGAAGACCTGCCAGGGAAAGAAGTTGGTGCCGATGGGCCAGAGCGCGAGGAAATACGTGATGATGCCGTCGCCCCCACCTACCTTGATGCCGGCGAAGGTGAATCGGGCAAACAGGAAATCAACGAGCAACCAAATTGTCACGTTGCTGATCAGCAACCACCTGATCACCGGTGGAAAGAAACTAAACCCGCCAAAGAGACTGGGCCGGAAGTAACCACTGGGCCCGCTTGATCGATAATAGGACATCCCTAGCGCATCCTCACGTTACTGCTTCGTAGCATTCTAACATACTCGCCGGGGGAATCGTTCACTTCTTGTCAAGAGCGGCCACGCCGGGCAGTTCCTTCCCCTCGAGGAACTCCAGTGATGCACCGCCCCCGGTTGAAACATGAGAAATCGCACTCTCAAATCCCATCTGCGTTACCGCAGCGGCCGAATCACCGCCACCGACAATTGTTGTCGCGCCCGCCCTGGTTGCCTCGCTCAACAAGCGCGCAACTTCCAACGTTCCGTTGGCGAAGTTGGGCATTTCAAAAACACCCATCGGTCCATTCCACACAATTGTCTTCGCGCGGCGAACTTCCATGTTGATGAGCTTCACGGTCTCCGGGCCGATATCCAGTCCCCGCCATCCGGCGGGAATCTTGTTCACTGGGACAACCTTGCGCTGGGCACTATTGTCAAACTTGTCTCCTATGACCACATCAGTGGGGAGAATAACACGTAGCCTCTTTGCCTTGATCTCGTCCAGAATCTTCTTGGCAAGAGCAAGCTTATCCTGCTCGACCAGCGAGTCGCCGATCTCCAGACCCTGCGCCTGGAAGAATGTGAATGCCATCCCGCCACCAATCACTAAGACATCCACAATCGTGAGAAGGTTCTGAATGACGTCAATCTTTCCTGAAATCTTAGCCCCACCAAGGATGGCCACATAAGGACGCTTGGGATTTGTCAATGCGTTCCCGAGGTAGGTCAACTCCTTCTCCATCAGGTAGCCGGCAACGCTGGGCCTGACAAAGCGGGTAACACCTTCCGTGGATGCATGGGCGCGGTGGGCTGTGCCAAACGCGTCATTAACGAAAACATTACCGTAGGCCGCGAGCTCCCTGGCAAAGTTGGCATCGTTCGACTCTTCCTCGACGTGGAAGCGAAGGTTCTCAAGGAGGAGCACATCCCGAGGCTGAAGCTCTTCCACCATTTGCGCCGTCGCCCTACCCACACAGTCTTTGGCAAACTTCACAGGATGATTAAGCAGGATACTGAGATGGTCAGCCAACGGTTTGAGTGAGAATTCCGGATTCGGTTGGCCTTTGGGGCGGCCAAGGTGGCTCATCAGAATAAGCGTCGCTCCCTCGTTCAGAATCTTCCGGATGGTGGGAAGCGCCTCAACGATCCGTTTGTCGTCGGAAATCTTCAGTTCCGTCGTCATGGGAACGTTGAAGTCCACACGCATCAGGACCCGCTTCCCTTTCAGATCGACATCATCTATGGTTTTGGTAGTCATTTCCCGTCCTCTGTCAACAAGAACGGCTGCCGATCTTGGCGACGCAGGCAGCCCCTATTGGCATTACCGATGGCGGTCTGCACTCCTATGAGATCTTCTTTAACAGGTCTACCACACGGCAAGAAAAGCCCCACTCGTTGTCGTACCATCCGAACACTTTTACGGTGGAACCCAGGGCCATTGTCAGTTTCGAGTCGAAGATGCACGAGTGTTCATTCCCGATAATATCGGCTGAGACGAGATCATCTTCCGAATACTGAAGAATACCCTTCATGGTGGTGTTCGCGGCATTCTTCATTGCCTCGTTTACCTGCTCCTTCGTCGCTGGCTTCTTCAAGACAGCCACAAAGTCCGTAATGGATGCATCGGGTGTCGGGACGCGGAGCGAGAAGCCATCCAATTTCCCTTTCAACTCAGGAATGACTTTTCCGACAGTGCGTGCGGCGCCCGTTGTTGTGGGGATGATGGAGAGCGCTGCGGCGCGGGCACGGCGAAGGTCTTTATGCGGAAGGTCGAGCAGCCGTTGGTCGTTCGTGTAGGAATGGATCGTCGTCATGAAGCCATGATCAACGCCGAATGTCTGATGAAGCACCTTCACCATCGGTGCAAGACAATTTGTAGTGCAGGAAGCGTTGGAAACAAATTGCTCTTTGCCGGTCAGGACGCTGTCGTTCACACCAAGTACAACAGTGGCGTCGATCTCATCCTTTGCCGGGGCAGTGAGCAACACTTTCTTGGCGCCAGCTTGAATGTGTAGTCCGAGCTTCTCACGGCTCGTAAAGATCCCCGTCCCTTCGATCACAAGCTCGACGCCAAGTTCCTTCCAGGGAAGCTTCGCAGGATCCTTCTCAGCCATGACCTTGAACCTCTTGCCGTCAACGACAATAGCATCACCGTCGGCCTTGACATCACCCTTGTACTTCCCATGGACCGAATCATACTTCAAGAGGTATGCTAGTGTGGCTGCATCGGTGATATCGTTGATTGCGACAACATTGAAACCGCCTTGGTGCATCAGTCTGCGAAAGACAAGTCTGCCGATTCTTCCAAACCCATTGATGCCGATGTTCACAGCCATGAGAAATCCTCCGTCGTATCAGGTGAGATGTAAAGGCTCTAATCGTTTGAAAACAGCTTGAAAAACGCATAAAACCCTGCTCAAGGTACCAAGAATCGGTTTGATTGTCAAGGTAACGCGCCTTGTGTTGAGACCAGGAAGAGGCAATCCCATTCAGGTATTGGATCACTCGGCAAGCGCCACGGACGCAGCAAGAACATACCGCGCATCGTGTCCTTTCAAGGTAGCCGCACATGCCTCGATGGTCGCCCCGGTAGTGATCACATCATCCACCAGTACAAACGACCGTCCAGAAACATCGAATCCTTTGTGAAGATCGAACGCACCACTCACATTCATCTTACGTTCAGCTGCATTGAGTTCTGTCTGAGATTTCGTGAAGCGTTTCCTGTGTAACACGTTTTGAAGAACAGGGAGGCCGGTGACTTCTTGAATCCCTTTCCCGATGAAATCGCTTTGGTTGAATCCGCGCTCGCGACATTTTGCACGATGCAGAGGAACGGGAATAACCCCGTCATACTTCTCAACGGGTACTTCTGCACGAAGTCTCTCGCCCAACTTGCGCCCTAGCTCCACCCCGAGGCTGGTCATACCATCATACTTCAGTGCGTGCACTATCGATTGGAGCGTCCCTCCTTTTTCGAAGTGCCAGAGTGATGTGAGCCCATCGAGGTCTCCTTGAACCATCAACCGGTCAACTGCAAGAAGATAAATCGGGTCGGTCAGTGCAACGGAACTGAGCGAGCCCCAACACGTCGAACACACTTTGCTCCCTTTCCTCTCCATCAATGCGTTGCAGGCGAAACAAACGGGTGGGAAGATGAATTCATAGAACGGTCGGAGCAGGGACAAAAATGATACGGAGTATGAAGGGGCCACAGCCATATGGGATCTACAACAAGCCTGTCAAACGACGGGGAGCGTCCTACTTCTTTAGGGCTTCGAGTTTCTGAATCTCGTCACGGAGGTCAGCGGCGCGCTCGAATTCCAGGTCCTTCGATGCCTTCACCATCTCCGCCCGGAGTTCCTCGATCAGGTCTTTCCGTTGGTCGGCCGTCAGGTATCGGATGACGCTTTCCGCAACGAGGGGCATCTTTGCACGCTCACGTCGAGCATCGCGCGCAGCTTTCACATCTGCAACGGCAGTGGCCGCGAGCACTTCGTTCACTGTCTTGTAGATGGTCTTGGGGGAAATATGATGATCGACGTTGTATTCGAGCTGTTTTGTCCTGCGCCGCCCCGTCTCATCCAGCATCCGTTGCATCGAACCGGTAACGGTGTCCGCGTACATGATGACACGACCGTTCAGGTTGCGGGCAGTTCTTCCTGCAGTCTGAATCAGCGAACGCTCCGAGCGGAGGAACCCCTCCCTGTCAGCATCCAGGATGGCAACGAGAGATACTTCCGGCAGGTCAAGGCCTTCACGCAGCAAGTTGACACCTACCAGCACATCGAAGTCCCCGAGCCGCAGGTCCCTCAGAATCTCCACCCGCGCAAGCGCATCCACTTCTGAATGGATGTACCGCACCTTGACTCCAATATCCACAAGATAGTCGGTCAGGTCTTCGGCCATGCGCTTCGTCAGGGTCGTTACCAGCACACGCTCGTTTTTCACCGCTCGTAAACGAATCTCGGCAAGCAGATCGTCAATCTGGTTTTTCACAGGCCGGATCTCCACTTCGGGATCCACCAATCCGGTGGGACGGATCACCTGTTCCACCACTACCCCCTTGCTCTTCTCCAGCTCGTAATCGGCGGGGGTTGCGCTGACGAAGATGATCTGTTTGACCATTGACTCCCATTCTTCAAAGGTCAGAGGGCGATTGTCCAGGGCTGAAGGAAGTCGGAAGCCGTACTCCACCAACGTCGTCTTGCGGGACCGGTCGCCGTGGTACATCCCCCCGATCTGGGGCACACTCACATGCGACTCATCGATCACAAGGAGGAAATCGTCGGTGAAATAGTCGAGCAGACACGCAGGCCGCGATCCCGGAGCGCGTCCGGCAATGTGACGTGAGTAGTTTTCAATCCCCGAGCAGTAGCCCACTTCGCGCATCATCTCCAGATCAAACCGGGTCCGTTGCTCCAGCCGTTGTGCCTCGACAAGTTTGCCAAGATGCCGGAGTTCGGTCAGCCGTTGGTCCAATTCCTCTTCTATACCTTTAAACGCTTTCTCCAGCGTTGCTTTGGAAGTGACGAATTGTTTTGCCGGATAGATTACTTCGTAGTCGGTTTCACCAAGGACCTTTCCATCAACCTTATTGATGTACGAAATCTTCTCCACCACGTCGCCAAAAAATTCGATCCGTACCGCCTCTTCATTTTCGTACGCAGGTATCACCTCCACGACATCGCCCCGGACGCGCATCGTCCCACGGACGAACTCGAAGTCGTTTCGCACGTAGAAGATGTTCAGCAGTTTCCGGAGGAGATCGTTCCGCTCCATCCGGTCCCCTTTTCTGATCACTACGATCTGGCTTGCCCATTCTTCCGGCGCACCGATGCCGTAAATGCAGCTCACCGAAGCAACCACAATGACATTCTTATCGCCGCTCAGCAACGCACTTGTTGCACGAAGCCGCAGCCGGTCAATCTCATCGTTAATGGAAGCATCCTTGGCAATGTAGGTGTCCGAAGTGGGGACGTACGCCTCGGGCTGATAGTAATCATAGTAACTGATGAAGAACTCCACCCGGTCATGCGGGAAGAAGCTCTTGAACTCACTGTAGAGTTGCGCTGCGAGCGTCTTGTTGTGTGACATGACGAGGACCGGCTTGTCCACGCTCGCAATGACATTAGAGATGGTGAATGTCTTGCCGCTGCCGGTGACACCAAGGAGCGTCTGGTATTTGTCCCCCCGGAGAACACCCTCAGTCAGTTGCTTTATCGCTTCCGGTTGGTCGCCAGCCGGTTTGTATTCTGAAACAAGTGTAAAGATGCCCATGGGAAAGTCATTTGATCATTCTGAGCCTAGAATAAGAATTCTGCAGATGAGTTCCAAGAGAGACAGGGGGGAATCGACTTATATCAAAGTCGATGTCACTCCATGGCAGCGTTTCGGTTACTTGATTCTTTTTGCAGCCAGTACGGAATCTTTCACGTACACAGGGCGTGCAGAGCCTACCGGCGCGCCGACTCTCTGTGCCGCATGGAGTTGCTCCTTCGAGAAGTAAGAGTAGATGGCCGGGATCACATAGAGCGTTAGCGCTCCTGAGAAGATCATTCCTCCAACAACTGCAATACCCATCGAGACGCGACTTTCCGACCCGGCCCCCAGTCCAAGGGCAATTGGGAGAATGCCAAGAATGGTGGAAAGGCTCGTCATCAGGATCGGTCGGAACCGCGCAGCAGCGGCACTTTTCACTGCGTCCATGACGGAAAGTCCTGTCACCTTCCGCTGATTGGCAAACTCCACAATCAAGATTCCGTTCTTTGTGACAAGACCAATAAGCATGATCTGACCGATCTGACTGAAAATATTGATCGTCTGATTGAAGTACCAGAGCGAAAGCATGGCACCGCCGACGGCAAGCGGAACTGTAAACATAATGATGAATGGGTCGCGGAAACTCTCGAACTGCGCGGCTAAGATCATGTATGTGAGAACCAGGGCAAGAAGAAACACAAAGACGAGACTCGAGGAACTCTCCGCAAAATCTCTCGCGGGTCCGGCGAGAGATGTGCTGAAGGATTCATTCAGAACCCTTCCGGCGATTTCATCCATCGCAGCTATGCCATCACCCAACGTGTATCCCGGTGCGAGCCCTGCGGAAACGGTTGCAGAGATATATCGATTGAATCGGTAGAGCTGGGGAGGATTTGCCTGTTCTGCGACGGTGACAAGATTGTCGAGCTGGATCAACTGCCCATCCCGGTTTCTGACGAAGATCGATGTGAGGTCAAGCGGTTCGTCGCGGTTCTCCCGGGTGAGAAGCCCGATCACCTGGTATTGTTTGCCGTCTTTAATGAAATAGCCGTATCGCTGTTCGCTCAATGTCATCTGAAGCGTCTGTGCGATATCGCTGACGGAGACACCAAGTGACCGGGCACGGGCGCGCTCGATGGAGATTGCCAGTTCCGGTTTATTGAACTTTAGATTCACATCGGCAACATCAAATGCCGGATGGTTGCTCGCCTCTTCCAGGAAGCGAGGTACAACTTCCTTCAGCTGTGCGAAGTTGGGTGCTTGGATCACGTACTGGACCGGCAGGCCAAACCGGGCACCCCCTCCACCGACGCTGATGGTCTGCTCTTGCGAAACAAATGTCCGCGCGTCATTCAGTTTCCTCACCGAGCGCGACAGGCCATCGGCAATTTCTTGTTGCGACCTCGAGCGCTTGTCCGGCGGTACGAGCGTGATGGTCGTTGAGCCGGAGTTGGCCCCACCGGAGAATCCAGAGGTGTTGGCAATAACGGCCTCGACTTCAGGAACCTCCTTCCTTACCACATCGACCAGGCGATCCATGTAGCGATCCATCCGCTCGAATGATGTCCCTTCCGGCGCCGTGGAGTTCATGCGCATGCGGCTCCGATCCTCCAGCGGCGCGAGTTCCTGGGGGAGAATGGTGATAAACAGCCAGGTGAGAGCCCCCGCAAACAGGACCGCCGCAATGCCGAGCCAGCGGCGGCTCAAGAATGCGTTGAGTGATTTCTCGTACGCGTTGAGCAGAGCTGCGAAGAATGGCTCAGTTGCATTGTAGAACCGGTTGTGCCCCGCGTGCGCTCTGATCATGCGCGTGCTCAGCATGGGGGTCAGCGTCAGCGCAATGAAGGCGGAAATTGCCACAGAGCCGCCGATCACAATGCCGAACTCCTTGAACAGTCGGCCGGTCAGCCCTTGCAGGAAAATAATGGGCATGAAGACCGCGATGAGGGCAACCGTTGTGGAGATGACGGCAAAGAAAACCTCCTTCGAGCCCTTGAATCCCGCTTCAATCGGGTCCATCCCCTCTTCAATCTTGGCGTAAATGTTCTCCAGCACCACAATCGCGTCATCGACCACCAACCCAATCGCCAGGACCAGTCCAAGCAGGGTCAGCACATTGATCGAAAAGCCCGCTAGATACATTATGAAGAATGTCCCGACCAGCGAGATCGGGATTGCAAAGACGGGGATGATTGTGGTGCGCCAGTCGCGCAAGAAGAGAAAGATGATCAGCACCACCAGAGCAAAAGCCAGGAGAATGGTCTCCTGCACTTCCGCGATGGAGCTGCGGATGTACCGCGTCGTGTCAAACCCGATGCTCAGCTCAATATCGTCGGAAAGCTCTTTCTTGATCTGCTCCACGCGCTGGAAAAACTCGTCCGCGATGGCGATGTGGTTGGAACCAGGTTGCGGCACGATAGCTATAGCGACACGGGGGCCTGCGAGGCCTTTTGAGATTGATCGTTCGTTTTCCGCCCCGAGTTCCGCCGTGCCAACATCACGGAAATAGACCATTCGACCGGCATCTTCACGGATGATGAGGTTGTTGAATTCCTCCGGTCTCTCCAGGCGACTCAAGGTGCGGACGGTGAGCTCGACATCATTGCCCTCGATGCGTCCCGCAGGCAATTCGATATTGTCGGCGTTCAGGGCATTGCGTACATCGAGCGGCGTGACCTGGTAAGCAGCCATTTTGCGCGGATCCATCCAAAGACGCATGGAGTAGCGCTTCTCGCCGAAGATTCTGACCTCACTGACACCGGGGATGGTTTGCAGCCGTTCCTTGAATACCTTGTCTGCAATATCACTCAGCTGCAAGAGATTGCGCGTGTTGCTGCTGACATTCATGATAATAATAGGGTTTGCATCGGCATCAGCCTTGGAAACGACAGGAGGATCAGCGTCTGGTGGAAGATTCCGAACCGCCCCGGCAACCTTGTCCCGCACATCGTTCGCAGCGGTCTCCAGATCGATCTCCAGTTCAAACTCAATCGTGATTGCGCTCCGCCCATCGCGACTTGTTGAGGTGATCGTACGGATGCCCGGGACGCTGCTGATCGCTTCTTCGAGGCGCTCCGTGATTTGCGACTCTATTACATCCGCGTTCGCACCGGTGTAGGAGGTGTTCACGGTGATGATTGCCGGATCGACGTTGGGATACTCACGGACACCGAGGTAGGTGAACCCGATAACGCCAAACAGGGCTACCATGCTTGACAACACGATTGTCAGCACCGGACGACGGATGCAGATTGCCGAGAGGCTCATGGCTTCATTCCCCGGTGACATCCGCCGGCGGCCCCACTTGTGAGTTCTGTGCGAGTTGAACCGGCATTCCCGGACGCAACTGAAGGATTCCAGAGGTAATCAGGGTGTCTCCCGCACGCAGGCCATCAACGACCTCCACTGACTCATCGGTGCGGCTACCAATCTTTACCTGTCGCGATGAGGCCGTTCCATTCTTGTACAGAAACACCATGTGTCCCTTCAGTTCTGGAACGATGGCATATGACGGAATCATCAGGGCTTCCTGTTCCTTCAAGGAAACATCTATCGTGGCTAGCGAACCCGGCACGAGAGCGCCGTCACTATTAGGGGCCTTTGCCCGCACACGCAAGGTCCGTGTTCCCTGATCGATCTTGGGTTGCACCGCATAGATTGTGCCACTGAATACCCGTGCGGTGCCCTGAACACCAAAAGTGATCTTGTCCCCGCGCCTAATGCTTCCAGCATATTTTTCCGGAACGGAGAAGTCTATCTTGACGCTGCTGTAGTCCTGGAGAGTGGTAATGAGCGTTGTTGGAGTGAGGTAGCTTCCTTCACTCACATTTCGCAAGCCGATCCGACCGTTGAACGGCGCTTTAATTCTTGTCTTCTCGTGTTGCGCCGCGATCAGTTGCACTTCCGCCCGCACCATGTCCAGACTGGCAGCCGCATTGTCGAACGCTTCCTGGCTCGTCAGATTCTTTTCGAACAACTGTCGCTGGCGCTCTTTTTGCTGCTCGGCAAGAAGCTGGCTTGCCTCTGCACGCATCAACTGCGCCTTTAGCTCCGCATCGTTAATCAGAAGAAGCTGGTCTCCCTTCCGTATGTAAGCTCCCTCGCGGAACAAGATTTCCTCTATCTTCCCGGAAACTTCGCTCCTGATCTCGACTTCCTCGTTCGAAAGAATGGTACCGACGGTGGCTACGCGATCTCCTCGAATTGTCGGCTCTACGACATGCCAGCTCACTTGCATGCCTTGTTCACGCGACACGGTGGCAACACCATTCGACGGAGTTCTCCCGCTGAACCACCCGGTCTTTGGAAGGGCCAGAGCGGCGAGAGTAACTAGAACACCGGTCAATATCAATGTGAGTTTGCGATTCTTGCTCATGGATGTATTGTGGGAATCAATCATCTCCGTGTCTCCTAGAAACAACGAAGCAACGACACGTGCGGTTCCATTCATCCCGGGGTTTCATTATCTCCAGCCTTTGTGTGCATTCTGATTGGACTGGACAGAGGGCGTACGGAGTCGGGAGGTGGGGAATGGATCTATTGATACAGCTCATTGGGGTCCGCAGCCGAAAACTCCACAAGGAATTCGGCCAGTTGATGCGTGACGCGTGAACAAATCTCTGCCCCTTTTCCGCGGATGAACCCCGCGGATCGCCAACACCGGTATCATTTGTTACTGCAGTCCACTTACGCGGCGCCCATACCCAGCCCTCACGCAACCCCCGCACACGGAATTGCCGTGCCTGTCCTCGTCCCGCTTCACCCAGCGGATGTACAATCTCCGGTGCAACACGCATCATAACGCTCGTCTCCAGCTCGCCCGCATGGTCCCCCGGCGTCGTGAAGTATGCTTTTGGATCTATCATTGAATACCAATTGACCAGAGTGAAAAAGAGGGTCGTTGTAGGCTGTAACTCCCGGATTATCGCGCGAAAATCGTTGCCCCCATGACCATTCAGGATAACGAGTTTCCGGACGCCGGCCCGTTCGAGACTGACAGGGAGATCTTGCAGCAATGCCAGTTGCGTGGAAGGGTTCATGCTCAGACAGAGTGGAATATCGAGTTGTCCCGTATTGACGCCGAATGGAACAGTCGGAAGTACGACAACCTTTGCACCGGCTTCCCAAGCAAGCCGAGCAGCCTCCGCAGCAATGAACCCTGACTCGATTGTGTCAGTTCCATACGGAAGATGAACGTTGTGCGCCTCGGTTGCCCCCCATGGGAGAATAGCAAGCTCGTAGGACCCTGTCGCACGATTTTCCACGTGGTTTCTTCCAGGACATACGGTCGAGCAGGCGGGTTCATTGGTGTGTCACAGATACTCTAAACGTTGAAAAGACATTACTTGACGCCCAACGCAAATTGCTCAGCACCAGTTTTTGAGCCGGGCTGAAATACTTCGCCGGACCCGTTCTATGACCTTTTCAAGAGAATTAAGCTGCAGTGGGAGAGGCTCGGACGGAAGGGTCGGAATACCAGTCATTCGATGCTCGGGCCGGATCATCGGCTTTTTCTCGATCACAAGCATGCTGTCGTAGTAATGAAGCGCATATGTTGATCTGGTAAACTCCGACACATCTAATTTCCGCGCGTTCTTTGAATGCCAGGCATGTATGTAATCGATGAAATCCTTGCTGTACTCAATGAACGTGCCGCTCCTTTGATAACCCCCTCCAAAATAGCTCCAGTACGATGTGTGAAGATCTTCGCAGATATAAAGGCCGGTCGGAGCAAGATGGGGATAGAGAACTTCAAAGGTGTTGATTTGTTGCTTCATGATATGCCCGCCATCGTCAATGACAATGTCAAGACGGGGCAACTGTTGTACCAACCGGTCAAGAAAGCTCCTGTCCCCCTGGTCTCCAATAAAAATCGTAGTCTGTTCGTCTTCAAAGTTCTTGCAGTAAGGATTGATGTCAACGCCAAAAAGTCTTGCCGCCGGGCCAAAGTAGTCTTTCCACATTTGCAGGGAACCACCGTGAGACACCCCTATCTCCAGGATATGAACATCTGTTCCTCTCCACTGAGAGAAATAACGATCGTAGATATCGAAATAATGGGTCCACTTGTGGATGAGATTGTGCGTGTTGTTTTCGAAGTAGCCCTGAAGGTCATTCATACTCGTGGGACAAACAGGTTCAAGATAGTTGGCGTCATCGTGAACTACCGCTCACACCCGAGACGGGATTACTGAAAGCGAGGACTTTCCCGCTAATGTAGCCATTCGGGCTGCGATATTCAAGGAGTGTGAAGGGAGGGCTATATCTAAGATGTTCCCGGGTAGCTGTCCGTGCAAGGGAAAAGAATCAACTATTCATATCTCAATGCATCAATCGGACTTAGTCCCGCTGCTTTGCGTGCCGGATAAAATCCGAAGAACATTCCTACCGCGCCGGAGAAGATGAATGCAATGGCAACCGAGCTGGGGGAGACAAACACCGGCCAGCCGGCGAGGGTCGAGATGAGAGAAGAACTCGCCAGTCCGAGCACGACGCCGATCAACCCACCGAGGACGCTCAGCATGACCGCTTCGAACAGGAATTGTTGGAGTATGTCGCTTCGCCGCGCGCCGATGGACATCCGGATGCCGATTTCACGCGTCCGCTCAGTTACCGGGACAAGCATGATGTTCATTATACCGATCCCGCCGACGATCAGAGAAACCGATGCAATGCTTCCCAGCAGCATCGTCATGATGCGGGACGTGGAGCTGGCCGCATCTGCGATATCGGATTGATTGCGTATGGTGAAGTCATTCTCTTCCCACATCTGCAGCCGATGCCGGATGCGAAGGAGTTCGCTCACCTGACGCTGGGCTTCCGGGATGCTTTCCTTGCTTACTGCGGAGATGAGTATGGATCCAACGCGATCGCTCCCTTCGATTTTCTTCTGCACGGTGGAGAAAGGGGCAAGAATGACGTCGTCCTGGTCCTGTCCCATTGCGTTCTGCCCCTTGGCCGCCAGAGTGCCGAGCACCCTGAATGGGAGCTTGCCAACCCGGATAATCTCTCCAACCGGATCCTGTCCGGGAAAGAGATTCGTAACGACGGTCTGCCCGAGGAGACATACCTTGCTTGCAGCCCGTTCATCCTGATCTGTGAACATCTCTCCCGATCCAATTTTCCAGTCACGAATCGAGAGGAACTCCGGGTATCCCCCCTGGATCGTTGTCGCCCAGTTCAGGTTCCCGGCAACGACCTGCCTTCCCGTCCGCGCTTGGGGAGAAACCCAATTGACGGCCGGGCAGTCGCTGCGGATAGCCTCAATATCATCGAGTGTGAACGTCGATGTTGAGCCCGCACTCAGTCGGACGCCACCCTGTGTTTGCGCGCCGGGAAAGACAATGAGAACGTTCTGGCCAAGCGATGCAATTTGTGCCTCAACCGCAGCAGTTGCCCCCTGTCCCACTGCTACCATGGCAATCACCGCACCCACGCCTATGATGATGCCGAGCATCGTCAACAATGCGCGGGTTTTGTTACGAAGGAGTGAGTCAATGGCGATATTAAAGATCTCGATGTACCGCACGTCAAATACCTCCCCGTCGTCCACCGCCCGGCATGCGTTGCGGCTGGAAGGGACTCTGGCCCGCAGGTGCCGCACTCTGCACGGTGCCAAGCACCCCGATGATGATCTCGTCCCCTTCTTGCAGATCCGTTTCTTTTACCTCAACAAATTGTGTGTTCTGGATTCCTTTCACGGCGCGAACAGGAGCCGGCATTCCGTCCTTCAACACCCAGATCCTGACATGGTTCGGATTGCGCGGCATCCGTCTTTCAGCCACACCACCCTCCGGAGGATCGTCGCTTGCATCACTGCTGCTTCGCCTTGAGGGGATCATTTTTTCGCCCGATGAAGAATCGATCGGCGGTGTAAACCGGATGGCCTGTATAGGAACGCGGAGCGAATTCTCTGCTTTCACAACTTCGATCGAGACTGTCGCAGTCATGCCAGGCATCAGCTTCTGCTCCGGATTCTCCACGTCGATGATGACGGTGTACGTAACGACGTTCTGGGCAATTACCGGCGCGAGACGGACCTGACTTACCACTCCCAGAAATTCCTGCTCTGGATACGAATCGACACGGAACTTCACTATCTGTCCTGTCTTCACGTTCCCGATGTCGGCTTCATCCACACTCGCCTGGACCTGCATCTTCCGGAGGTCATTGGCAATTGTAAAGAGCGTCGGCGCTTGCAGGCTGGCCGCCACGGTTTGTCCAACATCGACGCTCCTTGAGATGACCACACCGCTGATGGGTGCGCGGATGGTAGCATAGCGGAGGTTCACTTCTGCCCGATCGAGTGCTGCCGTGGATTGGCTCATGCCGGCTCTTGCGGATTCGAGCGTCGTGGTGGCGGCATCGAGATCCGCTTGTGACACAAGTGACTTGGCAAAAAGTTCTCGTGTCCGCTGAAAATTTCGCTCGGCCTCATTTACCTGTGCCTGCGCGCGGGCCACGTTTGCCCGCTGCTCATTCACCGACGCCTGCAAGAATGTTGGATCGAGCTGCGCAAGGAGTTGTCCTTCCTTTACCACGGAGTTGAAGTCGGCATACAGCTTCGCAATCGTGCCGGAGACCTGCGAGCCAACCTGCACAGTGGTAACCGCCTGGATAGTTCCTGTCGCGCTGATACCCACGAGCACATCACCGCGGGTCACCTTGTCAAACCGATAGCTCGTCTTCTCTTTGTTGGTGTTCGTAAACAGGTAGAAACCCGCTCCACCGATTGCAAGCACAGCAATGACCAGGAGCCACAGTCTTGTCCTGTTCTTCATTTCTTCGCTTTCATTTTGTCATCTGAACCATTGCTTCAAACACCGACCGGTGTGCAACACGATACGCGGGGCGATTCCCAGCCGTGTACCGTTCCGAGTGATGTACGGGCATGATGTTTCCTGCTGCCACCTGTTCGTTCCATCTTGTTACATCCGCAGGAGGGAAATCCACAAGATCAAACTCCACAAGGGCCACAAATTCATTCCATTGTCTGTAGAACATCAGCGTGTCGGGCATAGTTTCCCTTGCAGAACGGAACATCACTTGGACAAGCGACTCAGGATCGAGGTTTAATGCTCTGAACGGACGAAGGTTCACCCTGACCATCTCACCATCCAATGAGATCCGTTCAAGTAGGCTCTCTCCGCGTACAGTCGTGTCCATCGAAAAGAGTTCTTCCTGAAGATACTTTCTGACCATTGCAGTGTCGGCAAGGAAGTGCTCGTTGCCGAAGGAATTCTGATAGAGGAGCTTGTACACGTCCTGCGCATGCAGGTTCTTCTTTGTCTCATGGTGATGTTTGACCAGTGTGATCATACTCCACCGGTCGAACATATCCTGTCCGCTCAATGAAAAGGGAATACTCATTATACACGCAAGGAAGCAGAAGTTCCGGCAAGAATCAGTCATGGTGTTTTAGTAAGAGGATCGCAGTAGGAAACCCGGAGAGAGAATCGGGCAATGGCGAACGGTTACAACTCTTCGATCGCTTTCCTTCCTGCATAACCATCCGGGATCCGGTGCCAGTACTCGATATCGTTCTCACCGAGTTTCCAGCAAAGATATACTTCTTCCCCGTTCTTCCTGATGTGTGGAAAGTCAATCAACCCCAGGTTGATCTCCTTAACGACGATACCTCGTTTGTCAAATTGTTGCACAATTTCCACCAACGTTTCCATTTCGGGAGGAAAACGACCATCTCCATTCGGCCCCATACCGCCGAAATAGGTATGCCGCCGGAGGTCCCACCCTTTCTCGTCGAGCGCCTGCTTCAGTTCCACCATCTTGCTGGCGAGGGCGTGCACCGTCGTTAACTCCTTGCGCGCCTCCTCAAGCGAAAAGTGTCTCTTATGTTGATACTTCCTCATGGAGCAGTGGTACTACAATCAAAACTTTCAAACATTTCCGCGTCACCCAAGGCGGGAACCAATTCCCTCAGAGCGTTTCCTCATCGGCATGAAAATCAGGATTGCACAGACAAGGGGAAACAGAAGAAATCCGAGCCAGGGGCTCCCTGCCGTGGATGGGAGTGACACGTTCGCCAGATAGAGTGCAGCCAGAAGTACGCCGGTCATTGCTTCACCAGCCACAAGGCCGGAAGCAAGGAGGATACCCTTGTTCTCCGTCTTGTCAATCTCATCCTGAGTAAACTTCCGTTTCTCGCGGATCTTGTCGAATCCCCATTTGATCAGACCGCCCACAAAAATCGCGGACGTGGTTTCAAACGGAAGGTACATACCTACTGCGATGAAGGTCGGAGACGGAGACTTGATGAGAATGAGACCCAGGGCAAACCCTGCGCCGAAGATGAGCAGCGGCCACGCCATCTTTCCTCCAACTATACCTTGCGCGAGTGTCGCCATGAGACCCGCCTGCGGAGCCGAAAGCAGGTCGCCACCAATGCCCCCCGGTGTTCCTTTGTGCAGAATGATCATGGGTATGGTCAGCACAAACGCCGTGATGATCACGCTCATGATATTCGACACTTCCATCTTCCATGGGGTTCCGCCGAGGAGTTGACCGACTTTGAGGTCCTGCACAAGTCCTGCCGTACCCAGGGCGCAACAGACAACGGCCGCAACACCAAGCGCCGCGGCAACTCCGCCCTGTCCGGTCAGTCCGAACATTACTATCAGCAGGGCCGCGATGATGAGAGACGGGAGAGTCAGCCCGGAAATGGGATTGTTGGTGTTCCCCATGATGCCGACAAGATACCCGGTAACAGCGGAGAACAGAAAGCCGGTGGCAATCATAACGATTGCTATGACTATCGACGCCACAAGGTTTTGTGTGAAGTAGAAATATATGACCCCGACAGGAATCGAAACGAGGAGGATGCCGGCAAGTATGAAACCGAGGGGAATGTCTTTCTGAAGACGGTTTGGATGTTCGATGGCTTCCTTTTTTTTCATCTGTTCCTTGAATGCCCGCACGATCCCGTCCACCAGAGGACCGCGCAGCCCCCACAATGTGTGGAGGGCTCCGACAAACATTGCCCCTATGGCAATCAACCGGATCTGCCGGCGCCAAACATCATCAAAGATTCCCTCCATATCCCCCGTCCAATCAAAGCGCCCATTCAGAAACACGGCCATCGGGACAAGACAAAGCCACGCAAATGCGCCCCCCGCCCAGGCAATTGCGGCGAGCCTCGGTCCAATGATGTAACCAACCGACATCAACGCTGGAGAAGCAACGGGTGTGCTCAAGTACACCCCACTCTGATACACAGACTCCTTCCCATCGATCGAGATACTGGAATTTGGAAGCCGCAAGAAGCCGGTGGTAACATCCGTGATGATCTGGTAACCCCGTGAGTTCTTCAGAAACTCCAACGCAGCACCGAGGCCCATGGCGCCGAACACGTAGGAGGCACCCGTGGTCCCCTTCTGACCGGCTTTTGTGATCTCCGCACAAGCGATGGCTTCCGGATATGGTAGATTCGACTCTTCCACAAGAGTGCGGCGGAGAATAATCACAAAGAGTACTCCCAGCGTTCCTCCCACAAGCATAAAAATAGTGCTTTGAACGTAGTCAAGCTCCTGCCAGATCCCACTAATGAGGAACGCAGGGATGGTGAAGATCGCACCCGCAACAAGGGATTCTCCCACTGTTGCTGTGGTGCGAAGGAGGTTTTCTTCGAGAACTGTTCCCTTGTGAATTCTCATCAGAGCTATCGCAATTACAGCGGCCGGGAAACCAGCGGAGATCGTTGTTCCGGCTTTCAGCCCGATGTATGCATTGGCAGCACCAAGAAGAGCCGCCAGAATAATGCCGTAGAGGAATGCTCTGAGCGTAAATTCATTGATCGTGGAATCTGCCGGGACAAAAGGAATAATCTTCTTGGGGGTATTGCTGTTCATTGCAACCGATTGTGTCTCCATTGGATTCCTGCGCGATAGGAGAAGACGGGATATTGGTTGATCAAGATAGCAAAAATAGGTGAATTATCAACGTGGCAGGCGGACAAGCACTCGGTTACGTCGTGGAGACGCATGGGTCAGCGGGAGAAATGAGCGAGGACAAACATGAGTGAAGCGGTCCCTCCAGTGTTGGTTCGTTGGTGGAATAGTCTCCGAGATCATCATTGAGCATTTCTCCATTGCTGAATGACGGGCTGCGCAAACAGCGCGTGCGAAACCACCGACATTGTTAGAAGGAATGCTATCGAACTGTGCAACCACATCGATCAGAGCTTCTCCAGAATGAAATTCAACATCATAGTGTACAGGTGCCGAGATGCATTGTTGCCGTAGATGCCATGTGCCCGGCCCGGGTAGAACATCGTCTGCACCTGCTTGTTCTGCCGTATCAGCTCGTTGATGAAGACGATCGAGTTCTGCCAGTGAACGTTGTCGTCGACCGTACCGTGGACAATGAGAAGGTTCCCTTTCATCTTCGCAGCATGCGTGATGGGAGAGGTTTCCCGATAGCCGTCGGGGTTATCCTGCGGCCGGTCCATGAACCGCTCCGCCCAGATTGTATCATAGAACCTGTGATTGGTGACTGCCGAGATGGCGATGCCAGTTTTGAACACGTCGGCGCCGTACGTCAGGGCCATGCAGGTTGTATATCCACCACCGCTGGAACCGTAGATGCCGATCCGTGTTGAATCGACGAAGGGGAGTGAGCCAAGATAGCGCGCCGCCTCCATCAGATCTTCAGTTTCAGGAATGCCGAGACGACGATACCCGGCTTGCCGGAATATTCTCCCCCGCCCATCGGTTCCCCGATTGTCGACACGAACGGTGATATACCCATGCTGCGCAAGCAATTGGTGCCAGAGGTAACCGGTTCCTCCCCACCTATTGGTAACATCCTGACCGCCTACGGCGTATGTATGCATCAGCACCGGGTATTTTTTGTCGGGACTGAAATCCGGTGGACGGAGAATCATTCCGTGGAGCTGCTGACCATCGGCTGTTCGGAAGGCAAAGAACTCCTGCTTGCCGAGCGCGTACTCTTTGAGTACGTCGAGACGGTTTTCCGCCAACCGCGCAATTCTCTTCCCATCGTTGGCATGAAGAGAGATGCTCGTGGGCGTTGTGATGTTAGAATAGGTATCGATGTAGACGAGCTCACCAGGAGCCATGTTGATGGAGTGCCATCCCTGTTCCTTTGTCAAACGTCTCAGGCCTGTGCCATCAAGACGGATGCTGTAGAGATGCCGCTCCATGGGTGAGGCCTCGGTGCCTGTGAAATATGTGAGCTTCCGCTTTTCGTTCACGGCTACGATATTCTCAACATCCCACTCTCCTCGCGTAAGCTGACGAACCAGGGTTCCATCATTATCATAGAGGTAGATATGCATGAACCCATCACGCCACGACGTCCAGAGAAATTGGTCGGACTTCTCGAGAAACCGGAGGTTGTCCTGCACCTCCACCCATGCACTGTCAGTCTCCTGCAACACTGTCCTGATGGTCCCTTCCACAATGTTGGCGAGCATCAGATCCAAAGTGTCTTGACCCCGGTTGAGCCTTTGGACGGCGAGAATCTCCGGGTCATGGGTCCACATGATACGCGGAACGTAAATGTCAGTGTTCGCACCAATATCTATCCAGGAGATTGCCCCCGTTTCCACCGTGACAACGCCAACTCTGACAATGGAATTCGGGTCGCCGGCTTTCGGATATTTCATCATTGTCACACTGGCATGAGCATCGTCCTCCGGATAGTGAACGATCGGAAAGGCGGGAACGTTGGTCTGATCGAGACGCCAGAACGCGATGCGCTTGCTGTCGGGCGACCACTCCCAGCCATTGATGATCGAGAACTCTTCCTCATACACCCAGTCGAACTTGCCGTTGATGATCTCGTCCGAACCGTCAAACGTGAGTTGCGTTTCTCTTCCGGACTCGAGATCGATCATGAACAAATTGTTCGAGCGGACAAAGCCAAGCATCGTCCCATCGGGCGCAAACTGAACGATGGCCTGTTCAGCCGTCGTATCGGTAAGAAGACGAAACGTTTTGGACGAAAGGGAGAAGATGCCGAAGTTGCCGCCGGACTTGGTGCGCCGCGCTGGCAGTGTCCCGGTAACAAGAATGCTACTGGCATCGGGGGACCATTGATAGGAACCGATCCGCATCGGTGCTTCCCCCGGCTTCGGGACAAGCAATGACCCGTCCATGACGAGCTCCCTCTTCCCATCGGCAACGCTGTATGTGTACACATTCCTGACGCGGGTAACCGAGTCTGCCTCAATGTATGAGAATTTCCTTCCTCCATCGAGCCATTGCGCAGAAGAAAGAGACTTCAAGGCGAATGTCGACGAAGCAATGATCTCATCGACTGAAAGCTTCTTTTTTGAGCTGTCCGCGTCCTGAGCAGTGCCAGAAATCGGAACAAGGAGGACACAAAGGAGGAAACTCAGCATTCGGGGCATGGATTCTCCTGGATGCGTACGGTGAGGAAGAGAAAAAGCGCCGCCTAATGTGGGCGACGCCTTAGGAAAGCTTATTTCACGAGAATTAGTTCGCGTTCTTCAGAATCGCCAATAGAAAATTCCAGTACTTTGCAACGGTGTCGATGTGGATTTTTTCATCCGGCGAATGCACACCTTCGAGCGTCGGACCAAAGGATACCATGTCCATGCCCGGATATCGCTCACCGATGATGCCGCACTCCAGCCCCGCATGGATCGCTTTTACCTCGGGTTCTTTTCCATAGAGTGATTTGTAGGTTTGTTTTGCCACCCGCAGGATTTCCGACCCGAGATTCGGTTTCCATCCGGGATAGCCGTCTGTGTTCTTTACATCGGCTCCGCCAAGGTTGAAGATCGAGGAGACGGAGTGAACGATCTCCATGATTTCCGAAGCAACAGAACTTCGCTGGCTGGTGGCCACAACAACTGACTTCTTTTCCGTCTTGATGACTGCAACATTCGTAGAAGTTTCCACGAGCCCCGGAATATCCGCGCTCATCTTGGTGACGCCGTGAGGGAGAGCGGAAATGGTCTGGCTCAACTTCCGTTGCTGGTTTTTTTTGATCACCTTCCCCGTCTTAGCCCCTTTCATCTCATCCATAGTCACCTCGAAATCCGGCTCCACCGTTGCCAGTTCCGCCTTGGCAATCGAGTTGAACTCCTTCATAGCAGTCTGTGCATTACCGAGCTTCTTTTTGGGAAGGAACAGAACTGCCTCCGCTTCACGGGGGATCGCGTTATGTTTGTTCCCACCTTCTATCGATGAAAGTCTCGCACCAAAATTGTCCAACACCATAATGGCGCGGTTGATGATCTTGATGGCGTTTCCTCGCCCTTTGTCGATCTCGAGGCCTGAGTGCCCACCTTTGAGGCCGGCAACTCTCACTTGAATAGCGATGGTTTGTCCTGGAGCCTTCTCGAAATCCACTTTCCATGTCCCAATCGTGTCCTTTCCTCCTGAACATCCCACATACAGAGCACCTTCTTCTTCGGAATCAAGGTTAATGAGCGTGCGGCTCTCGAGGAAATCGACCCCCAGGTTGCTTGCACCTGTAAGACCCGTCTCCTCATCAACCGTAAACAAAAACTCCAGCGGGCCATGCTGAAGGGTTTTGTCCTCCATGATGGCGAGATTTGTTGCGACCGCAACGCCGTTGTCTGCACCAAGGGTTGTACCGTTCGCCATCAGGACATTCCCTTTGCGGACGAGTTCAATCGGATCCCGGGAGAAGTCGTGGACCTTGTCCTTGTTCTTCTCGCACACCATATCGAGGTGACCTTGCAGGGTGATGCTGCGGGTATGTTCGCGCCCTTGGGAGGCAGGCTTCTTGACAACGACGTTGCCAAATTTGTCGGCTTTGACTTGCAGGCCCATTCGTTTGGCAGTTTCCATGACATATTTTGTCATGGCAGCTTCATGTTTGGAGCAACGCGGAATACGCGCAATCTCTGCAAAGTACTTCCATACATGTTCCGGTTTCAGACCTTCAATTGCATTCGACACGGTTGATCTCCTTGATATGGTTGTTGGTTCAGGTTGGCTGTTGTTTCAGATCCAGTGTGAGGAATTTGTCCCGCGCCAGCGTCTGAACGAATTTGCCAATCCGATCATAGAGAGGCTCAACGGACTCTCCAAATTTTCCTGCCATTCGCTCGCCGATTGCTGCAACAGTTGTGTGCCCATCACAGCACATCCAGAAGTAACTCCCCAAGGGATCGAGCTTCACGCGGATAGTCGGCTTCGCCAACATGGGAACGAGCCAGCGCACAAGAAGTCTGCTCCTGAATTTTGGGATAAGAAGGACAACTCCTTCATCCTTCGTTTCCCATTGCAGATTCCTCGTCGGTCGTAGTTGGAGCAAATTGACCGGTTCGATATTCCGTCTTCGTATCATATCCCCTTTCATAACCATAGAAATCAACGGCCTTCCGGACACGAAAGGCCGTTGGAAAACATATCTTCAGATACACCTAAAACACTGCGCTTGGTGGTGCTGGCTCATCGGCCCTCCCTGCATTCTTGATAGGAATGCGAACCAGGAGCCAGCCGATGAAGCCGAGTATTACCAGACTGGTGAGGAAGGACGGACTCTCGAAGATCGCAACGAGCGGTGTTTCCGTAAAGGCAAGCGCGGCAAAAAGTAGCCCAATCAAGGCTTCACCAGCAATCAATCCAGCGGCAAGGAGGACACCGGTGTTCTCAACGCGGGCCTTTTGTGCGTCGTTATGTTGTTTGCGCGCGTTGATTCTCTCCACAATCCCCTTGATAGCGCCGCCGATAAAGATGGCAAACGTTGTCTCGAGCGGAAGATACATCCCAACACACACCAACATCGGGCTCTTGACCTGCATGAGGATAAACCCAAGGCCCATCAACATACCCACAATAATCAGTGGCCATGCCATCTGCCCGCCGACAATACCTTGCGACAGCAACGCCATCAGACTGGCCTGAGGCGCAGGAAGGGCGCGCCCGCCAAAGCCCGTTCCGCCTGAATAAATGTCTCCCTGATGGAGAACCACGAGAGGCAGAAACATCACCAGAGAAGCGAGGGCGATGCCAAACAGATCACCCACCTGCATCTTCCACGGCGTACCGCCGAGGATGTGCCCGACTTTCAGATCCTGGAGCATTTCGCCGGCAACTGCGGCTGCTACGCACACAACAGCGGCGACCCCAAGGACGGCCGCCACACCCGGCGAGCCCTTCATGCCAAGCGCCACCATAAGCAACGCTGCGACGAGGAGTGTCGACAACGTCAGACCGCTGATAGGGTTGTTGCTCGAACCAATGATGCCGACCAGATAGCCAGAGACTGCAGCAAAGAAAAACCCCGCGATGATCATGACAACCGTCGCGACGAGGGCAGCAGCGACATCCTGAGCGAAGTAATTGTAAATGAAGAAGGTTGCAATTGCCGAACAGCCGATGCCAAACATAATCCACTTAAAGCTGAGATCTTGTTCAGTACGGATCGACACGTGTTCTCCGGTCGCGGCCTTTTTCACATCGCCAATCGATCGGCGGATCCCGGTGAGCAGACTCTTGCGCATCCTGAACAGCGTGAAGCCGGCACTAACGAGCATGCCTCCGATTGCAATCGGTCGAACAATATACCTCCACACATTATTCGCCAGCGCCATCCATGTCTCGTCCGTTGGTGGCGCATCCGCAGGGAGGAGTGAGGGTCCGATAAAATACGTCAGGATGGGAACGAACAACCCCCATGCAAGCAAACCACCACTGAAGTTGAGTGACGCCAGCTTCGGTCCGATGATGTAGCCAACGCCGATATACGCGGGACTGACACCGGGTGAACTCAGTACTAGTCCACTCTGGGCCGTAACCTCCCCACTCGCCCGGAGCCCGATCGTCGCCTTGGAGAACGAAATGAACTTTTCCCATGAGGTGGCAAAAAACTTGAACTGTCCAAGCGCCTGGATGAGTGCACCAATACCCATGGCGCTGAAAAGAAATTTCGCCCCTGTCCCACCCGAACGACCTGCTTTGTGGATCTCGGACGCTGCTACCGACTCGGGGAACGGAAGCTCGACATCTTCCACCATCACCTTGCGTAACAGGGCAACAAACATGATACCCAAAACACCGCCGGCGAGCATGATCGCAGTGGATTCAAGATAGTGCTGCGTCGTCGCAAATTCGGGCCAGATGCCTGCTATGAAAAACGCGGGGATGGTGAAGATTGCACCCGCTGCCACAGATTCTCCTATGGATCCAACGGTACGGGCGAAATTCTCCTCGAGGATCGATCCTTTCATAAGACGAAGGAGTGCCATGCCAATAACTGCCGCAGGATAGGTGGCGGCAATGGTCATGCCGGCCTTTAATCCCAGGTAGGCGTTCGCTGCCCCGAGCACGACCGACATGATGAGTCCGATGAGAAGAGCACGGATTGTGAATTCCTTCATGTCGGTTTCTGCTGGCACGTACGATTTGTACTTGAGGCCTCCGCCTGAGGAAGGGTTGATGTCCGCCATAGTGTCTCCTTTTTATTATTATGTGTAGTCGATCTTGTTCAACGTTTTCTGAGCAATCTCACGCATTGCGTGTGAACAGCGCCTTGAAAACATAGCCTGCAATTTCCGGGTTCTCCTTGAACCGCCGGGTCGAATAGCCATACCAGTGCTCGCCGAACGGAACATAGAGCCGCACCTTGTGTCCCTCCCGCACGAGCTTGCGCCGCAGTTCAGGCCTCACACCGAGCAACATCTGGAATTCGTACCCGCTCTTCTTCAGACCGAATTTACCGATGATCCTGAGAGCGCCATCGACCAACACGGTGTCATGCGTGGCTATGCCAACGTATGAGTTGTTCCTGAGCATCAACTCGAGGAGGGTCAGATAGTTTCTTTGGACCTCTTCTCTTCCCTGGAATGCAATATGCGGTGGTTCTTTGTATATCCCCTTACACAAACGGAAATTCGTGCTCGCTTTCAATAGCATTCTCACGTCGTTTTCCGAGCGTCGCATGTATGCCTGTAACACAATGCCGGTGTTGGGAAACTCCTCTTGCAGCCGCTGAAAGATGGTGATGGTATCCGACGTACAGGATGAATCCTCCATGTCAAAGCGGACGAACGTTCCGTAGCCGGCAGCCACCTTCAGAACCTCCCGCACATTGTCCGCGCAGAAGTCCAGCCCCATTTTCAGGCCCAGCGATGTGAGCTTGATGGAAAGGTTGGAGTCGAGTTTTTCGCGCGTGATAGTGTGAAGGACCTGAATGGAATGGTTTCTGGAGACCACCGCCTCCTCTTTGGTCGTGATATCTTCGCCGAGAACGTCAAGCGTGGCGCAGACCGTTTCGCTGTTAAGCTGCCGGACACACCGGACGGCATCAGCCAGGGTTTCTCCTGCAATATAGCGGTTCGCAAATTGGCGGACAACGGACTTTGGAACAGCGGGGAGGATAGCAACGACTAGCTTATTCAGCATACTCATACTGTCTTAGAAATCAAGGTGCATTTTAAGAACCCCTCGGACGGGGACAGAGAGTGCATCGGCGTGGTGAAGAAATCGTGAAATTCTTGAGACTGTCATTAACTGTTGCTGCAAGAGGAGTGAACAGGCAGGACCGCCTACCCTTGTGAATCCAATGGTGGGCAGGTGTTGGCGCGCATCGGAGAAGTGCGGCCCATGTCGGCGAAAATATAGAGAGTGACCCTCTGAAAAGCAAGGGAAAATCAGCCAAAGAGAAGATTCACAATCCACACTGCCGCAAGCATCCCTGCAACATCGGCGATGATACCGACCGGAACTG
>DASRUE010000046.1:0-15437 GCA_035687895.1 Bacteroidota bacterium | reverse complement strand
AAAGCCCACCGCCATTGCGTATCACCGCGATATCACGGAGAGAAAGAAATCCGAGGAAGATCTCCGCAGGAAGACCCGCGGTCTGGAAATCATGAGGGAAATTTCTCTTTCCGTGAACCAGTCCATTGAGCTGGACAACGTGCTTCAGGTGGGATTGCATTCGTCCATGAAAGCGCTTGACCTTGAACTCGGCGGCGTGTACACCGTCGAGAAGGACGGTGTGACCCTTACCCTCTCTACCCAGCATCGGTTACCAGAAAACGTGGCTGAGAAACTGGCATTACAGAGTATGCAGGAAGGAATCACTGGCTATGTGGTGAAGACAATGGACCCGCTTGTCCTTTCCGTTGCGGAGTACCCACCGTTCCTTCCGCACAAGTCTCTGTTCGTGCCGGCACAGATTCAGACAGTGGTCTACATCCCGCTGATTTCCAAGAATGCCCTTGCTGCCGTGATGCTGCTTGCCTCCACCAGGAGCAGACCAATGGGTGAGCACGAGAAAATCCTTCTGGTTTCAATCGGTACACAACTTGGTGTTGCGATCGAAAACGCAACTCTCTACTCTCAGCTGAAGGAATCGGAGGGACGATATCGTACCGCAGTGGAGAATATTTCGGACGTTATCTATCACGCGGCACCCAATGGAGCGTTGACATTCTTGAGCCCCAATATTGCCACACTGCTGGGATATAGATCGGAGGAGTTTTATCAGGCTGGCGACCTGTGGCGAACCCTGTTACACCCTGATGATCGCGCGCTCTATTCACAACGGATTTCCAACCAAGCTGGTACAGCGAATGAGTTCCACCTTGAATACCGGATGCTCCCAAAGGGAAAAGCAGCATATCGTTGGGTACGGGATTCCGTCCGCTATTCACGCAACCCCGAAGGAGCTGTCACCTCGATCACCGGCATCCTCAGTGACGTAACGGACCGCTTTGCGCTGGAAGAAGCGTTGGTAAAGTCGGAAGAGATGAAGGCCAGCGTCTTGGAGAGTGTGCGGGAGGGCGTGGTTGTCTACGACAGAGAGTTCCATTACATCGATTGGAACAAGGCGATGAAGGAAATCACTGGAATCGCTCGTGAGAGGGTGGTGGGGAAGAGCGGCCTCGGTGAATTCGCGTGTCTGGATGTGGACTATCTTCGTCCGCTGCTGCAGCGTGCCCTGCGGGGTGAGGCTGTCAGCTCAGACGACAGACTGCTTGCAAGTGCACAAGGACAAGAAGGACGTTACATCTGGGCTCGTTTCTCACCATTGCGTGACCGTGAGGGAACGATCAAAGGGGTCGTTGGGATCATCACCGACGTCACCAATAGGCAGAGACTGGAGCGCGAGCTCCGCGAATCAGAAGAGATCCTCCGCAAGGTGATCGACGGGATGGGGGACGCATTGATGATTTCCGACCTGCAAGGGAAGGTCTGGGAGGTCAACAGTGAATTCACACGCATTACCGGGTACCAGCGCAGCGAAGTTCTGCAGATGAACTTCCCCTATCCCTGGGTTCTCGAAGAGGAGATGGCAAAATTCGTGACATGGATTGCGGCGCTACGGGAACATAGCTATCTGCGCGATTTTGACATGACGTGGAAGCGGAAGGACGAGTCACTGGTTGCCATCAGTCTGAATACAACACTTCTCCGCAATGCAATGGGCGAGCCTGTTGCGATGCTCAACATCGGACGGGACATCAGTGACCGGAAGCGCCTCTCACTTGAACTCGAGCGCAAGAACAAGCAGATCGAATTGCTGAATCGGATCATCAGCAAGGCTAACACCACCAGCAATTTCGAGGAGATCTTCCAGGTAATCGGCACTGAGATTTCCAATCTTATCCCGTATGATCAAATCAATGTGGGGCTGATGACAGATGATGAAACGGGCCTCATCATATACGCAAGTGCGAGTCCCTCAGGGAAGGACTTGCTGATCGGCGAGGTGGTCAGTCTCGGACGAACGGTCTCTCAACTGGCGATTCGGAAACGTCAAGCCGTAGTGATCAACAATCTTGTTGAGCACCCTGACCTTGGCCGTGATATTGCTTCTGTGCAAGAAGGACTCCAGTCGCAGATCAGCATTCCCATCTTCCTGAATGAGCGGGTGATTGGAACGTTCAACGTGGCCTCTACTCAAGCAAACGCGTTCTCCGGCGAGGAACCCTCGTACCTACAACCCATTGCCGATCAAATCGGTGCGATGGTCGATCGAGTGCGCCTTTTCAGGAAGGTGAGCGAAGACAGCAACTACATTCACAATCTTCTGAACTCCATCGACAGTGTGGTGTTCACTGTAGACCGGAACTATCGGATCACTGAGGTAAACAAAGCCTGGCGAGAATTTGCTCTGCGACAAGGACTGCCTCGGTACCAAACGGAAAGCCAGGTCATCGGTGCAAATCTTGCCGAGATTGTTCCGATGCAAGACTTGTGGCAGACCTATCAGCGGGTCATGCCTGATCTGTTCGAGCGAAAGACGGATTTCTATTCCCAGGAATTCGATCTCCGATGGGATGGGGGACAGAAGACGTACCATATTGCAATCAACCCCATGGTGATCAACGAGACGGTGACCGGTCTGGTTTTCACCAACACCGATATTACGGAGATCAAGCGAACGGAAGAGGAGGTGATCCGCAGGAACAAAGAGCTGCTGGCACTCAATGCGATTGGAGCATCCATCAGTAAATCGCTGAACCTTGACGAAGTTTTGCAGGTTGCCTCTGAACAAGTGCGCGACATCGTGGGGGCAGATATGGTTCTTTTCTATCTCAAGGACGAACGGAAGAACGCACTTGTCCTGCAAAATTCCTTTGGACTCCCGGACCGCTTCGTGTCAAATATCGATCGGTTAGACGTAACTTCAAGTGCGACAGGAACCGTTGTGACGGAACGACAACCTCTCCTGATCAGGAATAGTCTCATGACGGATTCCCGTGTTAGCCCGGAAGGCCGGAAGATCTTCCACTCCATGGGTATGCAAAGCCTGGGCGTATTTCCGTTGCAATCGAAGGAAAGGGTACTGGGTGCGCTTGATGTGGCATTCCAGGCGCCGCATGAGTTCAATGACAAGGAGCTGCAACTCCTCCTGCTAATCTGCAACCAACTCGGTTCAGCGATAGAGAATGCCGTCCTCTATGCCGAGGTTCAGAATCAGGTACAACGGGTTACTTCGCTCTACGAACTGGGGAAAGGACTGACGGGCGCCCTAGACATTAAAAAGATGTTTGAGATCGTGTATGGCGAAGTACGAAAAGCCATTCCGCTTGAGCGATTTGCCTACGATGCCTTCACCCCGGCGCCTCCTCTCCTGACTCCTGTGTTCGGAATTGCGGACGGGAAACAACAGTTTTTCGAGTCAGTGCCGGAGAGTGCGAAGACCCTCCTTACCGAAGATTCCGTCTTATGGAATTTGGTGACACAAGGCATTTCATTCCTGGGCTCGCCACCAACTGGGCCCTGTGTTGGTGGGTCGATGCTCGCTGTCCCGGTCAAGTCAAAGCAAACGGTGGCCGGCGTCATCTCTTTGCAGCATGCGGCGGAGGACACATATCAAGAGAGTCACTTGCGTCTCTTGGAAAGTATTGCTAACTTGACCGAAATTGCAATTGACAAAGCGATGCTGTACGAGGACACCGTTGCAAAGTCGATCGAGATCGAAAACAGGAATAGGGAGCTGGATGACTTCACGTATGTCGTCTCACATGACCTGAAGGAGCCCCTGATTAGCATTGAAGGCTATAGCAAAATCCTGTTGAAGGACTACCAGGACAAGGTCGATCAAGAGGGGAAGGAGTTTCTGGGAACGGTGGTGCAGTCCAGCGCCCGGATGAAGAATCTGATTGACGATTTGCTCACACTATCGCGGTTGGGCCGTGTTGCAGAAGAGCTGCAAATAGTGCCGGTGGGCGGGATGATCAAGGAGATCCTGCATGATCTGCAGTTCATGTTGCGGGAACGAAACATGGTTATCAACGTGCCGGAACATCTCCCCGAGGTCCGGTACAACCCGACACAACTGAGCATGGTGTTCCGGAATTTGATCTCCAATGCCATGAAGTTCAACGACAAACCCAATCCGGTCGTTACGATTGATGTGCAGGAGCAAGAAGGGCAATTCATTTTTTCTGTTGCAGACAATGGGATCGGAATAGAGGAGCAATATTACGACAGAATCTTCACCATATTTCAAAGGCTTCAACGGAGCGAAGAGTATCGTGGCACCGGGGCAGGACTCACAATCGTAAAGAAGATCATCGAAAGACATCGCGGCCGTGTCTGGGTAAATTCTATAGTAGGCAAGGGGACAACGTTCTATTTCAGTATACCCAAGTAGAGAATTTTCCGATATGATAGTTTCTGATATGGTCTATTCATGATAGAAACCGAAGAACAACACGCGGTACGCATTCTGTTGGTGGAAGACAACCGTGATTTTGCCAAGCTCGTCGAGGTGTTCCTGCGAAAGCATGAACCCGAGCGATTCCATATTGTATGGAAGGAGAACGGTAGGGATGCACTGGCAGAGCTTGACAAAGATCAGAATTTCGATGTCATCTTGATGGATTATTTTCTACCCGGTCAGAACGGGCTGGAGATAACCCGTGCTCTGCAGGAGCGACATATCCGGGCACCCGTTGTTTTTCTCACTGTGAACAAGGATTTTGATCTCGCCGTCGAAGTCATGAAGCTTGGAGTTGAGGATTACCTGGTCAAGGAGGAGATTGCGACGCCAGTGCTTCCGAAGACAATTCTGAACGTCATCGAGCGTCAGAAACTAAAGGACCAGTTAACAACGCTGGAAATAACACAGAAACGCCTCGAAGCAATCCAGGAAATCGTTCTGAATATCGCCCAGGAGATAAGACTCCCGCTGGACAGCATGCGTATTACGACCGAAGAACTTCTTGGTGGCCACCAGACCGACAACCTATCAACCTACCTGACGATCATAAGGGATAATCTCACAAGAATTGAGAGGAAGATTACGAAGTTGAAAGAAATGAAAACAGACAAGACTGTCCCATACATCAAGGACATCAGAATGTTTGACCTCTCCGAGTAATTGCCCTTCTTTTGAAGTGTGTTCACGCTTCAGTCCGAGTTCTCACCTTTCCTGAAAAACACTTCCATGAACTTCAAGATCGCCCTTGCACAAATCGACTCAAGACTTGGTGACCTGCAAGGGAATGTCAAGAAACATCTTGTCGCGGCCGAGAACGCACGACAACTTGGCGCAGAACTGGTGGTCTTTCCAGAACTCAGTCTCACCGGCTATTCCATCAGGGACATGAATTGGGATTTGGCCGTTAACCTCGGACGGGATACCACAGCCGTGAAGGATCTGATAGAGATGGGGCGTCATATCTCGATCATTGCCGGTGGAGTGGAGGAGGGGTCGTCATTTCGCCTCTACAACACCGCGTTTTTTTTTGAGAATGGATTGGTACAGAGTGCCCACCGGAAAACTTATCCCCCGACATATGGAATGTTCGAAGAGATGAGATACTTCAGCAAGGGGAATTCCGTTCGGGCAATTTCATCAAAACACGGGACGCTGGGTGTGCTTGTCTGTGAGGACCTCTGGCATGTCTCATTACCGTACCTTCTTGCACTGCAAGGTGCACAGGTTATCATTTCGTTGGTTGCAAGCCCGACGAGATTGGGAGCAAACGAAAAAGAGCTTGAGGCCGCCACAATCAACACCGAGAACCAAAGAGCATACGCTCGTCTTCTTTCTTCGTACATAGTCTTCTGCAACCGGGTGGGCTATGAAGACGGAGTGAACTTCTGGGGCGGCTCCCAGGTTGTGGGCCCGGATGGTGAGGTACTCGTTACGGCTAAGCCCTTTGAAGAGGATCTCATCGTTGCCGAGATCAGCGAACACTCAGTCCGCAGAGCGAGACGATTCTCACGCCACTTTCTTGACGAGGACCCGACTCTCGTGGCAAGGGAACTGGACCGAATTCGACTTTCCAGCGGTTCTTGATCCACGACCGAAACCTTCCTGTGCCATCCCCGCCGAATTCGCTTCCTTGAATATCAAGCCTTTTTTCCGTAAGTTTTGTCAATAGAAATCATTTGCCATCGGCGCAACGAAAGGAGTAAGACCCCTCGCACATGGATCCGTACGCAAAGGCCATTTATCAAGAGCCAGCACCGCCAATGGACAGGGAAAACCCATTGGAGTCGATGATGAAGCGTTTTGATGTTGCGGCAGAGATTCTGGGATTGGAGCGAGGCGTATATGAATATTTGAAAACTCCCGTCCGGCAACACATCGTTTCCATTCCGATACAGATGGACGATGGGAGGATCGAGATATTCATGGGATATCGTGTCATTCACAATGACGTTATGGGACCCTCAAAAGGGGGTATCAGATATGCCCCGGACGTTACGCTCGACGAGGTGAAAGCCCTCGCAGCGTGGATGACATGGAAGTGTGCCGTAGTGAATATCCCCTTTGGGGGAGCAAAGGGGGGCGTTCGTTGTGACCCGAGCAAGTTGACCCGTGTCGAGATAGAGAAAATCACTCGCCGGTACACTGCAAATCTGATGGACGTATTCGGCCCGGACAAAGACGTGCCCGCTCCCGACATGAACACGAATGAACAGACGATGGCGTGGGTGATGGATACGTACAGCATGCACAGCCGAAGGACGGAGAATGCCGTAGTGACAGGCAAACCATTGATCATAGGCGGTTCCCTCGGACGACGAGAAGCAACGGGACGGGGTGTCATGGTAAACACGCTGTCGGCACTTGACAAGATCAAGATCGTGCCCCAAAACACGACTGTGGCGGTGCAAGGCTTTGGCAATGTTGGCTCTATTTCTGCGAGGCTGCTCGAGGAGCAAGGTTGTAAGGTCGTGGCAATTAGCGATGTGTCCGGCGGATACTATAACAAGACAGGAATTGATGTGAAGGGGGCCATCGCCTACGTGGAGAAACATAAGACATTGCACGGCTGGAAGGGAGGCGACCCGATATCCCAAGTGGAACTCCTGGAAAGCGAATGCGACGTGCTTGTGCCCGCAGCAAAAGAGGATCAGATCGTTCCACAGGTTGCGAGGAAGATCAAGGCAAAGATCATTACCGAAGGGGCCAACGGCCCGACAACCGCAAAGGCAGATCCGATTCTCCAGGACAAGGGGATCATGGTGATTCCGGATATCCTCGCCAACTCGGGTGGAGTGACCGTCTCTTACTTTGAGTGGGTACAGGATCGCGTCGGATATTTCTGGAGTGAACAGCGCGTGAACCGCCGATTGGACCGGATGATGCGGACTGCATTCGATGCGGTCTATGAGACGGCGGAAAAGCACAAGGTAACCATGCGCATCGGCGCGTATATTCTCGCAATCGACAAGGTTGCCAAGACGTTGAAAGTCCGTGGTATTTATGCCTAGGAGCATGTGATCAAGGGACTTGTGGAGTCACTCCTGCATCAGGTTCGCGCTGCAACTCTCTCTACTCTATGTCTAGTGGGGATTGCCAATGCGCAGGAAAACGAGGTGCCCGTGGTCCCGAACTTCGAAATCATGCGGTTGCTCGGTGAGAGGGTCGCGGATGCAGTGGGAAAGCAAATTGGCGAGGGCGACTCAATTCAGTTGCTGATACTCCCGCAGGATCGGAGTTGGTATCTGGAATCATCAATCGTACGCGGCTTTCTGAATCGAGGTTTTCCATCGTCGGAATCTTCTTCCGCGAGATTCCATGCCGAGTTTGGCCAGAAGATGCTACGCGTCGTTTATGGTGATATCCAACGGGATGGATTCCTCGGGCGAAAGGTTGTCTCGAGAACCGTGCAAGTGACTTTGAGTGCAAAGGTTGTGGATCGACACACAGGAATCATTCTCGTCACAAGGGACTTTGCCGACGAAGCAACTGACACAATTGGTTTGTCACAAATACTAGAAGTGGAGAATCCGAACATTCCTGTGACGCGCGGGGCATTGCCCCCGGAGGGCTTCTTCACGAACCTGGTGGAACCGTTAGTCGTCATTGGCTCAATTGCAGTGGCCGTGTACCTTTTGTTTCATGTACGGAGCTGAAAGAGGGGGGAAGGAAACATAGTGACACGTTTGCTCGTTGGCTTTGGACTAGTGGGCGTTGCTTGGCTTACGATAGGATCGTTCCGAGCTGATTTTTCTGGCGCCTCTTCGAATCCCGGAACCGTGCGAACCACCTTTCAGCAGGTAGAGCGTTCAATTCAACTACTTGCTGTTGGTGACGTGAACTTGGGGAGGATTGTCGGCCAGCAGATCCTCCGTGGTGATACGTTGTTTCCGTTTGTCTTTGCAGTGGACACGTTTGCCCGTCGAGACATTGTTTTTGCGAACCTGGAATCGCAGCTGTCCGATCAGGGCGGAGAGACGCAGCATCCAGGAAACAACTTGGTCTTTACAGGGCCTCCGGGGGGTGCATCGTCTTTGCGGCTGGCGGGTGTAACGGTTGTGTCCACCGCAAACAACCACGCGCTTGACTATGGCGTGCGGGCCCTGAAAGAAACAATTCGTTACCTTCGCGGTGCGGGGATCGCGTATGCAGGGACGGCCGAAGATTCCATGCAACTGTACGTTCCGGTGGTCGTAACAAGGAACGACATCCGCGTCGCGTTGTTCGCGGTAACGGATGTGATGAATATTGAAGACCCGATGTGGAAACGACATGTAGCGGAGGCCGACACGGGAAGATTGTTGCCGCGAGTACGCGCATACAGAGATTCGGTCGATTTCATCATCATCAGCTATCATGGCGGTGAAGAGTATGCGGATACGCCAACCCGGCGAACGCGCGACTTCGCTGACCAGGTGATTCGGGGGGGAGTGGATCTGTTCCTCGGCCACCATCCGCATGTACCGTATGGTGTGGAGGACGTGGACGGCAAGTACATCGTTCACTCGTTAGGCAACTTTGTTTTCCGGCAGCCAGATCTGTATTGGACTCAACGCAGCTTTGCATTCAGCGCAACATTAACGAAAGATTCCGCAGGCACACGCATTGTGGCGTTCCGCTGTTTGCCCGTTCTGGCCGGAGTCCAGCCGGCATTTGCCGATGGCGTGGAAGCCGCGCGTATTCAAGAAAGGACTGAACGACTATCATCACGTACAGCATTGACACAGATCGCATGGCAAGGACATTAGGTTTTGCCTTTGTTTTCTCCGTTGTTCTGGGTCTCGTCGGGTGCGGTTCGAGCGAAGAGGTCACCTCTCTCACGGCCGAACAGCGGTTCGAGCACGCAAAGGCGTTGTTCGACGATGAAGATTACGTCGAAGCCATCAGCGAGTTCACTGTTGTGACCCTCCAATTTCCCGGGAGCGCTTTCGCTGATGATGCGCAATTCTACCTAGGCGAGTGTCGATTTTGTCGCGGCGAGTATCTCCTGGCCGCCTTTGAATACCAGACACTCAGGCGAAACATGCCTGCAAGTCCCCTCGTACCAGAAGCTCAATACAAGCTGGGGCTTTCTTATTACCAGCTTTCTCCCAAGTCCCCGCTTGATCAACAATACACAAAAAAGGCGATCGAGGAGCTCCAGGCCTTTGTGGAGTACTACCCTGCCAACGAACATGTCCCCGACGCGGAATCAAAGATTAAGGAGCTGAACACGCGGCTGGCCAAGAAGCAATTTGAGACCGCTCAGCTCTATGCAACCATGGAGTACTACAAGGCATCTCTCTTCTGTTATGATGATGTCATTGAACGGTACCACGACACCGAGTATGCGCCCCTTGCACTTTTGGGTAAGGCCGAAGTATTCATGTCCCGCCGAAAGTACAAGGATGCCTATGCTGAGATCACACGGTTTCTGGAGCGATACCCGAACAGTATTCTCCGTTCCCGTGCGGACAAGCTAAAAGCGGCCATTGAAGAACAGATGCTGAACGAGCCGGAACGATCGCAGAGTGTTTCCGGAAAGGATTCCGGGGCAGGAGAGGGGAGCCTCTCTTCCACAAGGCCACCGCTATGATGGTCCCCAAGCCCGTTCGGGAGTCCCAGGTGTTCACAACTGAACTAGTTCTACCAAATGACACAAATCAGTTGGGGAACCTGCTCGGGGGTCGGCTGATGCACTGGATCGACATCACTGCAGCCATTGCCGCACAGAGGCACAGCGGTCGAGTCTGTGTAACAGCTTCTGTGGATGAACTGAATTTTCACGATCCGATCCGACTGGGAGAGATTGTGACATTGCAGGCATCTGTGAATCGCGCGTTCCGGACTTCCATGGAAATCGGTGTGTTGGTAACCGCACATGGTTTGCTCACCGAGGGACCCCGTCGTGCAAACAATGCCTACCTGACATTCGTGGCGATCGATGAGCACAGGAAGGCTGTGCCGGTTCCACCTGTGGTCGCAGAAACGGAAGACGAAAAGCGGCGCTTTGAAGAAGCCTTGGTCAGGCGACAGCATCGCTTGCAGCGAAAGAACCCATCGTAGGAACAGGTTTCCATTGTCCACAATGCAAGGTGTTGTCTTTCCCGAACGACTTCTCCGCGTCATACGCCTCCGCTTCACACTGAGCCTCTTTTACGCGAATCTGCTCTGGACGGGCCCGCTCTATTCCCAACGCTCGCTCGCGTCTTTTGGACCATATACGGACATGTCACTGGATTACGTCCCGTCCGGATTGACCGTAACCACGACTACGATGCGACCGGCCATCTCTCAAGTGGTTGTTCTTAATAGGGACAAGGCTGAGGCGTGCACATATATCGTTGGTCCAGACGCAAGCATCGTGATGTCCGGGACGATGGCAATCCCTCACACGGGGGCCTTCATCGCGGCCGCAGACCTAGATGCAAATGGTACTCAAGAACTCATTATCCTCTCCGCCGATGGGGCAACAGTGTCCGTTGTTGGCACATCGGGCGCAAATCGGAAAGAGCGGGTGATTTCTCTCGGGACTGTATCTCAAAGGGTCGCGATTGCTGATATCAACAATGACAAGCGCAACGACATTCTTGCTTACGGCAGGAAAAGGTCAGGGATCTCACCGTTTCTCGGCAAGTCCGACGGTTCGTTCAAGACTGCCGAGATTCTTTTTCCGGAAATCTCCATAGGTGATCTTCATGCTACCGACCTCAACGGCGACGGAATCACCGACCTGCTTCTGTTGGACTGGCTCTCAAACAACTTCTCACTTTTCTACGGGATCGGACGGGGGATTTTTTCGGAACAGGTAGTGATTCAACTCCCTTCAGAACCTGGGGATATGGCTATCACCCCTGTTACGAGGCAGCGTACCATGCGCGCCGCTGTCTCTCTCCCCGAATCACAGGAGATTGCAATTTACGCAGGCAACGCCACAGGAGAATTTGAGTCGAATGTCGTGTTGTCGTGCCCGTCGTCCCCTCTCCAGGTCGAGTTCATTGATGTGAACGGAGACCAATTGCCTGATGTGGTTTCGTCTACAACCGGGGGGCTGGTAGTCTACCTTGCCGAAAGTACAACCGACTTTAGACCACCAACCATTTTCGGGACGGGTGGGGGCGTTTCATCATGGTCAATTGCAGATGTGGATGGTGATGGGAAAAAAGACATAAGTTTCATCGATGCTTCAAGGAAACGGCTCGTCGTGCTTGGGAATGCCGGAGGGACCGGAAGCCTTTCTGCATCCTCTCACTATGCCGTTGGCGCCGGACCACATGGGTTCGCGGCGCAAGACCTTAACGGAGACGGAATGGTCGACGTGGCCGTTGCCAACCAGGGATCATCTTCAATTTCCCTTCTCTATGGCCGAGGCGGTATGCTGCAGGGGCAACATACAATTCACACCGGAGAGGGGCCCACGTATGTGAAGGTTGCAGATGCCGCCGGCGGTATCGGACGGACACTTGTGACGTCCCATTCGACGGTCGACATGATAACTGTCGTTCGGCACGCTGAAGACATCACGAAAACGGAATCGTATACAATCCCAACAGGCACCCAACCATTTGTTGTCTTTGCAAAGGAAGACCCGTCCACTCAGATGCTTGAAATGCTCATTCGGCACATGAATCCGCAGGACGGCTCGCTTACTCTCTCGTTGTTTGAACAAATCGGCGGCGGCCAGTTCCTTGAACGGAGTCTTCGCCCGAACCTTCCCAAAGCAATCGCAGCACTCACGGTGGATGCATTCTCCGATGAAGGAACGTATGAACTTGTTTTTGTCACGAACGATAGATCGACGAAGCGCTCAACGCTTTCAATTGCACGGGCAACCCAGGGTTTTGATTTTAAGAGTATTCAACAATTGCTGACATACGAGGATTCGAGCCAGAGCACGCGTTCCATCATTTCCGGCAATGTAAACGATGATCAATTCAAAGACATTGTTCTTCTGTTCAGTGCCCCACGTAACGGTCTCGGGTTGGTGTATGGAAATCAGAATGGCGCATTCGCCGATTCTGTGGAAGTGGTGAAGGGCGTTCAGCCAGTCAGCGACGATGCCGTCATCATGAAGGACATGGACGGTGACGGCCACCGCGACATTGCAATGATTGACGGGCTGCGGAATTCCATCGTTGTTCTGTATGGACGGGGAGACGATCGTTTCGAAACTCCCGTTACATTAACGCCGGTTGCAAGAAACTCCTCCTTTCGTGTTATGAGCATGAGCGGAAAGAAAAGGCAGGATTTGATTCTGTCGGATAGTTCGAGAGGGACGATCTTTATCATCTACGATCCGTTCAGAAAACCATGACCCGCGCACACATCCTGATCGTATTGATGACTTTGAGTGTGTTCACCACGCTCACGCTTGCCCAACAAGCACGCATTGGTCAACTTCACCAACTCGTACATGGCCCGACAGATCAAACCGAACCGGTCAAATGCGGACTTCCGGCAGTTACGGTGGCTCTGACGCAGATCGACACAGCTTCACAAGAGTTGAGATATAAGCTTGCTGCTGCGCTTCGTCGGCCCACGCTTCAGAAGAACATCCTTGTTGGGAACTTTCGGATCCACTACGATACCACAGGAAGCGACGCCCCTGCCATGCTTGACGCTTTCCATCAACCCATTCCGGGGACCGCAGATGAGTTTGCCGATTCTGTTGCGTCGATCGTCTCCTATGTCCTTCGATATGAAGCGGACACACTTGGCTATCTCCCTCCACCTGCGGATAACGGTGCAGGGGGAGGAAACGAGTATGACATCTACATCCAGGATCTTTCAAATACCTACGGCGTGACGTGGCCGGAATCCCCCATCAATGGCAAGCCGGAAGGGGGAACGTTCACATCATACATAACAATTGACAACGACTTCACGTTTGTCTCTCCAGATAGCAACAAGGGACTGCCGGGGCTGCGCGTCACGCTCGCACATGAATTGCACCACGCCATCCAGCTCGGAAGGTATGGCTATTGGAGCAGTGACATATTTTTTTACGAGATTACTTCCGTCTGGATGGAAGATGTTGTGTTCACTGAGGTCAATGACTATTTTCAATATCTTCGCGCAAGCCAAGGGCAATTCCGACGGCCTGAGACGCCTTTTAATTCCTCGCCCACTGATTTCATCATGTATAGCAGGGGAATTTGGGGACAATTTATCGAGAAGAAACATGATCGTCGCGCGATGAGACGTGCGTGGGAAGAAATTCAGAATGCACGTCCGCTTGAAGCAATCAACGATGCCCTGCAGGAGGCGCCATATTTTTCCAGCCTGCGCGAGGCGTTTGGTGAGTGGACGTTGTGGAACTATTTCACCGGAAGCAGGTCTGACTCGGTCCGCTATTATCCCGAAGGAAGATACTATCCGAGCATGCTGCTCAACCCGATCTACTTCACACCACCTGGTGCGCGTTCCGTTCCAGGGAACTTAGCGGCGTTGGGAGGAAAGTACTACGAGGTAGTTCTTCCAACCGCAGCATTCCCGCTGATTGTGGGAAATGTCAATGCCGGAGCTGCGTTTGCTGGCACGACTACCCAGTTCCCATTTACCTATCTCCTCAATTCCCAGCAGGTCGACCAGACGTATAAGCCAACCCCCGCGGGTATCTTCGTGAAGCTTGACGTCTCGGACCCCGCTAATTGGTACAGCTCCGACGGGGTGAGTGGAGGAACGGGGCCATCGGCAATCGTTGCAGGTCTTTCGTATCCTTCCCCGTTTCTCTCGGATGGCAAGAACGTAGCATACATCCCTATCAGCGCAACAACTCCGGTTGCAGGAACGGTCTCGCTCTTTTCGTCAGACATGAACCTCATTTATTCGATGGCCCAGACGTCGGTCGCGCCGCTCGGAAAACAGACATTCGTTTGGAATGGAAGAACCGAAAACGGCGAGCTCGCGGAAAGCGGCATCTATTTCTTTGTCATAGAAGTGCTCGGCAATGTGCAGAGGGGCAAACTTGCTCTCATCAGGAAGTAGATGATGCACAATCTTGAACTCCATGTCACCAAACTCAAGAAAACCTTCAATCGGAGAGTCATCTTCCGCGATATTTCGTTCACCATCTGCTCCGGACAAACGCTACTTATCACTGGAAGGAACGGTTCCGGAAAATCCACGCTCGTGAAGATTATCAGCAACATCCTGACGCCGACGGAAGGAACGGTGGAATTCGTTTCTCCTTCGGGTCCATGTCCTGTGTTGCCGCAATCGCTAATCGGCATGGTCTCGCCGTATCTTCAACTCTACGAGGAATTCTCTGCAAGAGAGAATCTCCAGCTTGCACTTGCAATCCGTGGCATGGTTCCCAACGAGAGTGCAATCGATTCATTGCTTGAACGCCTGAGCTTGCGCGCTCGTATGGACGACCACGTACAAACGTTTTCGTCGGGAATGAAACAGCGGGCGAAGCTTGCGATGGCGATGATTCATCAGCCTCCGATCCTTATCCTGGACGAACCAATGTCCAACCTGGACGAGGATGGCATCAGGAGCGTCCGGGAGATAATGGCTCAGCACAAGACCAACGGTCTGCTTGTGGTTGCCACAAATGATTTGACCGACCTTGACTCCTTTGATATACAGGTTGACCTGAATGCCCCGCACTGAACAGCCCCTTTCGACATGGGTGCAATCGACCCTCGCCATATTCAGGAAGGACCTGAAGTCGGAGCTGAGGACCCGCTACGCTATCAGCGCGCTCATCATGTTCGTGATTACCACGATTGCCATCATTCTCTTCTCCTTGGGCAGTGAAAGCGCTCCGGCAGACGCACTCTCCGGAATGCTCTGGGTCGTCGTCTTTTTTGCTAGTATGTCCGGGCTGTCACGCACATTCGTGACTGAAGAAGAAAGGGGAACAGCAATGACGCTGCAGTTGATGGCAACGCCAAGCGCGGTCTTGTTCGGCAAGCTCCTTTTTAATCTTGTCCTGACTCTCGGCCTGAACGTCATGACAGTGATCCTCTACTCTGCGTTCATCAACGGGTTCGTCGTCCGCACATATTCCATCTTTGTCATTACAATTGGACTGGGGAGTATTGGTCTCGCGGCC
>DASRUE010000045.1:0-8351 GCA_035687895.1 Bacteroidota bacterium | reverse complement strand
CCACCTCACAACCGACCGGAACGGTAAACTTGTTCTCGATGTGACCGATCATGGCGCCATACCATGCAGGAATGTTCAGAGGCGCAATGTGGTCCTGCAATACCTCTTCCATCGTGAGCGAGCCGTAACCCTCGCCCGGACCGCAGTTGGTACACTTGCCGAAAACGAATCCCGAGATCTTTTCCAGAATCCCCGCAAGCTTCAACTGTGTCAGCATTCGGTCTACGCGATAGATCTGTTCATCCGTCTCTTCAACAAAGAGGATCGTCCCTTTCCAGTCGGGGAGGTAATCGGAGCCTGCCATGGCAGCAAGGACAGACAGATTCCCCCCAACAAGTCTGCCGCGTGCCGTGCCGGGCGTCAGTGTCTCCACCCGGTCTTTAGTCCTGGCAAGGACATCTCCGGATGTCGCGGGATTGCTCATCTGCACCTGCTCGCCATTGAAAAGAATCCGCCTCACGTAATCCACGGAGAACTGGTTCCATGTGGAAGTCCCTACCGGACCATGGAACGTCACCACACCGCTGCGGGCATAGATGGCCAACAGGAGCGACGTGATATCGCTGTAGCCCATCAGGATTTTCGGGTGCTCGCGGATCAGTTCATAGTCGATGAGCGGAAGAATCCGGTTGCAGCCCCAGCCTCCACGGACGGCAAGAAGTGCGCTCACCGACCGGTCATCAAACATTTCGTTGATGTCCTCCGCCCGATCCTTGTCCTTCCCGGCAAGATACCCGTAGCGGTCGAGGAGGTGCTCACCGGGCTTCACCTTTAGTCCCAGTGCAGCCAGCGTCTCGGTCACAACTTCGATATCCTCTTTCAGGAATGTCGGGCCTGCCGGATTGATGAGGCCGACAGTGTCCCCCTCCCGTAGTCTCGGCGGACGACGCACAGGACTCTTCGAAGTCTGGGCAACAAGCGATGCGGGCAACTGGAGTGCTGCCAGTCCAAGTCCGATATTCGTGATGAACGATCTTCGATCGATGGTCATGGAGTGTTCTCGTTTGGCGGTTGAGTGTGAGGATCCGTTGGTTTGTCCCCGTCCGTTTCGTGCGATCGCCGGTGTAAGACCATCAGGATCACGCCGGCAAACACCACCATGTCCGCGACATTGAACACTGCGGTCCTGAAGTCTCCAAACCCCACGGAGAGAAAGTCAATCACCGTTCCATCCCGCACGATGCGATCGAAGAGGTTGCCCATTCCACCTCCCGTCATAAGAGAAAGCGCAATCATTTGGGGGCGGTCGAGGGATCGGTCGAAGAGTGTGTAGAGAAGAAGAATGAAGAGAAGGATGCCGACGACGACGGTAAAAAGCCAGAATCGCACCCACTCCGGGAGCGTGGAGCCAAGACTCAGCATGATGCCGGAGTTTTCCGCGTACTGAAGACGTACCAGATCATTCAGGAAGGAAATCGGTGGGGACGATGCCAGATGGAGCGCGGCAAGCATCTTCGTCAACTGGTCAAACCCAATCGTCGCCAGAAGGACGGTCATAACGAGAATAATTCGTTGAGAAAAAGTCATGAGATTCCTATCTGGTTCCTCCAAGGGCCTCCTTGAACTTCTCGGTCACCCGGACGATCTTGCGCCGGTCGTAGTCGAAGAAGACCATGCCGGTCTTTGCACGGGCAACTTCCTTGCCGCTCGCCGCATTGGTCACCACATACACAAACTCACACCCCGCGTCCGCCATCTCCACCACTCCAACGTTGATGCGCAGCCGGTCACCGCGGAACGCTTCGGACCTGTAGACCACGGCCGCATCCGCCATGATCAATCCTGCGCCCCCGACATCCAGCTCGCTCATCCCGTGTTGCGCAAGCATGCGCACACGTGCTTCCTGAAGAAGGGAAAGCAGCGCGTCGTTCCCGAGATGGCCCCCGTAGTTGATGTCATCGACACGGACGTCGATCTCTGTCGTGAACTGGAAACGTTCCGGAACCTCGATCTTCACGCGTGCCATGGTCAGAGCCCGAATTCCACAAGTGTGTGCGTCAGGATCTCGATGTTCCGCTCGAGCGTACTGAGTTTGATACGCTCGTTCGGTTGGTGGCCAAGGTACTCTTCGTCCGGCAGCGCGGGGCCGAAGACCACCGCATTGGGAAGACGCTTGGCATAAGTTCCTCCGCCAATCGATCCTGCCGCGCGCCGCTCCCCGGTGATTCTGTTGTAGATACCCAGAAGTCGCTGCACCAGTGGAGTGCGGGGATTGATGTATTGTGCGTTGCTCAGGTAATGTGTCGTCTTCAGCGTGACATTCAGCTCCTTGTTGAACGCGGTGTAGCGGGCGTTCAGTGCCTTCTCGATTGCCTTGTGCGTAATCCCTTTGGGGATCCGGAAGTTGACCATCAATTGCACCGTTGAATCGGTCACTTCGAACATGTTTGTCGCGACCGTGACTTCTCCCATGAAGCTGTCGCGGTGCTGTATGCCAAGGCTCTTCCCGTCCAGCTCGAACCCGATGTATTTCGCACCGAAGTGTGCAAGCCGGGAAAACGCGTTGGACAGCGGCCCGACTTCCCGATCGAGGAACACCAGAAGATCCATCAGAGCGTTATGGCCGGTAGCGGGGAGACTGGAGTGCACTGACTTTCCGTATGCGGAGACCACCAGCGTGTCGCCGGAGGTTTCAACGACGAGGCGTGAGCCGGGACGTTGCGCCATGAACGCTGTGGCCTTCGTCGTAACCGACTCCGCTGCTTCGGAAAGAGAAATACCGCTCGCACAGAGCTTCGCCACAGCCTTGTCTGGAACGATGGAAGGCGAGAATCCCGAGCGCAGGTCTGCAATCCAGAGTCCCGTGCCCGCAGGTGATCCTGCCGGGCGGGGGAGCTCAAGCCATGTTCCGCACCACCCTTTCTCGGCACAGATGACAGGGTACTGCATGTCCACCACAATCGTCTGGTCCGGCGGGCGGTGCGTCTTGAGGTACGTCTTGACGTCTTCGTTGGCTGATTCCTCGTCGGTTCCAACAAGAAGGATGAGTTTCTTCTTGAGCGGAAGTCCACTGTCAAGGATGGCCCGCATCCCGTACATGACAGTAACGATCGGTCCCTTGTCGTCTACCGTCCCTCTCCCCCACATCTCGCCATCGATCAGCTTGCCACTCCATGGGTCATGCGTCCAGCCGGAAAGGTCAACCGGCTCAACGTCGGAGTGAGACATGACCCCGAATGACTCTTTTCCCTCTCCGATCCAGATCTCCTGCACATACCCGCCGACATCATCGTAGTACAGCCCAAGCTTCCCGGCAAGGACCCGCAGATATTCCCGTTGCTTCACGAACTCGGGGTTCATCCTGTTGGGCGTCGGCGGTGTATCGTGCGTCCTGAACTTGATCAACTCCGCCGTTTCATTGATGATCTGTTCCCGGTACACATGGCGGGCATAGGTGTGCGTGATCCAGGCGAACTCGGTTCTTGGAATCTTGCCCGTCTCCGGATTCGCAAACGCCTCTGCAATCCTCCGCGCTGTCGCATTCTCCCCTTGTTCCTCCAAACCCCTCACCATAAACCCGACAAACCTCCCGTACACGCTCTTGCTGTCACCGCGGCCCAAGACGTTTGCCTGCTGTGCGTACTCAGCCCCATGCTTCTTCAGGAGAATCTGCAATTTTTCCAACGATTGTCCTTCTGTTTTCAGAGGAAGCATCAGGGTGATGAGCAGAAAAAGAGAGAGTTGTAAAAAACTGAACGGTGAAGAGACCTGACTTCTCTGTTTCATTTGCGCTCCATTCCTTTTCATGTGTAGCCTCGTTTGGACCATGGTCAGTTCTTCAAAGCAAGTGTCAGTCCGTCACCAATCAGGAGAAGACTGACCACAACGCGCCGGTCATTCTTAAGATGCTCATTGAATGCCCGAATCGCTTGCGCGTGCGGATCATCCGAAGCAGGATCTGCGACCTTCCCTTCCCAGAGGACATTGTCAACGGTAATAAGCCCACCCGGTCGCATGAGCCGCAACACCTTCTCATAGTACCGGATGTAGTTCTCCTTGTCAGCATCGATGAATGCAAAATCGAACGTCCCTCCTTCCCCGCTCGCAAGAAGAGCATCCAGGGTCTCTAATGCAGGAGCAATCCGGAGATTAATTTTCTGAGCAACTCCCGCTTCTTTCCAATATCGGCGGGCAATGGAAGTCCATTCCTGGTTGACGTCACATGCGACGAGCCGTCCGTCGTCCGGGAGTGCCATTGCCACCCTGAGTGAACTGTAGCCCGTGAATACTCCCACCTCCAGTGCCTTCCTTGCCCCGATCATTTGCACCAGAAGGCTCATGAACTGCCCCTGCTCGGGTGAAATCTGCATCGTCGCATTCGGCAGTTGAGCAGTTTCCTCGCGCAATCTTTTCAAGATGTCCGGTTCCCGTACCGAGACGGCGAGAAGATACTCACGGAGCGCATCCGGAAGTCCAAGGGTCTTCCGCGACATTGAAACTCCTTTCGCACAAGCTTGTACAGAACCACAGGCTCTTCACGCCGTGAAGGATGATGATTCGTCATGTGGGATTGCTGGAAAACGATTGCACACGGCCGCGCGGCGGTACAACGTAAGAAGAGTTTTGGAAGGAATCAAAAGGAAAGGCTGCAGGCTCGCTGCCGCCCCTCATGCAACTTTCACAACAACCATCGTCATGTCAGGGTGCTGGATTTGGGGTCCTTGTTCATCCCTGGGACATTGCGTGGATCTGGTCGGATTCATAAATGTGAATTCCGGAGCGACCTTCCCGAGCTGCACGGACCATGGCCTTGGCAACTGCTTCTGCTGGAATTGGACGGTACTTTTTCCACCCACCCACCATTGCAAACGAAAGGGCCTTCATGGCCAGTATCCCGATTCTCTCCCAGGGGCGGAATTCCTCCCTCTCCCCAACGAGAATGGAAGGCCTGAACACATGGACTGCGTCGAACGGCATCTTGGTGATTGTTTGTTCGATCTCTCCTTTGACACGGTTATAGAAGACATTCGAGGCCGGGTCTGCGCCGACCGCCGTGACGATCAGAAACCGCCGCGCGCCGTTGACCTTCGCGATCTTTGCGATCTCATACGGATACGTGTAATCCACTTTTCGGAAAGCCGCCTCCGATCCCGCCTTCCGGATCGTGGTCCCGAGACAACAGAAGCCATCGTGTGCGCGAATCCGCTGCGCTGCCTGACCCAGATGCTCGAAGTCCACAACGTGCTGACTCAGCTTCTTGTGCTGGATCGGAAGCTCCTTTCTCCCGATGACGGTCACCTTCTCATACGCCGGATCCTCAAGGAGGAGGGAAAGAAGTTGTTTCCCAACGAGTCCGCTTGCGCCAACAAGTAATGCTGTGTTCATACGCTGACGTCCCTTGTTTGTCCTACATGCCCCGGTCCTGCCGCTCTTTTACCATTGCCTCGATGTGCGCGGCAAAATCCTGGTGGTCTGCAATGATTTGTGTGAAGGAATCCTTGTCGAGCACATAGAGATCGCAATACTCTTTTGAGCGTACACTTGCCGATCGGGGTTTACCCAGAAGAAGTGCAATCTCCCCGAAGAAGTCGCCATCCCGCAGCGTTGTGTAGACGCTGGTGCCATCACGGGAGATGACCTCCAGCTGCGCTGTGAGCCTTAGGCACACGTAAATCTCGAGATTACCTTGACGCGATTGTCAATAAACGATGACGTAATAGATCACGTACAGCCAGGAAAACAATCCATGGACAATTGCCCACAGGATCGAATGGTTGGTAGACCATGAGATCGCAATAGCGAGCGCGGTTCCAAATGTTACGCCGGACCTGACAAACTCTGACTTATACTGCATGATCATTTTCCCTTTCGTGAACTCTTTCTTTAATCCCCGGAAAGATCTACCAGCTTCCTGATGATCCGCCTCCCGAGAAGCTCCCCCCGCCACCGGAGAAACTGCTTCCGGACGATGAACTGCTCCACGATGAACCTCCGCTCCTGAAGCCTCCACTCCCGCCAGAAGCACGGGGCGCCCACTTGGTCTTGAATTTCTTCCCCACACCACTGCGGGCAAACCAGATCCTGGCGATAATGAACCCGACGGCGTAAACGCCGAAGAGGAGAACTCCGGGAGTGAACCCGAGGATTGCCGTTGGAAAGAGTCCCCAAAACGGAATGAGGAACACATACAGAAACCAACCGATGAACCCATCGGAGAGAAGCGCAACCGTTGTGAAGACACCTACAACAATCGAGAAGATGACAAAGGCAAAGATCCGGGCCCACAGATCCTCAAATCCTCCACCAGTCCCGGTTTCTTCATCGACCGTATACTCACCACGGATGGCAGCGAGGATAGCCACGGCACCCCCTCTTATCCCCCCCTCAAAGTCTCCGTCCCGAAACCGCGGGATAATGTCCTTCCGGATAATACTCCCGGCAACAAGATCTGTCAGCACGCCTTCCAGTCCCTGTCCCACTTCAATCCGGACCTTCCGATCGTCCTTTGCAACCAACAGGAGAACGCCGTTGTCTTTTTCTTTCTGTCCAAGTTTCCAGGTCTCTACCACCTTCATCGAGTACTCTTCGAGCACGTCCCCTTCGAGGCTTCTAATTGTCAGGACCACGACCTGATTGGACGTCGAGTCTTCGTGTTCCTTGAGGAGTGCCTCCAGCTCCATGCGGGTCGAAGAGGTGAGAAGTTCGGCGGTGTCATTCACACGGCCTGCGAGGAACGGCACTTCGGCGGCAAGCAGAGCGGAGTGACACAGAACGGCAACAAGCGCTGGGCAGATAAGAGCACGGAGGAGTCGGAGCGACGTCATGGTTTTGGTGTTGTACCAGTCCGGAGGTTGTCGGAAAGTTCGTCGGTATCGTCTTTCCGTTTTGCAACGCCTTCTTGTTCCAGCAACGCACCACAGCGGCGAATAGCGGCAATCAATCCGTCGGCAGGTTTCCGCGCCTTTATCGCATCCACGACCAGCGTGATGATACCATCCCATTCGGCCCGGGCTACCTTGCTGTTGATACCCGAATCGCCAAGCACGACCACGCGGTGCTCGAGAAGACTGAGGAAGATCAGCACGCCGGTCCGATCTCGCGTAGCGAACACTTCTTCGGAAAGGAAAGCTTCGCCCGCGCGTTGCCTGACTCTCCGCTCCATGAGATCAGCACCGGCAAAGAGTCGCTCCACAGCTGGAATGAAATGTGCCGCAAGCGCTCCAAGGATAACGGCAGACATTGTCACCAATGAAATCTCGAACACACCAAATGGAAGCCAGGCCACCGTGAAGCTTCGCAATGCCCCAAATGTGGCCAGAGGAATCATGCCGCAAATAACGCCGGCACGCCACTCCGCGACCTCGTACCAATCGCTTCGGTCCACCATGTACGGAACGATCTCTCCGGATGTTTGCCGCTCCACCTCCTTCACTGCCAGTGAGATTTTCTCCCGGTCGGACTCAGAAAAGAACTTCGAGTGGATATGCGTCATACATGCCTTTCAGGTTGGACGAGCGGCGTCAAAAGAAATGCCACCGGCTCAATGATACAGAAAATTCTGGTGATAATCTTCTTTGTCAGATATCGATCGACGAAGGAGAGTTGTTTGCGGACGGTACTCACGAGGTCAGGTGCCTTTTAAAAAACACATAGACTTCCCGGATGATGCAAGGTCCGTCTGTGAGATTGTATGATGTGAGTGTTACTTCGACCGGTAATATCTCATCGCCTCTGGCAACGATTCGCGGATCTTGGCAATACGCGTTTCATCTGACGGGTGCGTGCTCATGAACTCCGGTGGTGCCTGCCCGCTTTTTTGTGCAGCCATCCGTTGCCAGAAGCTGATTGCCTGGTTCGGATCATATCCCGCCATCGCCATGAAGATCAGCCCGAGATGGTCCGCTTCACTTTCCTGCGTCCTGCTGAAGGGAAGAAGCGCGCCGTATTGGGCGCCAAGACCAAATGCAGTCATCCACAGCTGCTGTGTTTGTTCCGGCTTGTTGGCAAGCGCTTCCTGCAATGCCATCCCTCCGAACTGCGCGACCATCCCCTGGCTCATCCGTTCATTCCCGTGTTCCGCAACCGCGTGGGCGATCTCATGTCCCATCACCACCGCGAGGCCCGCCTCGGTTTGCGTTACAGGGAGGAGACCCGAGTAGACCACCACTTTGCCTCCCGGCATACACCAGGCGTTCACTTCCTTGCTCTCGACAAGGTTGAACTCCCAATTGTAACCGCTCAGTTGTTCTGAGAGATTCTTCTCTCGGAAATACTGTTCCACCGCAAGCTGAATCCCCCGGCCGACTCTTTTTACGAGAGCGATTTGTTGTTGGTCGGTGCTGACCTTGTTGGTCTTCAAAAACTCCCCATATTGTTGTGAACTCATGGAGAGCATCGTGGAACCCGGTATG
>DASRUE010000044.1:0-69042 GCA_035687895.1 Bacteroidota bacterium | reverse complement strand
AGAATGGAGACAACAACCATAAGTCCAAAGAGCTCTTCTAGAAAAATCAATGGCGGATAGAGTGAACCGAGGAACGCGAACGAGAACCCGGGAACCAGGCCCTCTCCGATCGATTCCAGGACTGCAGCAAGAAGAACGACGAAGCCCCAAAAAATCAGGAAATGAAGCACTCCCGCAATGGGCTCCCGCAGAAGCTTGGTCTGCCCAAACGCAATCATTGCCACATTGCGAATCCTCTCGCCGACCCGATCAAACCTGTTTTCTTTTTTTCCGAGCTGCAGATATCCGATAAGACGTTTCGCGTTCCAGCCAAAGAATCCAAGAGCACTTGCGAGCAGAACGGCGAAGAGGAGCGACTGCAGAGGCATGGAGAGTTCCTTACGTGGGATAGATATGTAACAATGCGAATGGAACGATGCGGCGAAGCCGTTGGAATATAGGGTGAAACGAGGAGAAGGGCAACGCCAGAGGGAATAATGGTTGAACGCTAACCGGCCAGCATTTCGCCATCAAGGATTGTCACGGCACGGCCGCCGATTCTTATAGCCGTCACTTCGGCCCCTCGAACGTCGAGCTGAATGGTCACTCGCCCTTTGCGACCGATGACATCTCCCTGTTCACCGATGATCGTTACAGAGTCGCCAATCGGCTTAAGCTCCCCCTGTTCAAAAAGGTAAGCACCAAGTGGACCGTTTGCCGAACCGGTGACAGGGTCTTCATTGATGCCAACGGTCGGAGCAAAGAAACGGGAGTGGACGGAGGATTTTCTGTCCACCGTTTCCGTTGTAAATACGCACAGACCTATGATATTACGGTTGGAGAGGAACTGAGACATTGCAAAGAAGTTCGGCTTCATGGAAAAGATGGAATGGAGACGGCGGATCGGCACATAGAGGTAGTTGGACACAACAATGGGAAGCCTGTTCTCAAACTCATCGAGGCTAATGTTCAGAATCCGCATCACGTCCAGTTTGTATTGGCCAGCTCTCACAAACTCCTGCAGTGTCAGCCCGAAGAACACATCAATGGTGTTGAGCGTTTTCTCGACAGTAACCGGCAAGATTCCGGATTTTGTCTCAAGTTTGAAAGAGAAAGAGCCGGCGCCTTTCATCCCGAACATTTCATCTTCCGCCAATGCATGGAACGCGGCAACGGTAGCGTGACCACAAAGGGGAGCTTCGGTTTGAGGAGTAAACCACCTGATCCTCAAACTTGCAGCGGGAGTGGTGGCCGGAAGAATGAAGGCTGTCTCAGAAACCGCCATTTCACGGGCAATAGTTTGCATCTCCTGATCGGTGAGGCTCTGTGCATTGAAGACAACCCCCGCCGGATTGCCGGTCAAGGGGATCTCGGTGAATGCATCCACCTGTTTGATCCTGACTTTTCTCAACTCCTTTGGCAGACCGGAGGAAAGAGGAAGTTTCTGAACAAGCTCAACTGGACTCACAGTGTTTCCCTTGGGTTGATGGAATTAGTTCCGCTCGGATACAGCCAAGCTTACGGCAGTCAGCGTGTTGCGATTCTTGATGTAGAAAAGTGTGCCATGCTGAACGAAGAATGATTCAGGGGCAATAGCTTGGACATCTTCGTTGATTGTCTCATGCAACAAGACGCTACCGGATTCCCGTTCAAGAACTGCAATGGTGTTCTTCAGATGGAGAGCTGTGTCCTCCCCTTGCCCCATGCGCTCGTGATAGTTCACAACGATGGTATCTTCGTTATCCAGAACTTCTACGAGTCCCACGATTGATTTGTTGGTGCAATAGCTGCGCACCAAATCTGCCGCCTCACTTTCACCGTTGTCGATCCGCCCAAGTGGCACCGGGAACTCCATTGCATCAGACGGTCTGGACGAGATCCGGTTCCGTGCATCACGAACAACTTGACTATTGTTTCCCCACGATCGTAGGATGGCACCTGTCCTATATTCAAGTTCAAGAATGATGTTGCCTTCCAGCGAGTCCTTGGCGGCGAGCACCACGTCGTCTTCCGCGACGAGGAACTTGCACTCGTCGTTCGACCAGAGCTTCGTCCCTGTGAGGAGGTCAACCGCGAATACTCCTTTATGTTCCGGCATATCCGGCTTGGCAAAGCCATGCAACAACACTACGTCACGATGAATGGCCTCGATACCAATCCACCATCGCTCGGAGAACTCAACCCCTTGCCAGAGAACTTCGCCACTGGTCTGGCTTACACAAAAGAATGTCGCTTGCTTCCGGTCAACATCTCTATCTTCACCAACCAACTTCCCTGATCCCGTCGGGACAACACGCCAAATTATACCGCTGGCGTGGTATCTCCATGTCGGCCGGATCTCTTTGCCTTTCATGAAACCTGGAAACTTCATTAATGGCTCTTGGATGGCGCCTTCGTTTCGCTAAATTCTTTGAACAAGATAAGAACACCACAGTGAAATTTCAACCTTTGTTGGAGGATTATGAGAATCAACATGATGAAAAAGTGGAGCCATCGAATCCCAGCAGTCGGAGTCAGCGGAAGGCTAGAGGAGTTGCCGAAGAATCGGTCTAATGTTTTGAATGGCTTTGGCTCGATGACTCAACGTATTCTTTAATGCCGTAGACATTTCAGCCAAGGTCTTGGAATGCCCGGTCGGAACGAAGATCGGATCATACCCGAACCCGTTTTCTCCACGAGGGATTTCGGTAATCACTCCTTGGCAGATGCCTTCCACTGTTCGCACAACACCATCAGTCGGCATGAACGCAATCACGCATCGAAACCGTGCCGCACGTCGGCGGGGCGGAACGCCCCGCAGTTTTTTGAGCAGCTTCTTGCAGTTGTCCGAATAGGTTGCCCTTGGACCGGCATAGCGAGAAGAATACACGCCTGGTTCGTTGTTGAGATAGTACACTTCCAGTCCTGAATCATCTGCAATGGTGGGGATGTTTGCTACTTGAAAGGTCTCGCGAGCTTTCTTCACGGCGTTCTCCTCCAGCGTTTCACCATCTTCGACAGTCTCACCTATCTGCGGGAACTCATCTAATGTCAAGAGCTCACTATCAGCGTCCACCAAGAGTGAGTGCAGCTCACTTACCTTATCTTTGTTTCTGGTCGCAAGAAGGAGTTGCTTCATGAGGTTCGGGGAAACAGTTTATAGTAGAGATTGATAAGACTGCCTAGAGTTGTAAGGCCGTTCAGGATCGAGAATACTATGTCGTCATGGAGAAGTGCGTAGCACATGAGCGAGCCGGACCCCAGTGCGCCAAGGAGAAGAAATCCAAGCGCCACATATCGCAGCGGCCGGCTCTGATCGTCTCCATTGATTGCCGCACCCACGCAAGTGCTAGGGCAATAACACCGGCATAGCCAATCCGTTCAGTTGTCATCGTACACGACCCAGAAGACGACGAAGTTCCTCTCGGGCACCGCCAACAATCGCCCCCTCGTCGAGCGTGACCTGCGCGCCTTCACAATACACCCATTTTCCGTCAATCATCACCGAACGGACGTTCTCAGGAGAACACGAGTATACAATTGTGGAGTAGACATGTTCGGGGGATGGATCAGCATATTGATTCCATACTCTATGAAGGTCCAATAGCACGATGTCTGCTTTCTTTCCCGGTTCAATGCTCCCGATCTCGTCATCCATTCCAAGAGTCTTCGCTCCACCAAGCGTTGCCAGCTCGAGCACAGTCTTCACTTCCATTGCACGTGGGCCGTGCTGCGGCTTTTGGAGCAGTGCTGCCAACCGCATCTCGCGGAACATATCCAGTGTATTGTTGCATGGCGCCCCATCGGCACCAAGGGACACCGTGATGCCCTTCTGAAGAAGTCGCGGAACATTTGCTATCCCCGACCCGAGCTTGAGGTTTGACGACGGGCAGTGAACCACCTTCGCCCGGCGTTTCGAAATAAGGTCGACCTCGCGATCATTCAACCAAATGCAATGAGCAAGGCAGGTATTCGCCCGGAGGATTCCGAGCGATTCGAAGAACTCCACGTTATCCATACCGCATCTCTGCCGGACAGAGTTCATTTCATGCCGGTTTTCGGCTGCATGCGTGTGGAACAACATGCCCGGAAAATCTCCCGTCATTTCATAGGCTTGCGTGAGAAGCTCATCAGTACAAGAGAGGACGAACCGCGGAGCAACGGCATACCGTATCCGACCGTCAGCAGCATTGTGCCACTGCTGTGCCTGCTGTAGCGTCGAAGAAAGCGCATCCTTGGTTGATTCCTTGAAGGAAGGGTGGAGCGTGTTCTCATCCATCATCGCTTTGCCAACGAAGGCGCGGATCCCGCTCTCGCTGATCGCCGCGACGATCTCCTCTTCGTAGTGGATGCTTCCCATGTCCATGATCGTTGTTGTGCCGGAACGAAGCAACTCTGCGATACCAGCCTGGGCGGAAACTCGCATTGAGCGGCTGTTGTGAGCAGCCTCGAATGGAAAGATTCGGAGCTTCAGCCAGTCCAACAACTCGAGGTCATCGGCGAGCCCACGAAATAGGCTCTGGCACAGATGAATGTGGGTCTGGACAAATCCCGGGATCGCGACACACCCGGACGCGCGTGTTACCTCGCCTTCAAATGGAGCCATCGCACCCAATTCTGCTTGCGTCAGAACCCGGTCAATTCTGTTCCCTTTCACAATGATGCCTCCTCCCTGCACAACCCTACGCGCGGGATCCATCGTCACCACGGCATCGACTGTTATGAGGACATTCATGGCTGCGGAACCAGCAGAGGGGCTCGTCAAGTTGGGGAACGCGTGGAGAGTGCTGCAATTGCCTGGTCAAGCGTCTCCACTTCGGTCAATGTCATGTCACCGTTCCGTCGGACGCCTTTCAAGTTGTTCCGCGGGAGGATCAGCCTTGTAAAGCCGAGCTTCCTGGCTTCACCGATCCGCTTCTCAATCTGGTGGATTGTCCTGATTTCTCCCCCCAACCCCACTTCACCAACCACCACGGTGTATGGGTCCACGGGAACATCACGCAGGCTGGACACAATTGAGAGAGCCATCCCCAAGTCAACGGCAGGCTCTTCCACTCTCACTCCTCCGGCAACATTTACGAACACATCGAATTGTCCTACGTGCAGGCCAGCCCTCTTTTCCAGAACGGCCAGAAGCATCTGAAGACGTTTGGAGTCATAACCGGTCGAGGTTCTCTGCGGGACCCCGTAACTGGTGGGTGCAACCAGGGCCTGCACCTCCAACAGCAGCGGCCTTGTCCCCTCGATGCTAGCCACAACCGCGGAGCCTGAGGTGCCGGACCTTCGTTCAGACAGAAAGACCTCCGACGGGTTCGATACTTCGCGCAGACCTCCATCGTGCATTTCAAACACACCGATCTCATTGGTCGAGCCGAACCTGTTTTTCATAGCGCGGAGAATTCGGTAAGAGTAATGGCGCTCCCCTTCAAACTGGAGCACAGCATCAACCATATGCTCCACTACCTTCGGACCGGCTATCACTCCTTCTTTCGTCACATGACCGACGAGGAACACCGGAATGTCACGCGTTTTTGCATACCGCATGAACTGGGCTGTCGCTTCGCGCACCTGGCTGACAGTCCCGGGTGCGCTTTCCATGTCAGGACGGAACATAGTCTGGATCGAATCCACGATGATGATATCGGGGGTGTTCTTTTCCAGGAGCGCATCAATCACATCAAGGTTGGTCTCAGCAAGCAACAGGAGTTTTCTGGATGGCTTTCGCTCCAAGCGATTCGCGCGGAGCTTGATCTGGTTGACGGACTCTTCACCGGTAACATAGAGAACGACGCTTTCGCCAAGGGACGACGCCATCTGCATCATCAAAGTTGACTTGCCAATACCGGGCTCGCCTCCGATCAATACCACTGAGCCGGGGACAATGCCGCCACCCAAGACTCTGTCCAATTCAGGAAGGTGCGTCGCGGTTCGCGGCTCCGCTGCGAGGCTTACCTCGTCGATTGAGATCGGCCCTGCTGCACCCTTTACCACCACTGAACGACTTGACCGCGATACCTTGGCTGACAGTTCTTCGACAAAGGAATTCCACTCTCCGCAGTTGGGGCATTTCCCAATCCATCGGGGCGATTCGTAGGCACAGGACTGGCAGACGTATTTGGTGTGGATCTTCTTCATGAGGACGAATCAATATACTCAGGTCGCGCGTGAGATTCAACGAACTCACTGAGGAGTGCGAACCCTATTGCTTCTCGCCATCCAGGTGCATATATTTTGCCAGCATTCTTTGTTCATTCACCTCATAATTTCCTTGCTCCCACGGTTAACGGTTCTTCTCGTCACTTTCCTTTTTGCATCATTCGTTCGCGCGCAATCGCAACAGGTCCCCTCACCCAAACGGGAAGTGCGTGCCGTGTGGATTACAACTGCCGCTGGATTGGATTGGCCCAAGACCTATGACAAAGACGAGCAGCAAGCGTCCTTGCGACGCATGGTGGCAGAGCTAAAAGCTGCAAACTTCAACACCATTTTCTTTCAGACCCGGGCACGCGGCGATGCGTACTACAGATCAAGCTACGAGCCATGGGCTGAGAACCTGACCGGATCGCTCGGTAGAGATCCAGGTTGGGATCCGCTGGCGTTTCTTCTGGCTGAAGCACATGCCGCCGGCATGGAGCTTCACGCCTGGTTCAACGTCTACAAAGTGCGAGGACCAGGAGTGGTTGCAATGAGTTCACCGCAGCATCCTGTCCGCTCACATCCAGAGTGGATTGTTGAACAGGACGGTGAGGGCTGGCTTGACCCCGGCATTCCCGATGTCCGCAACTACTTGCTCCGTGTCTCCCTGGAACTCGCGCGCCGGTACAATATCGACGGGATGCATTTCGATTTCGTCCGCTACCCGGGAAGAGAGTTCCCGGACGCAGAATCATTCCGTCGATACGGGAACGGAATGAACCGCGACGATTGGCGTCGTGCAAACATCGATCGGTTCATTGCTGAGTTTTATGACGCTGCCACTGCAATGAAACCGATGCTCAAGATAGGATCCGCACCTCTCGGGGTCTTCAGCGTGGGGTCGGGAGAGCGGAAGTGGGGTGCGTATCATTCTTACTACCAGGACTCTCAGGGCTGGCTCCGCAATAAAAAACAAGACTACCTCGTTCCTCAAATCTACTGGAACCTCGGCGAATCCACAGACGACCCGGATTTCGCTGAGCTGGCGAGACAATGGAGAACGAGCGCCACCGGGCGGCACGTGTACGCAGGCATTGGGGCCTACAAACCCGAAGTACTCGAAGAGATAGCCGAGGAGATCGATACCGTCCGGGCGGTTGGACTCGACGGACAAGCATTCTTTCGCTACGAACATATCAAAGACTTCAACGTACTTCAAGGACGGTATGTTTCGCCCGCGAACATCCCACCGATGCCGTGGAAGGATCCTATTCCCCCACTCCAGCCACAGAATCTTGCGGTCGCGGAGATTGCTCCGGGAGTGTTCCATTTGGAATGGACGCCGCCACCTCCGGCAAGAGATCACGACACAGCCCGCTTCTACAACATCTACCGCTCGCCTTCACCAAAGATCGCCGTGGACGAACCTGCAAGCATCACAGCGATGACGTCTTCATCACTCAACAACTTTGTGGATACTCTCAAATCTCCCGGCGCTGTGCGCTACTATTATGCCGTAACTGCGTTTGACAAAGGAAACAACGAAAGTTCACCATCCAATACCGGGACTGCTGTCATCAGAGAAATGGTGGAGTTAAGCGGCAAGCTCTCGAACTTCACCAGTCTGTCGGCATCAGTTTCTCCGTCAGACCGCGGAGGGACGTTGATCGCATACAAGCTCGCCGGCAGGATGTTTGTTTCTCTCGAACTGCTCCGCATACGCAGCGACTCAAGCGAAGGATTGGCAGCAACGTATGCTCAAGAGATTCAACAGGGAGGAACGTACATTGTTGCATTGGGGGAGGGAGTGACACCGGGTATCTACCTGGTCCGGCTCAAGGCGGGTTCAACAAGAATCGAACAACAGTTGGAAATCCGGTGACAATAGGCTGCTACATCACCACCTCGACGAGTGTCACCCCGGGAAGGCGCAGTCGCATTCTTCTCACCCTGCCCGCCCCTGCACACCACGCCTTCACTTGCTCGAATGAGTAGGTGTTCCCGCCGATTTCATTCAATAGGTTCAATCCCACCATGAGCGGTATGAATTGAGCCAGACCGGTTCGTCGTCTCTCCTCGCGCAGTTGATCGAGAATGTAGAGCTTGCCTCCCGGTTTCAATGTGTTCAGCACGCGTTGGATGAGCCTCCGGTTCTCGTCATCACGGAGACCGTGAATGACATTGAACAGCAACACGCAATCCTGTAACGGGGGCAGTTCGATCTGTGTGAAATCCGCTGCGCAGAGTTGCACGCGGCCGTTCATTCCATCCTGCCCCACAATCTCTTTCGTGTGTTCAAGTGCTTCCCCGAAATCAATGATTGTTGCCGAGAGTGTCGGGTACCGACGGCAACACTCCATGGCATACAGCCCGTGCGATCCACCCAGATCCAACAACGAGAGAGCTCTGTTCTGCAAGGCCATCTTACGCATGACATCATCCATCAGAAGTCTGGCAAGGTCGCGCATCCCGTACACATACATTTTCCAATCCTCGGCCGTGAACTTCTCATAGTATCTTCGGGGAGGAGAGCCGTGTTCTAGCGAGTGTTCGAGATAGCCCCAGCGTTCATACAGCGTCTCGAAGTAGCGGATCAGGTTGCCGAGGAAGAACGGTGAGTCCTTCACAAGCCACTTCCGGGCCTCGCTCGTGAGAGAGTAACGGCCGTTCCCTGCAGAGATGTACCCTGCGACGACGCATGACTCAAGAAGGAGTTCTGTTCCCTGAAGGCTCAGCGATGTGGCTCGTGCAACTTCCTCAGCAATTCGCGTGGTGTGGGCGAGTGCTTCAAACACGCCGCGCCTAACGGCAATCGTCAATGCCCTGCCAAACACAACACTGCCAAACGCATCAACGACCGGCGTGGGTAGCAGATGAAGACGGTGCAGCAGGCGTTCGAAGAGAGAGATGTTGATGATCATGACCGGTCGGTGGTAAATAAGGAAAAAAGTGTTCCGACTTGCAAACGCCTTGTTTTTTCCCGCAGGCATGTTATCTTGAGAAAGAAACCAGCACAACAATGATCAGCATCGAACTCGTTCTTCTTGTCGCGTCAGGATTGATCCTCCTCAGCATCGGGATTGCCAAACTCTCGGACAACCTCGGCGTCCCCGTGCTGTTGCTCTTCCTCGGCGTCGGGATGCTTGCAGGATCCGATGGACCCGGAGGCATTGAGTTATGTTTTTTTCGAACGTGCTGAGATCTACAGTTGCCATAGGTTCACCCTTCCCTTTTGAAGACAACTTCAGGTGGAATCAAATCGTTGAGACTATCACGGAGTGCGGGCGAAAGCAGGGCGAGACCGACCTGAAAGGAGGCGTTGGTCCAGCCGAATCCTTCACGCGTGATGTACGCGAATTTTGTTCCTACGTTTCCATATTCAACAAAAACTTGATGTGTTCGATTCACGACATCATACTTTTCTGTCACTGTTCCGTTGTAGTCCGCCGCGTTGCGTGCAATGGTGTACAGCCATTCATAAATGAGCCGATATGCAATGCTATCGTATCCGTAATTCATCAAGCCCTGCCACACTAACATTTGATGCGGCGCCCACCCATAGGGATAATCCCATTGCCGTAACGGGCGGTCCGGGCAAACAGGACCACGAGATTGTTCTGTTGAGGCCACAACCCCACCAGGCATCTCCAACAGCGGAAGAGCTTTTTTCACGAGCATATCTACTTGCTCCCTCGAGGCAAGCATAGCCCACATTGGATAGAAGGTGGTTGCACTGACGTACTCTTTCCTTTTCTCTCGAACAACGTCGTAATCCAGAAACATTCCCTTGCCCTCATCCCAGAGGTTGTTATTCATGCGAAACCTTCTGTTGATTGCGCGCAGTGCCCACGTTGAGGCTTTTTCTGTTTTTCCCTCTGAGAGGAGTAACGTCCCACCGAACTCTTGCTTGATGAGGACAGCGATATCCATCTCGTACTTGAACAACAAGGAATTGAGATCCACCGTAGCCACATCCGCGCAACACGCTTCGAGACGATAGCTGGTGTCGTGTCCCGACTCTCTCATGCATCTGTCGTGTACAAAATACTCGTCCAGTTCTGGAAGTTTGAGCGTGCCTGAGCGGTACGCCTGTTCAATCTCTTCTGCACCTATGCCGAGCTTCCTTGCGTACCGTGCGAATACCGCATCGAAATGTCCCTGTTCAACTTCCGGCGGGACACCAATCCCAGCGTCGAAATAGCGACTGAGGCCGATCGATGTCAAACGATAGCTGCTACTCCACACGCGATGGTATTCGTGGATTGCCGCATCGAGAATTGTCTTTAACCATTCTCGATTGGCTTCATTTCGTGGCAGATGTTTGTAGCACTCCGACGCCATCGAAGTAAGGAACGGAGGTTGCGACCGGGTGAGATAGTATGTCCGGTTGGCATTGAGAATGGCGCCGTAATGGTTGATCTCGTACACCGCATTATCAATCATTGACTTGGCAAGCTCAATCCGCCCGTCCTGCAGCAATCCCAGCACGATGAAATAGCTGTCCCACCCGTACATTTCATTGAATCGTCCGCCCGGCACAACGAAAGGAGCACCGTCCAGGCTGTCTCCTCCTCCCCGCTTGAGGGAGAGTGTAAGAATTCCATGACGACCATTGAGACTGCGGACGTATTGCGGCGTAATGCGTTCGGGCAACCGCACGACGTTCAGCTTCCAATTCGCATGGCGCCTCCCGACATCCACGAAGTAGCTGAACGCCGCTGTGTCGGCGGCGGCAACATACAGGTACGAAAATCCATCCACAGTTTTGCTTTTCTCATCAGACACGATTTTGTGTAGACCCTGTTCATCAATTCGTCTCGTGAGCCCATCCCAATACCGGTCGCGAATGTTTCTTGAAATATGCTCAGCTGGTTTCTCGAAAACCTTTTCCAGCCTCAGTTCTGTTGTATCGTGCCCGGCCTCTTGTGCGAGTTTGAGTTCCTGCAGGAGATTGGCAAGTGGGTACCTGCCGGTCACTTCGAACAGTTGAGTATTAGTGAGAGTGAGCCTGAATGTTTTGTCGCCACGCCCAGTGCCTCCAACGAGGGTGTCGTTTACTGTGATCCGCAGATCACCATCCGTGTCCTCATCGTGTATCAGCGAGGCGAGATTAGTGTTCGCATCAACCTGCAGGGTTTGCGGCTTCTCTTGAGCGCCAGATACGCAGGCCACCGTAACAAGAAGTACCGCTCCCATTTGCGTCATCGCAAGTTTTCTACTGTAACCTCTACTACCCATAGAGAAGATCATGGCGGTCCATCTAAAGCCCGGGATTGTGCTACAGACTCATTGTAATCACTTCTCGGTGCAACTCATACCTCTTCCTTCGCTGAGGGAACGTGGCATTTGAGAACGAATCTTTCGTTTACCAGGTACTATTCCTCGAGGGTCTCCAGAATCCTCGAGATGAAGCGTTTACCTCCTATTGATGTCATAACGATCACCAGAATGCCCAGCGTTACGATCGTTACGCTGAAACCTATTATGACAATCTCGCGAGCAATATCAAGTTCCGTAAGCGCCATCGCCGAAAAGAAGAGCATGATCACGACTTTTGTGAACCGGGCGATCAACGTTGCCCTTGGAACATCTTCCTTCGTGAGCGCACGCTGAATCGTGCCTGCGATCCATCCGGCAAGGAGCCACCCAAGCCCGAAGATTACGGCTGCAACAAGGAGCTTCGGAATGAACAAGACACCCTGTCTTAGAACATCGGAAATCACGGTAAGTTGTAATGCCCCAAGCGAGGCGTTCAGCAGAATCAAGAAGATGATCAGGAACGCGCCATTGCCAATGAACTCGGCAAAGGCATAGCGAACGTCGGCTTTGGCAAATCCGGCGCCCCACTTGAAGCGGCGGAGCAGACGATCAAACCTTAGGACCAGGAGCACCTGCACAACAATGCGTTTGACGAGCCATCCAAGAAACCATCCCATGGCGATCAGAACAATACCGGCCACAAGGTTTGGTAAGTACGCGATAAGTTTTTCGGTGACGCCATAGAGCGCTTTTTCCAGTGGGCTATCCATGATGATCTTCTACCTCCTTATCGACGGGTCTAAACAGGGCTTTCCAAAATGAGGAGCGTTCTTCGTACTCATTCACCCACAACACAGGGCAAGCCGATTGCTCAGTGATCTCCTGTGTGAGCGATTGGCCGACCAACAATCCGAGAAATTCGCCAGATCTTCCGCCCATGATAACAAGATCAGATTTCTTTGATTGTTGGACAACGCCTTCAAGGATGCCTTTGTCGTGTGTGACATTAACTTGTGCCGGGATCCCGCTCGATTTCACACGGTCTTCGATTCTTTTTAGTTGTTCCTCTTTTCGCTCAGATGGTGTGTTCGGCTCAAATACCACCGCCACCTGGGTTTTACACTTGAAGCGGTCGAGAATCGCGGGGGCAATCTCAAACGCCAATTGCGTGTGGATGTTCTCACCAAACGGAATCATGATGTTCTTGATTTTTTCCGGGTCCAACTCACCATGCAGAATGGCAACTTCGCACGGCGCGTGATCGAGCACAGTATCAATGACGCCCGCATTGATTCGATCAAGGAATGTCGGATGTTGTTCGCGGCCCAGAATAATGAAATTCGCCTGCTCTTCAATAGCAGTCTCGAGAATCCCCTGTGAGATTCTGTGTGAGACCTGGACAATCGAGCGGGTGGAAATCCCAGCACTTTCTAACGTTGCTCTTGCTTCCTCAAGGAATGGGACGACGCGCTCACCTTCATCAATACCCGCTCGCAGTGGTACGCCCTGGTCCACCTCAATAACGTGTAGAAGCAAAATCTCGGCGTTGTGCTTTTTTGCAATGGCAATTGCTATTTCGAGAATGCCTTGTACTGTTGAGGGGTTGGAGAGAGGAACAAGGATTGTGAACTCCTTCCGTTCGAGACGGTCCAAAGCCTTCACTTTTCTCACGTGCTCAACTTCCCGCTTTGAAGCGTACGTTTGATAGATCACAAGTCCAATTCCGATCCAACCTGCAGTGACGAACCAGCCAAGCGGGCTGTAGTTAAACATATACACGGCAAGGAACAACAAGAGAGCTATCCCGGCGATTGTGAGGTACGGAAAGAGGGGGGTAAAAAAACCCCGATCAAGGTCGGACCGCTTCTTGCGAAGGCGTATCAGCGTGATGTTGACCTGCAGAAACAGAAGCAGGAACATAATATCGGCTGCAGATGCAACGTCTTCGATTTGCAGCGAGAGGCACATCAGCACAACGATGACAAACGAGAAGAAGATTGCAAAGTGCGGCGTGAACTTCTTTGCGTGGACCTTGCTGAAGAACGTGGGGAAGTTCCTATCCCTGCCCATGGCAAATGCGACACGTGAGGATGAATACACTGTTGCGTTCAGGGCAGACATCGTTGAGATGATTCCTCCAATCAACAACAACACACCACCACCTGTAAAGAACATCTGTGCGACTCCGACGAGGGCGGTCTCCTTTTGGGTGGCCAGGAAATCCCAGGGCGTCATCCCTCCTTCAGGTCTGACGGAGCCGAGCGACGTTACTGCGATGAGGAGATAGATGGGTACGACGATGAGAAGGGACAGGAACACAGCCCGTGGTATGTTCTTCTTTGGATTCTTGACTTCTTCGGAACATTGCGAGATCACTTCAAACCCCTGGAAGGCAATGAATGTCAGACCCATTGCTTGAAACACACCCCCCCAGCCATTAGGCATGAACGGGACAAACGCTTCGCTCCAATCACCACGTCTGGACATAAACTCGAGACCAAAGCCGATGAAGATCGCGAGGATGACGATCTTCGCCATCGTTACCATATTCCCGATCTTTCCTGTCTCGGAGGCACCACGAAAATTGACATAGGCGAAGATAATGGCAATCCCTACCGCAAGGAGTTTTTGCGGGGAGAGGAAGCCCCAATGTGGCAGCATCACACCAAACTCCTTCAACACATGTTCGAAATACGCGCCGAATCCTAGCGCGTAGAGACTGCATGCCACGGCATGAGCAAACCAACTCATCCACCCCGAGAGAAAGCCATTCCATTTCGGTAGTCCCTCCTTCACCCAGAGATATCCACCGCCCGCATCATGGTAGCACGAACCCAGTTCGGCGTATGACATTGCTGTCAGCAGCGCGACGAATCCGTTCAAAGCAAAGGCTATAATGAGTGCGGGACCTGCTACACCGGCCGCTATGCCTATGAGAACGAAAATGCCTGCCCCGATCATTGCCCCCACGCCAATCATCGTCACATCCAGCAGTTTCATCTCACGGCTGAGATGAACTTCAGTGTCGAATTTTTTCATGGGAGGTTTCTCGGCAAGTGATAGCATCATAATAGCAAATCTTTTCCAGCATTTGAAGAGTGACTCCCCACGCGGTGACTTGGTGCGCAGTCTTCATCTGATTACCTCTGTTCCGAGAAGATCTTTCTCACGGCTGGGAGGCTACGTTTCGTCGTCAGCGCAAGGAGCGTGTCGCCAGCCTGCAAGACAGACCCTCCGCTCGGTACGATGAACTCTTCGTTCCGGATAATTAGCACGATGAGACTGTCTTCCGGAAAGCCAAGCTCGACGAGCGGCTTGCCAACAGCAGCCGCTGAATATGGAACCACAAGGTCTATTAGCTCTGTTTCCGTTCCCCTTGGACCTTCAAACTCAAGAGGATAGTCGAGGCGCCGGGGCAATGGCGCATCCATCTTAAGCAGGCGGGCGGCCAACGGTACTGACCACCCTTGTAACAATGCTGATGTGAGAACAATAAAGAAAACAATGTTGAATAGCGCCTCTGCATTGGGGAGATTCGCCAGCAATGGAAACGTTGCCAAAATGATGGGTACTGCGCCACGGATCCCAACCCACGATACCAGCGCCTTCTCACGCCATTGGAGTTTCGTCAGGGCGAGAGAAAGAAACACGCCAAGGGGCCGGGCAACAAACATCAGAAACGCTGAGACAAGAAGCCCTCCACCAAGAACACTAGCCACATGCGAAGGGAATACCAATAGGCCAAGCGTAAGAAACATCCCTATCTGACTCAGCCAGGCAAGCCCGTCAAAGAACCGGAAGAGACTTCTGCGTTGAACGATCTCGCTGTTTCCCACAACAAGTCCCGCCACGTAGACTGCAAGAAATCCGCTCCCATTGATTGCAGAGGTTGCAGCATACACAAAGGCTGCGAACGCTATTGAGAATACAGGATAGAACCCCTGATACGTAAACTTGAGATGGTTCAGGAGAAAGACCATTGCCTTGCCGAGACCCAATCCAATTACTGCACCAAAGCCCATCTGATAGATGAACAACAGAAGAATATCCCACGCGGAACTGTCGGGAACAGTGTGAATTTGGATCAATCCCATCGTGAGGAATACCGCCATCGGATCATTGCTGCCCGACTCAAGCTCAAGGATCGGTGTGAGCGTTCCCTGAAGGCTCACATTCTTAGAGCGAAGCAGTGCAAATACTGCCGCTGCGTCGGTTGACGAGATGACGGCCCCCAACAAGAACCCCTCAACGATTGTGAAACCGAGGAAGAACTGAGCGAATAGCCCGACCGCGAACGCGGTGAACAACACACCCAGAGTCGCAAGACTCGCCGACTGCCAGAAGATTCGCCGGACGGAGTTCCACTTGGTATCCAAGCCACCGGCAAATAAGATAAACACAAGCGCCATGATGCCAACGGAACGCGCTGTGCCCGCGTCAACCGCACGAATGCCCCACGGGCCTTCTGGACCGGCCAGCATCCCCACCCCGAGGAACAGCAGCAACACCGGCACTCCGAGATTATCGGAGAGCTTCGCAATGCCGATACTGAGGAGAACCAGCAGCGAACCGATGAGAAGTACAGCGTCTATGTCCATCATATGCAGTCTATGGCACTATTTGGACGGGACAGCGAAGCATCGTATCGGTGAGGCGCTATCGCAACCAAACACCTTGACCGAGAGAATGCTGGCGGCAATCGACACATTTGCCACCTCTGCCATCAGTCTCACAAGCCCAATCACTGGTTGCTGACTTCGGGTGCCCGTGCCAGCAGTTTCAGAAAGCCCATTGTGGACAATCCTACGATTGTGCCAACCCCTGCCGCCAGGACAACCCTTTCGTAATGTTTGAGAAGAGGATGGTTTGCTCAGTGAGCCGCTTCCTCATATTCTGTCCTTGTGACTATGGAAGTAGTCGTGGGATGAATTTTCCAAAACAACGAATCAGCAGGATGAATAGCAAGACGTTCAAAGAGCAACTATGTTCGAAGGGCTCCAGACTCTCATCGCTTTCGGCCCCACCGAGCAATCGTGAGTTTCAGAGCAGGCGGTGTGATCAATGTTGTTAGAATGACCATGATGACAATTGCAGAGTAGAGAGCACCATCCACGATGTTTAATGCTTTCCCTATGCCTGCAAAAATGAGCCCCACTTCACCCCGTGGAATCATTCCGACTCCAATGCTCACTCTGTCCAATTGTTTCTCCACGACAGCCAATCCGCACACCTGTTTGCCGATGATGGCGGCGACGGTCAATCCCAGAGCAAGACCAACCACGCTGGAATCTCCAAAGGTTTCAAGTCTCACTTGAATCCCCATCAAAACAAAAAAGATGGGTACGAATAGAGTTGAGATGGGGCGAATCAACTCGTGCAGGTGAATAGTCTCTTTGAATTCTTTGAAGTGCACTTCTTCAAGAATAAGGCCGGCCGCAAATGCACCCACTATGGTTGCCAGTCCAACTGCATCTGCCAGCCACGAAAGAAGAAAGCAGAGGAGCAACGAGGAGATGACCATCATGCCCGCTGTCCTGAGTTTTGCCAGGTAGTGTAAGATGCGAGGGACAACCACAACCCCGAGGGCGATGGCAACGACGAAAAAGCCTATCGCCATTGCCGTTATTCTAACAAGCGAGAGCGCGCCTACTTCAGAACCGGTAATCGAAGCACTGACGATGGCTGACACAACAGCAAGGACGATCAATCCGAGCACATCATCAATCACAGCCGCACCAAGGACGATTTTTGCTTCCTTCGTCTGCAACTTCCCTAGGTCCTTGAGAACCCGCGCTGTAATTCCCACGCTTGTAGCACAAAGCGTCGCCCCAATGAACAGGTGTATGTTCATTACGCTGAAATCGGACGGTAGATGTACGAGTACATCCGCGGGAACTTCCTTGATAAATAGGTAACTCACTCCAAAGCCAAGTATGAACGGAGCGATCACGCCAACCAGGGCTACAAGCAATGACGAGGTGCCAACCTTTGCCATCTCCGATACGGTGGATTCCAACCCAACCTCGAACAGCAACAGTATTACACCGAGACGGGCGAGGCTGTCAATGATAAGTGCCCAACGTTCCGTGACGTTTGCGGCGCGTAGGGGTTCAAAAAGTGTCCAGTCAGCGTTGAGAAGAACGAGATTCCCGAGAACAAGCCCGACGATCAATTCGCCAAGCACTGCAGGCTGTCCGAGGCGCTCAAAGATTTCACTCCCGAGCTTAGCTGCAGCAAGCACAATCAAGAGTATCAGCAGGACGGGTGCTAGTGGGTCACCGTGCATATATCCTCATTCGGCGTCATCGCTCGGGGCAGCCACGATAATCGCAGAGTTGTCCCTCATACTCAAGATTCAGGTGTTGTCGGTTCATACTCTGGACTATTCTTTACAGCATCAGTGGTAAGGTCGACATGCACCATTCTTTCACCCCAGCTAATTACGCTTATCGATCGCGGTGAGATCAGAACTTTCTTTCCGGTCAGCCACTTTCCGGTATCGACCACAAGAGAAGATATCAGCCAGGACTCGTTGTTCAGAATGAAATCATCCACATGACCGATTTCGCCATCAATTGCTTGCATGCGGTAACCGGTCACGTGGCGGGCGCTGCGCAGGTGTGGATCACTTGCTTTCTCTATTGCCGCAAGCTGCTCTTTCTCTTGCTCAGTGAACTGCGGAGGAGCCATCGGTATGTAAGCGAATCCAGTCCCTGCAGCGTATGCAGGCCATCCGTAGTATTCGTGCAGCAAGGTCAGTTGCTGAAGAGACACGGGCATGTCAGCATTGATGTCGGGACTGTTCTGCACCTCTCTTCGGTTCAGTTTCACCGGAAGGCCATGCGACGACCAGTCCGGTTGGCCCAGGGCCGATGGTGTTATGAGAACTCTGCGACCATGGAGCCATGTGCCGGTCTTCACGACGAAGTATTTCAAAACCCATGTGTCATCTTCGAATAAGAAATCATTCACCTCTCCGATGTCGCCATTGGTGGCTCTGATGGCATAACCGAGGAGAGAGGTCAGCAGCATGCAAAACGCTCCTTGCACTCAAGAAATGTTGCGCCGAACGATCAGAATGGCATTCATAAGAATGCCGTCATGTACCTGGTGTGCTTCCTCCAGGGACACCCTGTACTTCGAGGGAAGCTTTTGTCAGTACATCTAACAGCTTGAGCACCTCTCTTGGGTTGCGCAGATTGTATCGTGCGCGTGTATTGGCGACTCCTACTTTGATTGAGTACGCCCACTCAGGCATTACACCGAACAAGTCTTCATCAGTCCAATCATCACCAATCGACAGAATGAAATCGAACGTCTCCCTGGCAAGGAAATGTTGGCCTGCAGTTCCCTTGCTCACACCCGCCGTTCTCACCTCGATGACCTTGTGCCCACGCATGATTTGAATATCGATGTTGGCAGTATAGCTCACAAGGTGATCCATAAGCTCACCGGCAAGCTTCTGTCCTTGTTCCGGGTCGGCCCCCCTGTAGTGCCACACCAGCGAATAATCCTTTTGCTCAACGGAAGCTCCGGGAAGCCGATCGGCGTACAGTTGGAGGATGGGAAGAATGTTCGGCTTCCATTCATTGGTTTGCTGCTTCAACATCTTCCAATCGTCGTTGAGATCCTTGATCCATATTCCGTGTTCTGCCACTAATCCAATGGAGAGTTTGCCAAACCACTGTTGCAACGTATCCTTGTCCCGCCCACTAATCAATACGATGAGGTTGCGAGAATCACCTGCGAGCTGAGCGATCACGGTGATGAGGTCTTCACCCGGTTTTGCCATCGGCGGGTGTCGGACGAAGGGTGTCAGAGTTCCATCGTAGTCCAACAAAAGCAATCTGCGTGTTGCGTTCTTGTACTGCTCGGCGAGTTTTTGCTTCCCGGAAGGCGACAAGATCTTCGCACAGAACTTCTTCTGAACCTGCTCCATGGCGGCAAGCTCTTGCACGAAGTCGTTGGCCCATCGAACAACACTGTACCGCCGCAGCCTGTCCTGCATCAGTTCGCCGCGCCTCTTTTGCTCCTCCGGAGGGATTTCCAAAGCTTCCTTGAGTGCGCTAGCAATCTCCTCCCTGTTGTTCGGGTTGATGATCATAGCCTCTCCGAGTTCCTTCGCCGCCCCTGCCATCTCACTGAGGATGAGCACGCCGGGGTCATTACCTCGCGTGGCAATATATTCTTTTGCAACCAGATTCATCCCATCACGCAACGGAGTGACTAATGCCACGTCGGCAAGGCTATACAATGCTACCAGAGGATGAAACGGAACATGCCGATACTGATAGACAACAGGAGTCCAATCGACACGCCCAAATCTGCCATTGATCTTTCCCACCAACTCCTCTACCTGTTTCTTCATCTGATCGTAATGCTCCACTCCAATGCGAGAGGGAACGACAACCATGATAAGCACCACCCTCCCTCGAAACTGAGGATTGGATTCGAGGAGAATCTCGAACCCCTGCAACCGGTTGAGGATCCCCTTCGTGTAGTCGAGACGGTCGACGGAGAGAATCACCTTGACGTTCGCCAATGACCTCTTGAGACTCTCTCGTTCTTGTTGCACTTCCGGGCTGCTCACGGCGACAGAGAACTTCTCGAAGTCAATGCCCATGGGGAATGTCTCAACCTTAACCAGTCGATCGGGCGTGACGATCTGTCCCATGTTGTGTTCGTAGCCCAGAATCCGTAGTACACATTGAAGGAAATGTTGTGTATACTCGTACGTATGGAAGCCGATAAGGTCTGCCCCCAGGAAACCCTCCAAAATCTCTCGACGCCACGCGCCTGGGAGGAGGCGGAAAATCTCAAATGAGGGAAAAGGAATATGGAGGAAGAACCCCACCGGAACGTTCGGCAACTTCGCTTTCAGCAACTGGGGGAGCAGCATCAAATGGTAGTCGTGAATCCACACGATATCATCCGGTCTGACGACCTCCACCAGTGTCTCACAAAAAATCTCATTCACGCGTTTGTACTGCTGCCAGAAGTCTTCCTGGTAGACCGTGTATGAAGGGAAGTAGTGAAACAATGGCCAGATGGTTTTGTTGCAGAAGCCATGGTAGAACTGATCCATCTCCTGTTCCGTGAAAAACACCGGGTGTGAATGGAAGTCGGTCAGTGCCTTCGCCTTCAACTCCTCTTTGAGCGAATCAGAAACCGTGCTTCCCGGCCATCCAACCCATGTGTAACCGGTTTTGCTTGTGGATCCTGATCTGATCCCTTCAAGAGCAGCAACCATCCCCGTGACCAGCCCTCCGGAACTCTCCTTGAATCGCAATTGACCGTTCTCTTCAGTCACATTGAACGGCAAACGATTGGAGACAACAACCAACCGACGGGATGTGGACTGTTCTTTTGTCATAGATAGACAATGCCGCCTTGATGAAACAATGAGATGAAGAGCAACAGATAGTCCTTGATATGTCGCGTGATCAGGAAGTTGTTCTTGATGTGTTCCCGTCCGTTCGCGCCAAGCTTCCGCGCGAATTCGGGTTCGTTTACCAATTGCTTTATCCAGTAGGCAGTCCCATCAATGGAATGTGTGAGGATGCCGGAATACTTGTGCGCAATCTGCAACGGAATTCCACCCACAGCCCCAGCTATAGTGGGCTTCCCCTTCCACAGCGCCTCGGATACGGTAAGACCGAATCCCTCTTTGAGGGACTTCTGCAAAACGACCGTGGAACCCCTTTGGAGAGCGTTAATCTCCAGATCACTCGATGGTGGCAGGAACAATGCAAAGATATCCTTGTCTTTGTCAGCTTCCTCTTTCACCTGTTGCATAATGACTGGTCCTTCCGGGTCATCCGTAGCACCGCCTCCGGCAAGCACCAACTGCATGTCCACCCGCTTCTTTGCGATCTTGTATGCCTTGATCACACCGAGTGGGTCTTTGAGATAATCGAACCGGGAGATCTGGGTAATAACGGGTCGCGAGCGGTCAATCCCAAAGCGCTCGAAGACGGCGTTAATTGTTTCTTCCGGGATCTCCTTATTCTTCTCGCTCAATGGATCGATCGATGGCGAGATCAACACCTGCGGGATCGGAAGCTTACGTGCAAACGATGGAGCGGAGAACACCGCCGAATCATACTGGAAAACATATTGCTCAAGAAACTTCCAAATCTTCGGATCTGGTTTCGAGAAATCAATATGGCATCGCCAGATCCAATTCCTCCCCAATTCCTTTCGCTTCTCGATCAGCCCAATCGGCTGGGGGTCATGCACAAAAACAACATCGCCGAAGTTCATCTGTTCGGCATTCTCCCGGTTCACCTCCAAGAACGTCTCATACTCTTCATCGGCGATCTCAACTGGAACGCCATGCAGCCCATTGTGAAACTTCTTGGTGATAGCAAAGAATTTCTCATTGCCTTTAATGACATCCCACCGCGCATCAATGCCAAGCTGTTTGAGCAGCGGTATCATCCGTGTCAGTATCTCCGCAACGCCGCCGCCGACTGCGGTCGAATTGATGTTCTGAACGACCTTCCCTTTCAAGTGCTCGGCCAGAAGGAAAAGTTCCTGAATGGTGGCCTCACCAACAATGGCAGCGTACTCTTCAATGCGTATCATATTTTCTCACCAGGACAATGATGCGTTTTCGCAAGCCTTCGAGGGTGTGTGTGTATGGATCCAACTTCCTCAGTTCCTCTGCAAGGGTTGACATCCCATTGGTGTCGAACCATTTGGAGAAGTCGTTCTCGCCACGTTCCAATCTGAGCTTTGCGTCAAAGATATGATAGTATATCGTATTCACGCTTACGCGTCCAAGTGCATCTCTGAACTCGATAAGATTCTGAGCAACATATGGTGTCGGCAGTGCGAACGTGCGTGAGGCCATGAAATGAAATTCTTCACCGTGAGAACAGTCTGTTATCTTTTCCACGGAAGCAAGATGTGATTCGATCAGGAAGATGAATTTCTCCCTCAATGTGGAGATGCTCTCGAATTGAATCGTGTCAACGCTCGATAGTTGCTCGCCCAGGACTTCATCACTCAACACCTCTGTAACCCAATAGGCAAAGTCGTTGGGAGGTTCAGGTGAGAGATAATGGTGCTGCTGGAGAAACCTGTGGGTGTGGTAGTAGATGCTCGACTCAGGGACACTCCTGATCCCCTCCAACAGGCCGGGGGCATTTCTTGCTTTTTTCCCCAGGAGAAGAGTTTGATCCAGCTTGGTATAGAAGTGAAAGGCGGTCACGGTTTACTTCCTCCTTGCATGCGTCATCCTTCAAGTCCGTCCTCGGATGCCGTGGTGGGACCCGGTCTGTGAATATACACTGTGCGTGTTGGATATGCAAAATCGATCCGTTCACGTTCAAACCGACGATAGATTTCTAAATTGATTGCCTGCTGAACATCCATATACGTGTTGTAGTCCGGGCTCAAAACGTAGTATACCACCTCATAGTTCAACGATGAATCCGCATATTCCTTGAAGTGTGCGCGGTCGAAGCGAACGTGCGGCTGCGACTCAACAATCTGTCGCAGAAGCGAGCTCACGGCGGCGATCTTTTCGTACGGTGTCTGGTACGTGATGCCAACGGCAAAGACGACGCGACGTTCGTACATCCGCTTGTAGTTACGGATCCTGCTCTTCAACAGATCTCCATTGGAGAACACGATTTGTTCACCGGAGAGACTGCGGAGCCGCGTCGTCTTCAATCCGATATATTCAACCGTTCCCAGGTGCTCGTCGATGATGATGAAATCACCGATGACAAACGGCTTATCAAGGACGATTGAAAGGGAGGCAAAGAGATCACTAAGTATGCTCTGCAACGCCAATGCCACCGCGATGCCGCCTATTCCGAGGCCGGTGACAAGTGCGGTAATGTCGATGCCAACGTTATCTAGAGAAACCAGCAGCACAACAGCCCACAACATCAGTCTGCTGATGAATCCAAGTGCGGTAAGCGTTGTGGCGCTGGCGGCGTCCTCTTCCATCCTTTGCTTGATCGTCTGACCAAGCCAGAACGAGATTGCCCCGCTCACCCACATGCCACTCTGCAGCAGCAGCGCAAGAATGATGATGGTATCCACCGTTCGCTGCGTCGCTGCTGACAGGGAAAGTATGCTTAAGCCGGCGTATAACGACACCGTGAACAGGAAGAAGAAACGTGTTTTCTTGATGACCTCAACGGCGAAATCGTCCAACTGGGTCTTCGTGGCTTTCGTGACCTTGGAGAGCCGATGGGCAACGAGCCATTGAGCGGCCTTCAGAATGAGATGGCTGGCGACCGTGATTCCACAAGCTATCAGCCACGTGTGTAGAGTATTTCCCAAGTACTGTTGATCAAGGATTGGCATGTCCTAATGAATCCTCCATTGCTGTCACGACGGCGATATTCCCGCAAGCACGCAAACAACATACGTAGCCGTTTCACCCGTTGTCACGAGCCTCCTCCGCGCGTTTCTTCTCCCTCTCTTTTCTCAGCAACTTGGAAAACAGATATACTAATGTGATGACTATATATGACCATACTAAAGATCATCAATACGAGTCCGGAAGTGCTTATGGATTATTCTTCCCTCTGTAATAGTGATTCGTGGGTGTTTTCTTGAACAGCGAATTCCAGAACCATCGGCCTCATGAGGCGCTCGAAGTCTTGAACTTCATGTATGCGGATTCCATATTCGCGCACCCACTTTCAGGACCATACCGAAACTATTGTGAACGTACTAAAGTCAGGAATATTCCACGGACAAATCATCCACTTCCAAATGAACAGGAACGTCTTTTCTATTTGAGGCGTTTGCCCATTCTCGAATGAACCATTCTTCGTCAAGCCCGTTTATCTCCGCGATAGACCTCAGCCATTCAGCCTCAAACGCTGGGACATCCTTATCGGAGAATGCCAAAGTCAAGCCGTCTTTGATAAACCTCATCGCCAATTCATCGGTCGAGAATTCAGGAGGTGCGTCCAGGATGTGTTTGTTTTCAAGAATTTCACAAATTGCGTTGTCACAGAATTCTCTTTCAAACTTTAGAGTTTTGCCGATTCGTTTCATCAATCGATTTTCCGCTTCAGTAATTTTTCGGTCCTTCCTGATAAGCAAGAGTAATCCCCTAAGGTATTCGCTTGCATCCATGATCGAGATTTTCATGACAGTTCCTCTTAAGGAAAAAACAACTCACGTCGGCCTTCGCTAGTGGCTGGTGTCCCGCCAAAAGGGGCTTTCCCTTCTGCCTAGAACAATCCGATCGACTTTAGCACAAGGCCAAGTATTCCAACAGCTATTGCTCCTATCACCGCGACAAACTGCCAGGGGCATCCCAAAATCTCGAACTCATGAGATGCCTCCTCAATAGGTCGATGGGCCAATGTGTTGTCAGCGTGTGTTGCTTCCGTTTGATGAGATCGATGACTACTGTCTGCAGCGGGACTTTTGGCGTTGACTGCCTGAAAGTTCTTTTTGTGCTGAGCCTCGGAATCATGAACCGGTTTACTCTGAATATGTGCCATAATCAAACCCTCCTTGAGAATACAGAATGGATTCGTTGACGCCCCGTTGTCTTTTCCCCACACAATGATCAAAAAATGCACCTCCACATTCGACTGATAGCAGGGTGAGCGTCACGTTCTTAGAGAACGTTTTCTATTCGGAAAGTTCGATGCCGAAGTGGTACAACAGCACTGCTTCAGCCGGAACTTCCTCGGTAGAAGAATGGAGATAAATGTGGAGAGCTTAGGCTACGGGAGGAGCCCGATCACCGACAGAAGAGAAGTAGAGGGAAAGATATGAAACGCTGTGTGTGTATCGAGGAACAAGGGAATATTGGTGGACATCAGATGGAAACTCGATGGTACATGCGGTCTCAACTGGAACAGTAAACGTCTTGACCAACGGAATATGGCGACGTTGCGTCCAAACAACTTTGGGTTTCTCTTTAGTGCTCGCAGTGGCAGAAGCGAACCCCTGCGGTCCTGAGGAGATAGCCGGCAAGTTCATGGTACCAAGCAGGCCCGCAAGCGAGACAGCAAGATACACGCAGGAGAACAAGCTAAGCGATATGTAGCGTATCATTCGAAGCATTGAACAAAATCCGGACTGGCCACTGGATTCAATATATGATCTTTTTGCGAAAACACAAACCAACGAATGGCCTGCTCTGATCCTAACGGACGTTCAGGGCGTTCACGAGCCAAAGGCTTAGGTTGGGTACATAAGTTATCATTATGAGTGCAACGACAAGGATGGCAATGTACGGAAGCGTACCTCGCACAACCGTGAAGACCGGCTTCTGAAAACGGATACTGGAGATGAAGAGGTTGAGCCCGACAGGAGGTGTGAGATAACCGATCTCAAGGTTGGTGAGGAAGATAATGCCAAGATGGACCGGCTCGATGTTGTACGCCGTCGCGATCGGGAGGATCAGGGGGACCACCACAATGATTGCGGAGAAGATGTCCATCATCATTCCAACAATGATGAGGAAGATGTTCAACACAATGAGGAATGCTATAGGGCTGGAGATAAACGTTCGTGTCAGCTCGAAAAGTTTCATCGGTACCTCTTCATCGACCAGGTAGTTTGTCAACCCCATCGCCGCCCCGATGATCATCAGGATGGCACCGACGAGCAGCATGCTATCCTTCATGACCCGCGGAATATCCTTGAAGAGGTTGAGGTCCTTGTGGATGAACACTTCCACCACCAGAACATAGAACGCAGTCACCGCCGCGGCCTCGGTTGCAGTGAAAAAGCCACCGTAGATGCCGCCGATAATCAGAACCGGGAGCGGAATTTCCCAGGCAGCCACACGCATCGTCGTGAATACGTTCGACCATGTGAATGGGGTTTTGGGCACACGCAGCTTTTTCCCCTGGAAGATGGCGTACCCCGCAAGGAGAACCACAAGGAGTATTCCCGGGATGATCCCTGCCGCAAACAGCTTATCAATACTGATCTTTGCCACCAGCGCATAGAGGATCAGCGGGAGGCTTGGCGGGAACAACAGCCCGAGGCTCCCGGACGTGGTGATAAGCCCGAGCGAAAAACGCTCCGGGTATTGTTCTTTGAGCAGAATGGGATAGAGGAGTCCGCCCAGGGCAACAATCGTAACACCCGACGCCCCTGTGAATGCCGTGAAAAGAGCGCACGTCACCAGCGCGACAACGGCGAGCCCTCCTGGTATTGATCCGAAGAATGCACGCGCAAGGTTCACCAGCCGAGTCGGCGCCTTGCTTTCAGCCAGCACGTAGCCGGCAAAAGTGAAAAGAGGAATCGCAACGAGTGTTGGGTTGCTCCCTATGCGGTAGAGTTCCACAATCACCACCGAGGGATCGATGCCCTCCGCCGCAAAACTCATCATGGCGATCGCACCAATGATGGCAAAGAGCGGCGCCCCGAACAATGCGAGCAGAACAAGTCCAATGCCGATGAGAACGGTTTCCATCAGACGCGTTTCACCGTCTGTCTGCCGAGGACGCCAAGCAAATTCTCGACGAGCTTCACAAGAAAATGGAAGGCGATAAGAAAATAGCCAACCGGGATGATCAACAATGCCTGCCAGGTCTGAATTCCGAGCACGAGCACACCGCCGGATGTCAGTTCATCCTTGAGGTAGGTCCACGCTGCATCGCCAAGATATACGCATGTAATAGTGGCAAAAAGGCCGGTGAACAATTGTGCCACGTGCTTGATGCGAGGCGAGAGGAACTTGGTAAGCGCATCAATACTGATGTGACGCTCTTCGGTGGTGGCCAGCGCCGCCCCGGCAAACCCCGCCCAGATAACGAGGTGCCGAATGATGGTGTCTGCCCACACGAGCCCGGTACCGAGGAAATTGCGAAGGAATACCTGTGTGAAGGAAAGCAGCACCATCGCACTGAGAAACAGCACGAGGAGGGCGAACTCAATTCGATAGAAGAAACGGTCCAGCGTGCGAAGGAACGTCATTTCGTCGCGTTGCCACGTGTGCGGAAGTCAATGAGCGCCTTTTCCACACGGTCGAGAAATGCCTTGTCGTACAAGGTGCCCACCATGGATTGCCGTGCGCGCATGCCTGCAGCCTGATACTCCTGCAACAGTTTCGGAGAAGAGACCTCAATCATCTGTATGCCGTTTTTTTTCAGCGTGCCGATTGCTTCCTTGTTTTCTATCCGGCTTTTCAGCGTCAGGTCCCGCATGTACTTCTTCCCATTACGAAGCAGTATCTCCTGCAGGTCAGGTGAAAGCTTGTCATACATCGCCTTGGAGATCACAACTGCGCCGGAAGCATCCGCCAGCGGGACGCCCATCATGTACGTGACCCGCGTGTTCCACTGTAATGCAAGGCACGCGTAGGGCGCAGTGTACGCTCCATTGATGAGACCTGTCTGTAGTGAGGTGAGCACATCTACCACCGAGAGAGGGATAGGCTCGATATCAAATGCTTTGAACGTAGCTTCCGCCACAGGGTCACCCTCCCACATCCACATCTTGACACCTTTCATGTCGGCGGGTGAACGCACCGGGGTATTGGTGAAGACGTACACGAACCCGACTTCTGCCCATCCGAGGAGAACGAAATTATTGTCGAGCAGCGCCTGTCGGAATTCTTTATCCAGCGTCTCGTACAGATAATCCACTTCTTCATAGCTCGTAAACAGGAACGGTGAGTCAAGAATACGCAGTCTTGGTGCAATCTTGCCGAGACCAAACCCGGTCAGTCCAGCGCTATGCAACTGACCCAGGCGAATCTTGGGAAGAACATCCTTGTCCTCTCCCTGCACAGAGCCTGCATACATCTTGAAGCTCAGCCGGCCGCCACTCTCTTTGCGCACAGCGGCATCGTACTCCCGCATCACGTTCATCCACGTCGAGCCTTCGGGCGCAATGGTTGCAAATTTGATGGTGTGTTGGGCGGAAGCCTGTTCAACGAAAAAGAAGATCAGTATTCCGAGTACCACGCAAACAATTGTCGTTCTCACCTGTTCCTCGTCAAAAGTGATCATGTGACTATTAAACGCCCAAGCGCCGGGGAAGTTCATTCGGCCAACGGACTATAGAATCTGCTGGTATTCCGGCCTCTCAGAAGTAGTCTGCTTTTCGCGCAAGGAGCAGTTGTGCCTTCTTCTTGGCGATTGCGTTGGCAAGCCGGAATTCGGGAAAGATGTCAAGGGATGCTTGTGCAACCTTTGTAAGCAAATCCTCGAATAATGCTTCATCCAGAGTCTGGACAGCATATGACCGGGCATAGTAGACGTAGGTCATCAGGAACTTCCCTTTGTTGATGCGGAGTGCTCTTTCGAAGTGTCGTTTGGACTGGTCTGTGTCGCCGCCGAACATCCTGGGTCTTTTGCCGGCAAGCGTTCCAAGGAAAACATCCGCACCACCGTAGTAGAACGATGAATCGACGCGGGCAACGAACTTCATCATTGCTTCTGCCCGCGGAAGATCAGCGAGCGCGTCCGTATTATTCTGCGAGAGGTTGATGTAACTTCCCCATGCAAACGCAGCCCAGAAAACTGCAGGGACCGCCTCCGCATCGCGCCGGTTCAACTCGGCCGCCAATTCGTCCACCGACCCATCGAGCGCCCGCGCCATCCTGTCGTCATTGCGGAGTATCCGGAGAGCGTAGTCACGCGCCCGCAGATAGAAGAGCCGTGCGCGATCTTCATTAACGTCTTCCACAAAGCCAAGGGTATAACTGCTGTAGCCCTGGCTGACCAGCGTCAGCAATTCCTCGTTGTCCGGGTCGCTCTTCAGCATCACTTCAAGGAGTTTGATGTTGGCAGGAAGGGCTTTCTCAGCGAACTCCAGATCCTGTTCCTCTGTCAGCGCTCCAAAGCCATCGTCTACAATCCCCCCAACCGTCGAGATGGCGATTTGTTGAATGCATCCGGAAAATATGAGCATGGCAATGATGCAAGGCAGAAGAAGTGGTTTCATGGCGCGTGATGTGTAATTGATTCGGCAAAAATATAGGCAAAATTCCAGAGGAATCCAAGGACACCGATTTTGCAACTGGCCTTAAAATAGTTTAATTTTCGGTTAATTCTGCGCCGCACGAAATGTGATAAGTTGTAACATCTGCGGATTTATCTCAAATGCGTTGAGCCCTCACATGCGTATTCTCCTTGTCGAAGACGAAAAGAAAGTCGCCAGCTTCATTCGGCAGGGGTTGGAAGAAGAACATTACTCCGTTGATGTTGCCCATGATGGAGAGAAGGGATTGTTGATGGCGGAATCCGAACAATACGATCTCCTCATCCTCGATGTCATGCTACCAAAGAAGAATGGTCTGGAGGTGATCAAGGTCTTCCGTGCGCGGAAGGGAACCACGCCCGCACTCATGCTCACGGCGAAAAGTGCGACGGATGATAAGGTTGCAGGGCTCGATAGCGGCGCTGATGATTACCTGACCAAACCATTCGCATTCGCCGAGCTTCTTGCCCGCGTCCGTTCCCTTCTCCGTCGCGGGGGAAAGGAAAAATCCACTGTCCTCGCGATGGCTGACCTGGAATTAGACACCGTCACGCACAAAGCCAAACGAGCGGGACGGCTCATCGAGCTCACCGCCAAGGAATATGCATTGCTTGAGTACTTTCTCCGGAATAGGGACCGTGTGCTCAGCCGGACACTTATCTCCGAGCACATCTGGGACTACAACTTCGACACCGGAACGAACATCATCGACGTGTATGTGAACCATCTCCGCAATAAGATTGACAGCGGCGCGGAAAAGAAACTCATCCACACCGTTCGGGGTGTTGGCTATGTGATCAAAGAGGAATAGACGTGAAGCTTCGACTGCAGTCAATCCGGGCAAAACTCACATTCTGGTATTCCCTCCTTGTCCTCACCACCCTCCTGGCGTTTGGGGGCCTTTCGTATTACTACACCGGCAGAACCCTCTCTGACAACCTCGACATCTCACTGCGCAACGAGGTCCGATGGGTCCGGGATTTCATCCAGCCCCAGGCGAGCAAGGTGAAACCCAGCAAACGCTCCATCGAATACCTCCTTCGGAGAAAGCCAAGGCAGCGCCCGGTAGAACCCGACAGTACAGCGGACCCCGCCGCCGAGGAAGCGGACGAAATCTGGAACCAGATCTACGAACACACACTCCTCAGTCCAAAAAAAACATACATCCAGGTGGCAGACAAGAAGGGGACCGTCATTTATCGGTCGCTGAATCTCGATGAGGATACGTTGAAGCTCGCTTCCACTGTTTCGATTGACACCACGCAATTGAGCACGTTATGGCTCCGAGGCGAACCAATCCGCATTTCAGCAACGCGGGACAAGAACTTCACGATCTTCGTCGGCTACCCCCTGGCGGAGTTGAGTGAAGTGCTGGAGAACCTATACTCCATCTTCCTGATCCTCATCCCCATCGCCCTCACCGTATCCATCATCGGGGGTCTCTATCTAGCCAACGCCTCGCTGCGGCCTGTCGATGAAGTGACCACCCGCGCGCGAAGGATCACGGCAGAGAACCTCGATCAGACCATCCCTGCCCGAACGATCGATGACGAGATCGGGCGGCTGATCACGACATTTAACGACATGATCAAGCGTCTTCACGACTCGTTCGCACAAGTCCGTCAGTTCTCCGCCGATGCGTCCCATGAACTGCGTACACCGCTCACCATCCTGCGCGGTGAGATCGAGCTCTCGCTCCGCAGTCCAAAGACCCCCGAGGAATACCGGCGCACATTGGAGAGCTCACTCGAGGAAATCCTCCGCATGTCCTCGATCATCAACAACCTGATGACCCTGGCAAAAGCCGACCAGGGTACTTACGAGGCACACTTCACCGAGGTCAATCTCGCCGATCTCGTGAACGAGCTTTTTAATGACAGCGAAATGCTCGCTGAGCCGAAGAAGATCCACGTGTCGCTCCTGGCGAACCCGCCCATCACGATTGTTGGAGATAAGGTACGCCTGCGTCAGCTTTTCCTCAACATCATCGACAATGCTGTGAAGTACACACCGGAAGGGGGCTCCGTAACGCTCGCGGTGGAACAGCAAAACGGTACCGCTCTCTTCCGCGTCGCAGACACAGGAATTGGCATCCCTCCGTACGACATTGACAAGGTGTTCGACCGATTTTACCGTGTCGACAAGGCACGATCGAGGGATCTTGGCGGCACCGGGCTTGGCCTGTCGATCGCGAAGTGGATTGCCGAGCTTCACCGGGGCACAATCACCGTCCAGAGCGAAATCGACAAAGGATCCATCTTCACCGTCCACCTTCCCCTCAATTGAGCGTCCAAAACTCCGGGCAATGAAAAACCTTTAACCGCCTGTTAACGTCGGATTCATACACCGGACGTATCTTTATCCAGCGACAAGCTCAACCATTTCCTCACACATATCTTATCACTACTGCTGGAGGTTTCATATGAAAAGCCACATGATGTTTGCTCTTGTGCTCGCAACTCTCTTCGCATTCTCGAGCACCGTGTTCGCACAGACGGCCGCAAAGCTTGTCGTGCAGGAAAAGCCAAAGACCGAACTCAAGAAGGAAGAAATGAAAAAGGAGGTAACCCCAAAGACAACACTGAAGAAAGAAGACGGGGTGAAGAAGGTCAAGAAACTAAAGAAGCACGATGCGAAGCATGAGGCAAAGATGGAGAAGAAGGAAGACGAGAAGAAGTAAGGGGAAGAAGGAGGGGAGGCGTGACACCTAGTCCGGGCCCAGCGTGGTTCACGCCCCCTTCCCTACCAAGCGAACACGGCCCCATCTCTGTGAAGAGGTGGGGCCGGAGTGTTTCTATATGCAATCCGTCATTAGATATCCGCGCCAAGCGAAAGATAGTACTTCGGCTCAGAGAACCCGTTCACATTCCAGGCCCACGCCACATCGAAGCGGACGAGAAACGCAAGGAAGAAGATGCGGGCTCCTGTTCCCATGCCCATCAGCAGGTCCCTGGTTACAAGGTGTCCTTCGGCGTCGCGGGTAAACGCCACAAAATCGCGCTCCTTGTTCCACGCCGCACCCATATCAAAGAAAATTGCCCCTCCAATGCTCTGGAGTCCGATCGGGAGCGGACCCGCCTGGAGAAATGCAAAAAGAGGATACCGGAGTTCCATGTTAAATAACCCGTACCGGGAACCGATGGCGGCGTTATAATTGTAGCCTCGAAGTGGCGTGCCGGTTTGCAGGAAGATGTAGTCCTCCGCGTTCTCGATGGGGATATAGCCACCTTCGAACTCCCGGTTGATCCAGTTATCCACACCGCCCACTATAAACTTCTGAGGGTTGCGTCCAAAACTGCCACCTGCCGCAGTTCGCAGTGCAATTGTGTAGTTCCGACCGAGACGGAGATACGTACGATAGTCTGCAGTCACGTTAACGAAGCTGAGGCCCGACGTCCCGAGCTTTGGGGTACCAAAGAGATTGATACTGTAACGCGATCCGTTCACCGGCGCTGTGTATCCCCAGAGGGAGTTGTCATGAGTGTATCCGACGGATGGGACCAGCACAGTGCGACGCTGGAGAGGCTCACCAAGAACATCAAGATTCTCACGGGTGATGTTGTACCAATTCAGCCCAAAGTCCACCCTGTTGAATCTGTCAATCGGGTAGGAAGCGGCGAGACTTGCCCCGTAGGTCCTGAAACGGTAGTAGCTCCCACCGTAGATATCATCCACAAAGACAAAGCGGGCGCTGTGGAACCCCGCGATCCCGAAGTCCACACGCTCGGGCAGATAGAAATACTGTAGCCCGTAGTCACTGTTCTTCAGGTCCAACAGCAGGTTTGTCACAAACACGATCTGGTGGTTTCCCAGCAGGTCGCTGAATGCCATCACCGTTGAGCCAGTGACACCGTAGAACGTGTTGTACCCGGCGTTGCCGTAAATGATATCCGGTGAGAAGTTCAATTTATATTTGTTGACTTTATAGCTGCCGTCCTCGTCAAGGTTGTTCGCAATCCTGGGGAGCCGTGCAAGGGTAGAGTCCTTGGGAATGGCATCTTCCAACGCGTCCTTGAACACATAGCTGCTGAAGTCAATCTGAATATCCTTACCGTACAACCCCGTGGTATCCTTAACTGTGTGATGCTCGACGACTGCGGGTTCGTCTGGAGCCGTTGTTGACGCTTTGAATTTCTCCTTGAAGAATTCCGTCGGTTCCAGTTCAGCCATCTTGATGTCTCGCTCAAACGCATTCCGCATCAGGAAAAGATCGAAGCCGGCATGATTGAGTGAAGAAAAAGCCAGCTTGCTGCCGTCGTTGGAAAGCGAGAGCTGGTACACACCACTGAGGGAGTTCGTTACCGGACGCGTCTCCTTCGTCTCCAGGTTCAACACATAGATGTTGTTGATTCCGTTCCGGTCCGAGACGAACAGGAGTTTCTTTCCGTCGGGCGACACCTCCGTGGATCCCTCATCACTGTGTGGCCAGGAAAGAATCCGATCCACCGCCCTGGAGGCCACTTCAACACTGTATAGATCTGCCTGACTGTAATCGAAGCTCTTCGTGAGTACTGCGGTGGCACGGTCCGTTCTGTCACCCCTGTCTGACGTGAAATAGATCCGTGTGCCGTCCGGTGACCAGCAGGGATCGGAGTCACTGTGGACATCCTCCGTCAGATTGGTGAGTTGTCGGGTGTTCAGGTCATAAACATAGATATCTGATTGGTGAAGTGCGTTCCCGACGAAGGCCAGCTTGTCGCCCTGCGCCGACCAATCCACGGAGAAGATTCCATCCAGGTCGAACACCAACTTTTCCTGTGTATCATTTTCAATGTCAATGATCAGGATGGCGTCCTGTTCCCCTGCTTTCGCGGCAAGCGCTATCTTCTTCCCATCAGGCGACCAGGTAATTCCGGGCGTGAGAAGATGGAGTTCCTCGAAGTCGTTAGTCTGCTGCCCATTTACAATCTTGTCGATGATCGTACCATCGATGGCATTCAAAAGAAAGACATCGAAATAGTCGTTTCTATTTGAGATGAACGCCACGCGATCACCTTGTGGGGAAATCGCAGGGCTGGTATTATAGAACCCACCATCCTTCCGATGGTCGGTCAAGCGCCGCGCATAGTCCGCCGGTTCCTCTCGCTTGGCGATGTCCGGCCAGTACATTACCTTCTGGTCCTTTTGCCATCGCTCGGAGAGTTCCTCCAGGCCAAGGCCAATCGACCCCTTGAAACCAGCTTCAACACTCCGCGTGCTCTTGATGCGATTCAGGATTTCCCCGATCTTTTGCTCACCGTACTTGCGCGAGATGTACCACCAGAGCGATTGTCCTCCGCGGTAGGCAAAGTATCCGTACAATTGGTTGACGGCCGGAAGGTACTCGTGGACTGTGGCGTCCCGAAGAAACATATCCGAGTTCGTATCCCATCGTAGAGCTTCATACTCGGCAAGTCCCTCGTTGAACCAGAGGGGGAGCTGCAACGTGATGTTGTTGGAGATGATGGATTGAATGGACCCGCCGTAAAACATATCGTTAATAACGGCGTGCACAAGTTCGTGGTGGATCACATGGCGGAACTTCTTGTAGTCTCCTTCGAACGGAACGACGACCCGGTTCTTGAACAACTCCGTCACACCACCGATCCCCTCCTCGAGGTACTCTCCGATAACGTTGGTCTGCTGGAACTCATTGTGGGAGTTGTAGACAATCCACGGGACACGGTTCACAAGCTGGTAGCGGAAGGATTTGCTGATGGAAACGTATGCGGATTCAGCAGCGTAAGCAGTGAACTCAGCCAGAGATTCCCCTCCGTCCGAGAAATAAATATCAAAGTGGTCCGACTGGATGAAGTACCAGTTGAACTTTTTATACTGGACTTTATTCTTTCCGAACAGCCCATCCTGCCCGAACACAACCGCCGGCACCATCACCACCACTGCCAAGATAGTCAACCACCCGATTTTCCTCCCGCGCCTCACGGCAGTCCCTTTCGCTAGCATGTTCCCCTCGCACGTTGGGATGTATTTCCGTTAGAACAGCACCTGTGATATACTACTAAACGGTCTGAGAAAATGCAATTCCTCCGCCCTTGTTAACTACAACAGCCGAATATAGCGCCGGTGTTCCGCAGAATTCACTTGACGATAGCGAAGTCAATTTCCCGTTTTTCGGGGTCAACGGATACTACCTTTACGCGGATTTTGTCACCCAGGCGGTATTCCTTCCCCCGTGAGCGTCCACGCAGGGTGTATTTCTTTTCATCAAAGAGATAGTAGTCGTCTCCCAGGTCCCTCACCTTCACCAATCCCTCGACGAGGAGATCTGTGATCTCCACGAACAGCCCGAACTCCGTCACCCCCCCGATGATTCCGTCAAATTCATCGCCAACGTGACGCTTCATATATTCGACCTGCATCACCTTGACCGATGCCCGCTCAGCCTCAACTGCCACCCGCTCGCGGTCGGATGCCTGACGGCAGGTCGGCGGTAGCGATGCTTCCAGTTGCGCGCGCCGCTGGGGTGTGAGCGGACGGGTGTATTCATACAACAAGCGGTGCACAACGAGGTCAGGGTAACGCCGAATTGGGGATGTAAAGTGGGAGTAGTATTTGAACCCCAGTCCATAGTGGCCGATGTTCTTCTCGCTGTAAATGGCCTTGGCCATCGAGCGGAGCGCCACCTCGGTGATCAGGTCTTCCACCTCTGACCCCCGGACCTGATCAAGCAGCTTTTGCAGCGCGCGGGACGAGACTCCCTTCTTCGCGTCGAGCGAGTATCCGAACTGCTTCACAAAATTCGCCAGGTCGGTCAGACGGGATGGATCGGGAGCGTCATGGACTCGATACACGAAAGGCTTCACCTGTTCTTCGGCCTTCTCTACGCCGACGTGTTTCGTCACAGTCTTGTTTGCAAGTAGCATACATTCTTCCACCAGACGGTGGGCATCCAATCGTACCTTCTTCACGATCTGTGAGGGAAGGCCGGTTTCATCGAACTTGAACTTTGCCTCAGACGTATCAAAGTCGATGCTGCCGTTACGTCGACGTCGTTTGAGAAGCACCTGGCTGAGTGCAAACAGACGAAGGATGACACTTGCATGTTCACCATGTTTCTTTTCAATGATACCTTGAACGTCTTCGTACGTGAACCGTTTCGCGCTATGGATGACGCTTTTCGCAATAGAGTAGTCCACCACCTTCCCCTGCGCGTTAATATCCATAAACACACTGTACGTCAGCCGGTCGACATCAGGTCGAAGACTGCACAGGTCATTGGAGAGCCGCTCCGGTAGCATCGGGATGACTTCATTCACCATGTAGACGCTCGTCCCCCGCTGATACGCCTCTGCATCGAGGAGAGTGCCTTCACGAACATAGTGACTTACATCGGCGATGTGAACACCGAGCCGGACGGCCCCGTCTTCCAATTCCTCGATCGACAGCGCATCATCAAAATCCTTTGCATCCTCCGGGTCAATCGTGATACACGTCTGTTTGCGAAGATCAACACGTTTACGGATTTCATCACTGGTGATCTGATCGCTCAGCTGGCGGGACGCTTCTTCCACCTCTTTCGGAAAACGCATCGGCAGTCCGAAGCTTCGTGCCACACCCAGCACTTCCACCCGCGCGTCGCCGGATTTCCCCAAGATTTCGACGATCGTCCCTTCGGGATTCTTGTGCTCATCATCCCAGGCAAGGAGCTCCACCAGCACCTTGTCGCCATGGTGCGCAGTAGTGGCTTCGTCCCGGGCAATATAAATGTCGCGCGAGAGGCGCTGGTCGTCCGGCACGACGAACCAAAACCTGGCATTTGCGTCCAGCGTTCCGACTACCGAGGTGAGAGTGCGTTTGACGATTTCAACGATCTCGCCTTCAGTCCTTTCCCGCTCTCCCCGACGAAGTCCACGCACAGGGCGCGCAAACGGTACTACCGCAACAATATCCCCATGCAGCGCGGTCTTCATAAATCGCGGTGCGACCACGATTTCTTCTTCCAGCCCATCCACATTGACGAACCCCATGCCACGCCTGTTCACACTCAATTTGCCGATCAGACGGTTGGTGGGTCCTTTGACGGCATGTTGGTTCTGCCCGGACTTCCGGACGCGGGCATAATGGATCTGTCCCTTTTCATCCGTACCAACAAGGCCTCTGCCCTCCAGGTCATCGATGAGAACGCGCAGTCCGTGGTATTCCTCGGCACCGTTGATCTTGAGGTGCTTGGTGATTTGTTTCAGTGTGAATTTCTCGTCGGGATGCCCGGAAAGAAATGCGAGCAGGTTTTTTTTTAGATGTGCGATAGAGGGACTCCTGTGATGATGAGCTAGAATGAAAAGCGATAGAAGACACGGGCGGAATTGGTCTCCTTTTTGTCGGTCACGTCGCCATTCTTATTTGTCTCGACCCGTCGTTCGAACTCAAACATGAAATTCTTCAACGACGACCGGTCGAAAATGTCACCAAGTGAGTAGAGTATGCTGACATCGGCATCCCCGAGGTTACCCGACGAGAAGAGTTTTCCACCGTAGCGCCAAAGGCCGCCGGCTGCAACGCCACTTAGGCGGATATTAGCCCGATCGCCGAACCCGCTCCCTTCCGTGCCGTAGCGGAATTCGATGGACTGGATGAAACCCGTTTCCCGTCGGAGATATTCTGAGAGGGCATTCGTGAACAGCGAGGATGCACCTGTCAGGAGTGCTCCGCTGGCCGCAGGACCAAGATCGAGGTTGGCAGCGGCTTCATTCGCTTCGGACTTGCTCAGCGGAAATGTTCCCGCCAGGATGAAAGCCACGGCATCTGTCTGCACGTCATTGGAGGTCACTCCACGGTACGAGTAATAATCAACTTCGTCAATGGTCATTGACCAGGCAAGCTTCGGAGCGCTCTTCGTCCCTGTGATCTTCATCGTCACAACGATCTTTTCTGGTTTGCCTCCCCGAACCGAAGCCGATGTATCGGGAAGTGTCCGGAGCCCTTCGTACCGCGCGGTGATATCGAGCTCGGGGTTCAGGAACTCTCCAGAGTACCGGATGGTCCCCTCTGCATCGAACCTCTTCACAAAGTTGTAGTACGCTCGCTCGATGGTGAGTGTGCCGATCCAACGCCTGCCGTCCTCGGTAATGGAAAACTTTCCAACAAGGTTGGCGACCAACTCCTCATTCGTCGCTGCATTGAAAATCATTCTGAACTCGGTGTTTCCGCCGGCTGCTTCGATATCGAGATCGTAATGGATGCCATCCACGAACGACTTTTTGGGAGTCCCGTTCCCCCTATCATTCTCGTTCCTGCCGGATGGGGTCTCTGTGTAAAAGTAGCGAGCAGAAAGCGAGCTGGTAGGCTGCGTCTTGACCTGTGTCGTGTCATCAAGTACTACCACGGGAACGGTATTTGTGAGCTCTTCACCAACGGTCTCTTGTGTGGGTGGGAAAATGAGGCTCGAATTGCGTATGAGGATGTACCCGCTGAGGCGCGAATTGTCAACAGCCCCCGTATAGTGCAGTCCCCGCGGCCCAATTTCAAGGAAGAGATTGCCGTAGACAGAAAGCGATGACGCGCGGGTCGTTTCCTTCACAACAAGAAGTTTTCCCTGCACCGTCAGGTTGAAGTCACTTGGTTTAAAATCACTGAACGCAAAGTCACCGCTGATATGCACGACCCCTTCACGCTTGCGAATATCGTCCGGAGGTTTGCTCCGAACCACCGCATCGAGTACCTTGATCCTGCTCCCATCCGGTTGGAACTTCCCTTCGAACGCATACGCAATCAGGTTCGGCACGAAAAGGAAGGAGCAACTGTCAAGACTGAACGTCCCCCGGTAATCGGGCGATGTGGGAGATCCGACGAGGGTGAGATCGCAGCGCATGGTCCCGTTGAGTTGATCGAATGTCGGCAGAAGCGGGTCAAGGACATTGATGGGAATGCCGTCTGAATGGATGATGAGATTCATCGGACGGTCAGCAGATCCGGACGGTCCTTTCAGGGCGAAGTTCACCGGCAGCGTTCCCTTGACCGTGAGAAGAGCACGACCTTGCGCATCGGAGGTCTGTTCTTTGATGCGAAGATCGGTGCCGAGGACTTCATGGCCGTACGTGAAGTCCCCGACGATCTCTCCGAAGGGAATTCCGCGGAAGGATACATCGCGTGCTCGTAACGATGCTGTATACTCCGGGTTTTCCAACGTTCCCCTGGCCTGCAGTGTGAAATTGCCAACCCCCGCAAACGCCTTGCGACGGGCTCCTCCCTGTTCTTCCGCGATTAGAAACTTCAGGTTATCGAGATCAACAGCGGTTGCCGACACGGTTGCCGCGAGCTCATCTCCTGAGCCGATATGACATGCCAGGCTCACAGACTGTGTATCGCGGCGCATGACAAGGCCCTTGATGTCGATACCCCGTGTTCCGAACCCGGCAGAGGCTCCGCCATCTGCCCGCCAGCCAAAGTTCTTGTATGCAAACTGGAAATCATTCAGTGTGAACACCAGCTGATCATCTACAATCGTGGAAAAGCCCGAGAGGATTGCCCGTGTGTCACGATTGAACTGTGCTCGCCCGGCGTAGCTTGAGTATTCCTGCTGGTACGTGAATGTCAGACGGAGGCTGTCCAGTTCGCTCCGGTTGACATGCACCCGTTCAACATCCGCAGCAATCCGGATTTCGACATCCTTCAACGGATCAGTTGGTTTGAGGGTATTGACAGTCAGAGAAGCTGCTCCATTCTGGATCAGCAATCCAGAATCGGCATTCCCATAGAAGAAATCGTCAATCTTCAACTCCCCATGCACATCAACCTCATCATAATTCCCATTGATCGATCCAGTCAAGAGACCGACGCCGTTGAATGTCCGGTTGCCTGTCACGTTGGAGATTGGCTCCAGGTTTTTGAGGTGGAGCGAGAACGCTGCATCCAACTGCTTGCCTGCGTGCGCAAGCTCCTTTCCCAAAGCGGCCAGCGCATCCCGGTCAACCGAGGAAGCAATCGATGAATCCAGGGAGGCGAATTTCTCCCCGATCGCCCCTCTGAGGTTCTGCAGCTCGAACGAGATCAGGCCCGCCATGTACTTCGTGTCGAATGTGCCCGTCAATGAAAAGTCGGCCACGGTGGACTCAAGCTTCAGCTCCTTCTTTTTCGGATCTCTCTGATCAACAAGAAGATGGAACCTGCTCTCCGTAATCTGGTAGTCGCGATACCGCGATGGTGAGAAGTCGATCCGAAAATCGGCGTTAAGATTGTCCCACGAAAGACCCGTCCCTTCCGCAGTGATGTCCATTGTCAGGGCACTGGTGTGGTTCTGGTCGAGGAACACGTCGTCCAGGTTCAGGGATGAAATATTCGCCGTGAATGAAAACGCGGGGTGCAGTGGCCTCCGTTCGTCGAGCTCTCCAGTGAGGACCATCCTCATCGGGCCGGCTTCGGCAAAACCAGTGACGTTGATCTTCCGATCTGCGGCTTCCACGAGGAACTGTGACAATGTCACACGTCTCCCGGCGACAGCCGAGGAATCGATTTGCAATTTCAACGTCGTCCGCAAGTCATCCAGCGAAGTTCCTTCTCCTTCGATCTGCGCCGTTGCATACACATTGCTGGCCAGTGCCGGATCACCCAACACCTTCGCGAGATCGACCGACGCTCCATGTACCTCGCCTTTGTACTTCAGCGTTGCAGGTCCCCCGACGAGAAGGGACGCGTCTGCATGAACATTGCCAGCGTCGGTTTCCAGCAAGAACTTCGTATGAAAATTGAGCGGTGCGCCAAGGTATTCAAGATTCAGTGTTGTGACTCCCAGCTTTGTGAAATCAGGGAGATCAAACGTCGGGAGAAGTGTCTGCACATCCGGGCCGTAGAGTCTGCTCTCAGTGAACTTCACGTCAAGGTAAAGATCCCCTGGCGTATGGAGGTTATACACTGTTCCGCTGGTCGTGAGATTTGTCTTCCCCACTGCGAGGTTCAGCTTCTTTACCCTCAACTCACCAAACTCTCCTTCGGCCTGAAGGTCAAGCGCAATGGTGCTGCTCAGAAATTCAAGTTCAGGGATGAAGCGCTTCAACTCGTTCAGGTCGAGCCTCTCGGACCTGAGAGAGAGTTCGACTGGGTTAGACTTCAGTTGCTCGAGGTCAACACCACCGAACAGATCCACTCCTTCCATTTCAGCATTGAGCATAAGTTGAGAGCGGCCGGTCTTGAGAACCATGTTTTTCACGACCGCTCCATCACGACGAACGCTGAAGACACCCGCGAGGCTCTCAAGCGTAATATCGGGAGTGTTGGAACGGAATGAGAGTGTCTTGATCTCCGCCCGTTTTTCATTCTTCGTAATAGCGAGAGAGGTAACCAAATGGAACTGCTTCAACGTCACATCATGATACTCAACATAGTACGGATTATCGCGTCTATGGTCGGGGTCTCCAAGCGCGGCCGAATCCACCAGGAGGATCGTTCCGTCCTGGATTTCCAGTTTGTTCAGAAAAATGAGCCACTGGAAAGGCGCCGGCGCCGACGTGTCCTCCGATGTCGGACGAATCATTCGTTCAAAATTCCAGAGACCATCGCGGCCGCGGACCAAGGCAATCGCAGGTTCCACCAGAGTGAAGTTGTCGATAGAGATGGTGTTGCCGGGGATCTGGAAGAGGTCGTACCTCACGTCGAGGCGGGTCGCAACAAGGAGATAATCATTGCCAACTTTGAGTGAGAGGTGGTCCACTGAAAAGCCGGTGACAAGATTGCCGTCGAATTCGCCAAGCTCTATTTCAGCAATTAGAAGGGAGTCCAGATTGGAAAGAACTACAGCACGGAGGCGGTCACGGAAAAATTGCGTCTGTGTGAAACCTGCCAGGAGGAGCAGGAAGATGAAGACGCCGACAAGGACGTAGAATATGCGTTTGAGAATCTTCTTCACAGTTTTCACTCTGCACCAAGGATGACCCGTCAGCGGCTATGGCTCTTGCGAAGGGAAGCGCCGCCGTACGCCCGCAACACTCGTTTGATGACATTTGAGGTGGAGCTCCCCGGGGTTAATCGAATCGTCCGGACCTTTCCCCCATGCTGCTCGACGGTCTCCCTCCCAACGATTTCACCAATCTTCCAGTCTGCCCCCTTCACCAGCACATCCGGTACCAGCCGGTCGATGATCCGCGCCGGCGTGTCGTCATCAAAGAAGCAGATATAATCCACGGGTTCTAGTGCGGCTAGTACCGCTCCACGATCTGCATTCTTGTTAATCGGTCTTCCATTCCCTTTGATGCGACGGATGGATGAATCCGTGTTCAACCCTACGATCAGCACTTCGCCAAGTTGCTTGGCCTTCGTCAGGTACTCCACGTGCCCCCGGTGAATAATGTCAAATGTCCCGTTGGTGAAAACCACTTTCCGTCCAAGCCTGCGCAGTTTCCGCCGGACGTTGACAAGTGCGTTGAGGCTCAGCACCTTCCCCATTATATGCGGCCCCTCTTGTTACCCGAGAAGTGGAGCGTACTTGCTTTCAGCTTGTCCGGCAAGATCGGTACGATACCCACCGACCCCACCACGACACCGCCAGCACAATTGGCCAGAGTGGACGCTTCACGGATACTTGCTCCGCTCGCAAGAGCGATGGTAAGTGTAGAAATCACTGTGTCGCCCGCACCGGAGACATCCTGGACATTCTCAGCTGATGAAGGAATATGGCTAATGTCGCCCGACGATTCGAACAGCGACATTCCATCCTCGCCACGGGTGAGCAAAACGTTTTCCGCTGCAAGCTCCTGTTGTAGTCGCTTCCCCGCCTTTGTTACATCCTCAACAGTCTGGAGCCTCCGACCAATCACCTCCTCGGTCTCTTTCCTGTTCGGCTTGAAAACGGTCACATTCTTGAACTCGAAGAAATTATTGAACTTCGGGTCAACAGTGATGATTTTGTTGTACTTCCTTGCCACGGCGATAAGCTCGGCAATGACGTTTTTCGTGATCACTCCTTTGTTATAATCCTCGATCACCATGCCGTCGATCTTCTGAATGTTGTACTTGACGGCGTCGATGATCCGGTGCTCGAGCTGTTCCGGACAGTCGCCTTTCGATTCGTTATCGATGCGAACCACATGCTGGCCGTTGGCAATCACCCTGGTCTTGATCGTAGTCGGACGATCGGGGTCTTTGACGACCCCATCGGAACTGAGGTTCTGCTCCTTGAGGATTCGATAGAAGAGACTCCCGGGATGATCGTCGCCCACAAGCCCGACGAGAACAGGCTCACCACCCAGCGCCTGGATGTTACTTGCCACGTTGGCCGCGCCACCGAGCCGGACGGATTCCGAGAGGACGTCAACCACGGGTACTGGCGCTTCCGGCGAGACCCGATTTACCGTCCCCCAATAGTACCGATCAACCATCAGGTCCCCAACGACCGCGATTCTTTTACCAACAAAACTCTTGAGGAGTTCCTCGATCCGTTGCTCAGTGAATTGTACCACAGCGCTTCGTGCTGAATGAAAGACAAAGAGAATTGTAAGGAAATATACCTATTAACTGCTGGAGATGCAAGGAGTTGGAGGGATGAGTAGCGTCCGAATTCGAGTGAACCCGGGGAAGTCTCGACGGGCTTCCTTACCGCGCGCTGTGAAGAAAGACAATCAGAAATGGACCTTCGGTGGACGGAGTGCGCCAAATATCCGTCACTCGATGAAATGAGACAGCTTTCGTACAATCAGGTCTACCGTCTTCCCAACTTTCACCTCGTCGGTGTGGACAACAATGTCTGCTTTGGCATACAAAGGTTCGCGTCGCTTGTACAAATCCAGGATGCGAGCGCGAAGCTCTCCCTCCGGCAATTGTTCACCCTCTTCCGTCCGAAGAACCGGTCGGTCGGACTTGTGGTGGAGTCGCCTAAAAAGTTGCTCAGGTGTTGTTTTCAGATAGACCAGAATTCCGGTCGCCCTGATGACGCCGAAGTTTTCCGGGTCGGCAATTGTCCCCCCACCGAGCGACACAACGATGTGCGGTCTGGTAGACATCTGTGCGATCAATGTCCGTTCGAGGACACGGAAGTGCTCTTCTCCGTGTTCGCGGAAGATTTGGTTTACGGTTTTCCCCATCGAGGTCTCAACTGACCGGTCTACATCTATAAAGTCATAGCCGATGGTATTGGCAAGGATTGGTCCGATGGTACTTTTCCCGCTCCCCATGAAACCCGTGAGATACACGCGTTCTTTTCTCGCGGGATGCTGGTCAATCATGTGTGACTAACTATGGGTAGACGAATTTCCGCCAGCACGATGGTGCTGGTGATGCCATTCAGTGTCGCCGTGCGCGTCTGCGTCGTCACGTCGTATTGCTGTCGCGCAATGACCAGGAATTCCCTCCCGATCGACCGATCAGGATCAGCAAAGATCGCAACACCGCCGGGATCAACCACCTGCCCGATCAAAGAGAGTAAGGGAGAAAAATTGCGGCGCTCATAAGCGACATCAGCGGCAATAACGAGGTCCACTTTCTCAAGGTCCCCCGGCGTGCGCCAATCCAGTTGTTGAAATCTCACCCGCCGGGTGAGTACGTCCGGTGGAAGGTTGCGCATAGCGTTGTACCGCGCAAATAGAAGCGCGTCTGGTTCATAATCTGTAAGTTCCACGTCGGCACCAACGAGGGCGGCCGCGATGCCTGCAAGACCCAGGCCGCTTCCGAGTTCCAGGATTTTCTTACCGGACAACATATTGCTTTCCAGACACCATCCTGCCAGCCCAATCGATGACGCCCAGAGATCAGCCCAGTACGGCAATCGCTCGTCATGTGTAAACGTGGCCGGATCAATTGCATCCACAAGCCGATTGCTGTCGCGCACACATAAAAGCGGAATGGCGGTAGTCCCGAGGGAGATGTTCCTCTCCACGACGTCATATCCGGAAGAGATTTCGGCAAGGACCTGCACGGAGGTAAGCACTGGAACGTCCGCACTGTGAACAGGCTTCGACAGAGGGGTGTGTAACTCTGGGATGTTCATGGAAGGATACGATCTCAGAACCGAAAGACTGTTCCGATCTGGAAGACAATGCCGTCGGTGTGGACTCGGGAAGCGAACGGGGCATCACTCACCCTGATGATCGTACCGTTGTAGATGATCTGGGAGGAAGAAAACCTATTGGTCGATTCAAATTGGAGGTCGCGGAATTTCATTTCGGCGTTCAGCGCGAACCACTCGGTGAACTGGTAACTGAGCCCGCCCAATACGTGGATCCCGAAACCATGTCCTTCATCAATTGCTGGCGCCTCGACTCCACCGATACGGTATATCCGCCTGCCAAAGTAAACACCGCCACCGCCACCCATGTACACGCCAAACGTCGGGCCCGAGACCGGGATCTGAAAATAGCCGGTCAGTTCCACCGGGATGACACGGTAACCATCGTCAACGGGGATAGACTGCGTGCTGGAGATACGGAGGCTTTGTGATGCGGTCGTTCGGATATAGTCAGCGGATAAACCGATCGCGAGGTTGGATTCCGGAAAGGAATACTTCAGCTCTACGCTCGTTCCGAAAAAGTCCTCTATGGAAAAAAACTGGCTTCGTTGGAATGGATCTGTTGAATTTGGAGTGGGGAACAACTGGGAGCCGGTGGTGAAGTTTCCCTTGAGCCCAATTGAAAACAGACGTTCCTCGGCACGGAGAGACTGTGTGCCCAACCCACACACCACGCAAAGGACCAGCATTGATGAAAGTTTTCTGGCCGCCATATCCCACCTCATGCATGTGAACCTTACCGGAAGAACGTGTCTCGGTTGTCTTCGATTTCCGCATCCTCTTTCAACTTTGCGAGCCAATCAGTCTGAAACTTGTTACGTTTTTCTTGCAGAAGCTGCGCGCGCAACGTTTCTCTCTGCATCCCATATGCGGCTGAATCAAATGGTGCCTGGGTAATGAGCTGGATCAAATATGCACCGCGGAGGCTTTGCACGGCAGGGGAGATTTTTCCAATTTTCAGTCCGGAGACGGCGCCCATGAAATTCATGTCCCGACCCACTCCGGGCACCGTTCCGCCAAGTGTGAACAGTCCAGTCCGTTGCACCTTGATGGCACCGTTGAGTTCGGAGACTTTCGTCAGGCTGTCGGAAGGGGTGAGCTTTGCCTTGAGTTCCGCAGCCATCTCTTTTACTCTCTCGATCTTCTTTTTCCGCAACGCGAGCGGTCGGATGGTTTCCTTCAGCTCGTCAAGCGGACGGATACCGGCATCTTTCGCCTCCACTACTGTGAACACCGCATAGCCATTCGGGATCGAAAACGGCTCGCCCACAGAACCGACGCCGCTTTTGAAAGCCCAGCGCGTGATACTCTCATTGATCCCGATGCCGGGTACGAAGCCGCCCTTCTCCTGTACCTGTGTTTCCTTCACGTCAAAGCCATTTCCCTGCGCTTCTTTTACGAAATCAGCCTCCTTCGCCCGAAACGCAAAGTCGCGTGCAAGCTCAAATACATCATTCTTCGTTTGGGAACTGGGGGTGATGGGCAGAACGATACTGGAGATTTTCAGCTCGCGTGAATCCCGACCATGCAGCTTAATGATGTGGAGACCGAATTGTGTCCGAACAGGGCCTGTGATCTCTCCGGGCTTCAAGTGATAGATGGCATCCTCGAACGATTTCACCATTCTCCCGCGGGTGAACCATCCGAGATCGCCACCGCGCTGACCTGACCCGGGATCTTTGGAATATTGGCGGGCGAGTTGAGCAAAGTCCTTTCCGGATTTCGCATCCCGTGCAACGGTTTGCGCCATCGCCTTGATCGCATTGGAATCCTTCTCCCCTTCCAATTGGAACAGAATGTGGCTCGCATGCACATACTCCTTGTCGCCCTTCCGCTCACCGAGAACTTTCATCAAATGAAACCCGTCGTTCTCCAACACCGGACCAATCACATCACCAACTTTTGCCGAGAACACAGCTGTTTCCAAGCCTGGGGCCATCTCGCCATGCCGGAAGAACGTCCCGCTGTCCGCTTTCTCCGCGTAGGTGTACGTAAGTTCAATAAAATCCATTCCTTTGCGCGCCCTGTCGGCTGCGTCCTCAATACTCTTCCGGACCTCCGCTGTATCCGTTGTCGAAGCCATTTCCATAAACTGTACGTACTTCAACTTGCGGTTCGCTTCAACTTTGTACTGATCGAGATTCTCTTCATAATAACTTTTGAGATCGCCATCCGTGACCGTCGCTTCTTCGTCCTTCACGAGCAGGGCCGCGTCAAAAAGGGCATAGAGTACGTCATACTGCTGGCTCTGGTCGGCGAAGCGGCGCTGGAGTTCTCCCTCACCCACGCGAACCGAGGCGAGCAAGACACTGAGAAGTTTTTCCTGCAAGCGGCGCTGGCGGAGGTTTTTCTCGTAGTCAACAAGCCACTTGGATCCATAAGTTGCGTCGGCACCCTGAGGATCCTGAATGAACTGATTCGGGTTGTCGAGAAACTGATCGTAAAGATCTTTGCGGAACTGACCCGTCGAGTCGACAAAATTTCGCTTGAGATCGTCCGGTGGATTGTCGCCCCGCACCCAGTCCCGCAGCTCCTGGTCGGTAACGGTAATTCCGAGCCGGGCGATCTCTTCAGACACCAAATGCTGTGTCACCAAACTCTGCCACACCTGCTCGCGCATTTGCTTCACCTGTGTTTCATCGGGCTCGACGCCCGTTTGTGCTTTCTGGTTGTCGCTGTACTGACGGAGAACCTCTGAGAACTCCTGATAGCTGATCTTCTTCCCGTTCACCTCACCAACCGCGTCTGTCCGGCCCGCACTGAGGCCCATGTAGTCCATGCCCCACTCAAAGATAATGGTAATCAGGAACGCGATCAGAAGTCCGAAGAGAATCACAGGCATGCTGTCGCGCATGCGGGTCATGATAGGCATACGATGAAAAAACCTCCAAAGGGGGTGATGACATCAGGTATGAAACGAAAGAAATATAAATGAAACACCCAGCAAATGCAATGTTTTTTATTGACTTTTGCCAGACCTTGGTTTATATTTGTAAGCTAATTTTACCAGACTTTGCCTTCCATTCACTCTGTTCCCGTTCGTTTTTTACCCTGGAGGTTTGTAGTGCGAAAGAATCGAAGCAAGATCATTCTCATTGTTGCTGCGGTGCTAGTCTCGCTGTACTTCCTGTATCCGACGTACATGGACTACCAGCTGCACAACACACTCGAGCAACTCCACGGCGCCGACAGTCTCGCGTTTGTGGCGAAGAATGAGAATGATCTCCGCGAGTATCGTCAGAAGCGAATCAAACTCGGGCTCGACCTTCAGGGTGGCATGCGTGTCGTGCTCGAAGTGAATGTATTGAAACTGCTGGAGGATCTCGCAAAGAACAAGGACAACGTCTTCACCGAGCTCATCGCCCAGGTGCGGGAAGAAGCGGGGCGATCGGAGGAATCATCTGTATTGCTGCTCCGGCGCAAGTTCGAGGCAAGGGGGATCCGCTTAAGCAGATATTACGGAAGCTTGCGTGATGACGATGAGAAAATCTTCCAGAATCTCGAAGATGAGGCCGTGAAGGCTATCGACCGAGGCATGGAAATTGTCCGCAACCGTGTGGACCAATACGGTGTCTCCGAGCCGTCAATCCAGAAGTTGGGCGGAACGCGCATTATTGTGGAGCTCCCCGGTGTCACCAAGGAGGCCGAGGTTCGCCAACTATTACAGGGAACAGCCCTTCTTGAGTTCAGGCTTCTGCGCGACCCTGAGGTAGCTATCAAGGTGATGGAATCCATCGACAAGGTACTTGCTGCGAGTATGGGTGATTCCACCGCCGCCAAGCCAGACACTACCGTACCGGCAGACCAGAAGACCCCCGAAGAGCTTGCTCGAGAGCACCCTTTCTTTGCCATTGTCGGAATCAGCCAGCAGTCGGGCGAGGCTTTTGTTATGGAAGACAACAAGGAAAAAGTTCGCCGCTTCCTTGAGCTCGACGACGTTCGGGCAGTAATTCCAAAGGACATGGAATTTGCCTGGAGCGCTAAGCCGACAGTCGGACAAGATGGCGCACGATTTTACACCCTGTACCCGGTAAAGAAGACAGCGGAACTGACGGGCGGGGTGATTGTCAATGCCCGTGCGAACATTGACCCGAACACCAATCTCCCCATCGTCACCATGGAGATGAGCAGTGAAGGATCGCGGGATTGGGCGCGGATCACAGGGGCCAACATCAACAAGCGGATTGCCATTGTTCTGGATAACGCGGTGTTTTCCGCTCCGGTTGTTCGGAACAAAATTATCGGAGGAAACTCCCAGATCGAGGGAATGGACAACATTGAAGAGGCCCGTCTGCTGGAGATTGTCCTCAAGGCCGGCGCTCTTCCAGCTCCGGTCGACATCGTAGAGCAACGGAGCGTTGGACCTTCGCTCGGAGAAGATTCCATCCGAAGCGGCATTTATTCTGCGCTGATCGCGACCGTTCTCACCATCCTGTTCATGCTCATCTACTATAGAACAGGTGGCGCGGTGGCGGACGTTGCAGTCGTTTTCTGCTTGCTGTTCCTGCTTGCCATTCTTGCACAGTTCAAGGGGACGCTAACACTCCCGGGCATTGCAGGAATCATTCTGACGCTCGCCGTGGCCGTGGATGCGAACGTACTGATTTATGAGCGCATCCGCGAGGAACTCACGACCGGCAAGACCATGAGGGCAGCCATCGATGCAGGGTATGCCAAGGCCTTCACCGCCATCTTCGATTCCAACCTGACGACGTTCATTACCGGCGTGATCCTCTTCCAGTTCGGCAGCGGACCGGTGCAGGGTTTTGCGCTCACGCTGATGATCGGTATTGTGGCCAGCATGTTCAGTGCGATTTTCATCACCCGCGTGATCTTTGAAGTGCTAACGGAGAAATCCGGTTCCGCGGTCAATTTCGGTTAATTCCCCGGCTGCGGTATTCGCGCCCGGATGATTTTCTCAGGAGAACGTGTAATGCGGCTTTTCGGCAAGACAAGTATTGATTTCATGGGGAAGAGAAAGACCTGGTACATTGTATCCACGGTCGTGATCCTCGTAGGGATGGGATCCCTTTTCGTCAAGGGTGTGGATTACGGCATCGACTTCCGCGGCGGAACAGAGCTCATCGTTCAATTTGCCAACAACGTCCAGGTGGGTGACGTTCGCTCCGCAATGGAGAAAATCGGGTTCGGCAGGGCGGAGATCAAGACCTTTGGGAGCGACAGGGACATCCTGATCCGCACCTCAGAGCCAGGGGAAGGGAACATCATCGCCGAACAAATCCGTGCAGGGTTGACGGCACATTTCCCCACCAACCCCTTTACCGTGTTGAAAGAGGACAAGATCGGCCCGAAGATCGGAGCTGAGTTGAGGCGTGATGCTCTCTACGCAATCATCGCCTCTCTTATTGCTATTTGTTTGTATGTGGCTTTTCGGTTCAAGTTTATCTACGGCGTTGGGGCTGTGGTGGCGCTCTTCCACGACGTGTTGGTTACGTTGGGCATCATCTCGCTATTCGATGGCGTTTTCAACCTGGAGATATCACAGAACATGGTCGCGGCATTCCTCACCCTGGTCGGTCTCTCGGTCAACGATACTGTCGTGATTTTCGACCGCATCCGCGAGAACCAGAAGGTGTTTCGCAGCATGGGCCTCATCGAGTTAATCAACAAGAGCCTGAATGAAACACTGAGTCGCACCATCATCACCTCGGGCACAATCTTCGTGGTGCTTGTGGTGTTGCTCATCTTCGGCGGAGAAGTCAATCGTGGATTTTCCTTTGCGCTCGTCATCGGCATTGTCACCGGCACCTATTCATCGATCTATATCGCCAGTGCAGTCGTCGTGGAGTGGGCCGAGCGGTCAAAACGGAAAGCCAAGCTCATCGACTAATCGCTCAACGGAGGCAGGTGCCATGAAGTTCAAGACCGCACAGCAAGGTGGCGTCACGGTAATACAGTTGGAAGGCAATCTGATGGGTGGCCCCGACGCTTCAACACTCAATAACAAGTTACACGAGTTGGTGGACGCCGGGAAGAAGGATGTGGTGATCGATGTTGCGGGGGTCGAGCTCATGAATAGTTCCGGTCTCGGCATGTTAATTGGCACTGTCTCCACCATGAAGAACGCCGGCGGTGGCCTGAAGATTGCAAACGCGTCCGCCAAGATCATGGCGCTCATCAAGGTTACGAAACTCACCGGGATTCTCGAGACGTACGATACCACACAGGATGCGGTGGCAAGCTTCAAGAAATAGATTGCTTCTGACTGTTGATTCTCCGACCTTTCTCACGTGAAGCGTCGGAGATTTTTTTTGCCCGCCTGACACCGCACTATACACACCACGACAAAGGAACTCAACCACCAATGCCTGTCCAGGTTATTGTCGGCGCCCAGTGGGGCGACGAAGGAAAAGGGAAAATCGTGGACATGCTCTCCGAGCATGCAGACATCGTTGCACGCTATCAAGGGGGGGCCAACGCTGGCCACACCGTGTGCATCGGCAACAAGGAATACGTGCTCCACCTGATCCCTTCGGGTATTTTCCACGAACAGATCACCTGCGTTATCGGTAACGGAACGGTCATCGATCCTACCGCATTGATGGACGAAATCGAAAAGCTCCAGGCTGCGGGGGTCAACATCAAGGGGCGGCTCTTGATCAGCCATAACGCTCATCTGATCATGCCCTACCACAAGCAGCTTGATACCATCCGCGAACAAGTGCATAACAAGATCGGCACAACGGGACGGGGAATCGGTCCGGCGTACATCGATAAGTTCATGCGCAACGGTATCAGGATCGTCGATCTCCTCGATCGCGACGTCTTTGCCTCAAAACTGAAATCCAACATCGAGGAGAAAAACAAGATCCTGACGAATGTTTACGGAGAGACCAGGATCGATGTCGATGCAATCATCAATGAGTATCAGGAATTCGACAAGAGGATCGACGAATACATCACCGACACCGCACTCTATTTGAACCAGGCTCTTAAACAGGAGAAGAAGATCATTGCCGAAGGCGCGCAAGGTGCGTTGCTTGACGTAGACCACGGAACCTACCCGTTTGTGACCTCTTCAAACCCCACGTCGGGTGGGGCGTGTACCGGACTCGGCATTCCCCCTACTGCGATTACCTCCGTCGTTGGGATCGTCAAGGCGTATTCGACGAGGGTTGGTAACGGCCCCTTCCCAACTGAGCTGACCGATTCCACCGGCGAACGTCTACGAACGACCGGCCACGAATACGGCGCCACCACTGGCCGGCCGCGGAGATGCGGCTGGTTCGATGCCCTCGCACTCCGGTATTCCTCTATGGTCAACGGCATCGAAAAGATCGCCATCACCAAACTCGACGTGCTGGACGAATTCGACGAGATCAAAGTGTGCATCGGGTACGAGCATAGAGGGAAACGTCTTAAGACGTTCCCGACCGACGTGACGTCTCTCGCCCACATCACACCGGTTTACGAATCATTCGAGGGATGGAAAACCCCGCTTTCGGGGATCACCTCGTATGCCAACCTCCCGTCAAAGGCGCACCGGTACCTGGAAGCGCTTGCTCACCTTTCCGGCGTTCCCCTGTGGATTGTTTCCGTGGGGCCACGCCGGGACCAAACCATCGTCCTGTGAGAGCACCACACGGGTGATCGTATGCGCGGAGCGAGAACGAACACATTCAAAATCCTGCTGCTGATCGTCGCTTCAGGACTCGTCGCCGGGATGCTCCTCTATTCCCAGCAAATCGTCAAGCAACTCCTGGAACGCGAACGTGACATCGTGGACCTCTATGCCCGGTCCCTCGAGTTTGTTGCCAACGACAAATCCGGCATAGGGGATTTCAGCTTCTCGTTCGAAGTCATCCGCACGATCGATTTTCCCATCATCCAAACCGACCCGGACAACAACCCGATTTACTTCAAGAACATCGACACGCTCGGCCTCACGTCCGAGGAGAAATCTTCGCTCCTCCGCTCCACCGTGGTCGAGATGGCCGCGCGGAACAGACCGATCCGCATCGCCCTCAACGACACCCTCGTCCTCAATTATGTTTACTACGGTGAGTCTGAGATGATCCGCCAACTCCGGTGGCTCCCCATCATCGAGATTTCCCTTGCAGGTATTTTCATCTTCATCGCATATATTGGATTCAGCTATATCAAACGGAGCGAGCAGAGCAATATCTGGGTGGGAATGGCAAAGGAGACCGCTCACCAGCTCGGCACGCCTCTCTCGAGCATCATGGGATGGCTGGAACTCGTCAAAACCGACGCGGGCGAAAACCCAAAACTGATCGAGACCATCAGGGAAATGCAGAACGACGTAGACCGGTTGAACAAAGTCACTGCGCGCTTCTCCAAAATCGGATCGAAAGCGGATTTGAAGGAGGAGAATCTGAGCGACGTGATCCAGGGGGTGATCGACTATATTGGCAGAAGGCTCCCCCGGTCGGGGAAGAGAGTCGAGCTGACCATCGAGACACCGGGAGCTTTCCCTGCCATGATCAACCGTGAGCTGTTCGAGTGGGTGATCGAGAACCTGATGAAGAATGCGCTGGATGCGATGGAAGGGCCGACAGGAAGAATCTCCTTTGCGATCACGCGATCAGGACACAAGACCACGATCGACGTAGCGGACACGGGCAAAGGGATCGACCCGAAGCTCCACAAGGAAGTTTTCCGACCCGGCTACAGCACAAAGAAGCGTGGGTGGGGATTGGGCTTGAGTCTGTCGAAGAGGATCATTGAAGATTACCACAAGGGGAAACTGCACGTCAAGCAAAGCGCCGTGGGTGCCGGGACGACATTCCGAATCAGACTCACCAAATAGTCACGGCATCGTTTTCAGGACTTCCCTTGCTTTTGCTCTCCCCATCTCAAATGTCTCCCCGAGTTTCGGCTGAACAAATTCCGTGTCTTGCACGGGGAGCTCTTCATCCGGGGCTATGATGACAGGGGTGACAATGTGCTTTCCGCCTTCGTGAAACGAGAATTCCTCTTCTTCTTTCCTCAACACCTCGTCGATTTTCTTTCTGGCTTGATTGTCGGGAGCAGCATCCAGCACTTTCGCTCTCATCCGTTCCCACGCTTGCAAGTCATTGTTCACGTCCCGCACGCTCTCGATGTCCCGGAGGAAATAGAGGTTCGGGAGCAACTCGAGCGCCGTCCGCATCAGCAGGGAGAAGACATTCGGAAACCGTGCTCTGATGCTATGTTCCGTCTTGTTGGGATATGAGGGGTACGTGTTCACAACGAACAATTCGCTGATGTCGCCGAACTTCAGGATGCTCTTGAGGGGAGTTTTGTTGGAGATGCCGCCATCCGCATAAAGCTGGGGAATGCCGCGGAGGTGGGGTGGGATTTCGGGGTCGTCCACAATCGTCCTGACCGGTGGGTACGCTACTGTCGTAATTGTGGAGGCCATAATGTACTCCATGGCTTTTCTGTTGTCCGGTTCCGAGGTGATGGATTTTATGTACGCCGCGCCAGTGTTGAGTGAGCTGAGGGAGACATAGAACTCATCGACAGTGTTCCGTGCCCGGATCATTTCCGGTTTGAAGTATCCTTCCACATACTTTTTGTAGAGCGGGGTATTATCGAACAGTGAATCGACACCCGGAACCGTCGGCCAGAGATCCATTCGGGTTGTGGCGAATTTCAGGATCAGTCCGAAGATCTCCCAGCCACGGATCTTATAGATGTCATCGTTTGTCAGCTTCTTCCATTGGGACTCGATCTCGTCGGCAGCGGCAGGCAACGTCAGCGCCTGTGCAATGCTCATGCCGTTCAATGCGCCTACAGATGTGCCGGACAGAATGTTGATCCGCTTTCCTTCACGCTCGAAATACCTGAGCAACTCCACCAGCGCACCCGCCTGAAAGGCACCACGCGCACCACCGCCAGAAAGAACCAGCGCAAGCTTACCCACTTCATTTCCTCAAATAGTTCAAACAACATTGGATGAAAAGATACGAAAGTTTGGGAGAGTTACAAGATTTCCTCATCAAGAATTAGTCACGAGTATGAACACGCCGTATTTTCTCCAACGCATCCTTCGCGTCAGCGGTTACGTTTGCATCAAAATCCAATTTTACAAGTTCTTCAAGGGTCGGAACTCCGTCCATCGCATACAAATCGCCGAGCAAGTCAATTGCTTTTTGCTGCAGTCGAAGTGTTGCCTTGCGTGCAAGCTCACATAACATTTTGTGGAGGTCTTTATCGCCCGGAGAACATTCGCTCCACGCAAAAATCGCCGCTTCGCGAACATATTGGTTGTAGCTGCCTCCCGCGTATTGTCTAATCATACCGACAGCGGCAGGGTTCTTCAATTCCGCAAACGCCTTCAAACATGCTATCGCCATCTCGTCATACCAAGCTTTGCGAGCTATCTGTTTTTCGATAGCATGAATGTCAAGCTTCTTGTCCACTTTGGCAAGCGCGACAATGGCTGTTGCCACAACATCGGCATGAGAATCATTTTGTACAATCTCCTGCAGCATGTCCTTTGCTGCCCCCCCAAACGTCGTCATTCCAAGCACCGCACTTTTGCGAACGCGATAGTCGGGAGATGCCAAAGCCTGACGCGTTGTTTTCATTGTTGCATCGGTCCGCACATCACCAAGCAACCCGGCTGCTTCAGCCGCATCTGCCCAGAAGATCGGTGTTGAGATAATATTCGAGAGTGTTTCGAGAGTTGCTTCATCGGTCGGGAACTTCTCTGCCAGCTGTCGCATCGACCACAACCTGCCGGGCAGCGCATCGTGCGTTGCCTGATATGCAAGTTCATCAACCTCTTTTTCAAACGAGGCTTCAGCGACAAGGCTGCCCTCACCATCAAAGCTTACCATCAACGGTTTCTCGTCGCACTTCAAAACAAAATGCACGCTCTCTTCTTTCACCAGGACTTTCTCATTCCAGGTCTTGTCCCGCGTTGCAATCGTTACCACAACAGGGAACGTAAACAACCCTTGTCCTTCAACGATGGGCTGCACTTGTTTCACCGAAAGGTCAATGCACTTTCGTTCGGGGACAAATTTGTAGCTCACCTCCAACTGCGGATGTCCGGCGCCCGTAATCCATTGTTTGAAGAACCAGTCAATGTTTTCTCCCGTCGCTTCTTGAATCGCAATCTTCAGATCATCGCTCACAACATTCCCGAATTCATGCTTGTGCAGATAATAACTCATCGCTCGAAAGAACTGCTCGTCGCCCAAAACGGTTCTCAGCGAGTGCAGTATGATTGCGCCCTTAAGATACGTGTGCTCTTCATTGTAAATGATATCGGGGTTATCGAAGTTCTGATACTCGAGCGGACGAATAGTATGTTCCTTCTTCACATAGTTCAGATAATGCTTCTTTGCGAGCTGCACGTCGAACAACAACTGGTCCCGTCCGACTGATTTCTCATCCCACAACATCATACAATAGCTTGCGAAACTTTCGTTCAGCCAGATGTAGCTGAGATTGCGACACGTGAGGTTATCCCCGAACCAATGGTGTGCAAGCTCGTGCGAGATGGTTGCTTCAGCGGACCAGTCACCGGAATATTGCGTGAAATCCGGCGGCCCGAAATCCAAAGGCGCAGTAGAATCCCGCAACACGCAGGCGCGATGACCTGTTACACCTGTGTGCTCCATCGCCCCGATGGAGTAATCGGGTACCGCAATCTGGTCGTACTTGTCCCACGGATAGCGGTAGTTGAAACGGCCGGAGAAAAACTCCACCATCTTCGTCGTGTTCCGAAACGCGTATGCGCCCTCATTCAGTCTTCCCCGAGGCACCCAATAACTTATCGGAATCGTGCCGAATGCAGGCGCGAGTTTGCCTTCCTCAAAATCCCCGACGTATAATGCGATCAGGTAGTTTGAGTGCGGAAGCGTTTGCAGCCAATGGTATGTTGTGAAGCCTTCTCCTTTCATAATCGTCTCGATGAGTTTTCCATTCGAGATAACTGTGTAAGGAGGCGGCACAGTGATGAGCATTTCGGTCGAGAACTTGTCGTTCACATCATTGTAGATGGGAAGCCAGTTGGCGTGCAACCCGCCTTCACCGTACGTATCGACAATGTACTTCTGAGGATTCCCGGGATCAGAATGAAAGTACATTCCTGCACGGGGAATTGCATTGTACACGATACTCATCCTGATCGTGTCGCCGACGGATTTGGTTTTCGGAAATCTAATGTTGACTGATTTATCACCCGAACGAAAAGGAAGGGATGAGTTCATCTTCTCATCTCTCACAGATTTGATGCTGAGATAGTAGGCGTCCAGCGAGATGCTGTCTATTTGTCGGAGCGGAACAAATGTAATTGTTGCCTCGCCAAATACTTGCCCTTTGGCAAATTCAAATTCGAGATTGGCTTTGTAATGAAGAACATCGAACGTGCGTTCGCGGATGGGATTGAGTTTTCCCTTGGGAAGGCGCTGCGCATTTGCAGCAAGCGGCAGCAGGCTTGCAACAATCGAAAGGGCAAGAAGCTTCTTCATAACAATTCCTCTTAGATAAGTTTCACGAAGGGGAAGAACACATTCTGCCCCAACAGGTTTTATTGAAGCTGCGTTCTGGCAGTTGTGAACACGCGGTCGAGCATCGGCTCGGTCAGTCTGCCCGTGAAGGTGTTCTGCTGGCTGGGATGAAATGAGGCGATGAATGTGAGTCCACCGATTTTGTACATTGCACAGTGGGCAAACCTCGGCTTCGACTTGAATTCAATTTTCCCCGACTCACGATAGGCTTCGAGTGCCGCCTCAAAACCGATCTTCCCCAATCCAACAATAACCCGAACATTCTTCAGCAATTCAATTTCTCTGAGAAGAAATTCTTTGCAGTTCAGGATCTCTTTAGGCGTCGGCTTATTTTGCGGCGGTGCGCAGCGAATCGTGGCGGTGATGTAGCAATCCGTCAGACGAAGACCATCGTTGCGATGCTCGGACAACGGTTGATTGGCAAAACCAGCTTTGTGCAACGCCCGGTAGAGCCAGTTGCCACTATTGTCGCCGGTAAACATCCGACCTGTCCTGTTTCCACCATGTGCAGCAGGCGCCAGTCCGACGAGCAGAAGCCGGGCGCGCGGATCGCCAAAGCCTGGGATTGGTTTGCCCCAATACTCCTGATCGGCAAACCGCTTCACCTTCTCACGCGCGGTTTTCTCTCTCCATCGCACAAGCCGCGGACAGAGCCGACAGTCAATAATCTGCTGTTGAAGCAGTGTGAATTGGGTGGAACTTGTCACCGGCTAGAACCTCGTCCCCAGGACATGCGGCAACATCGATCTCCACGTGGGCCAGTCGTGCGGAACGTCGTGCCCCCAGAGGTCGACGTGATGGGGAATGCCCTTGCCTGCAAGAATCTGGCCAAGCTGGACCGATCGTTCCGGTGCTTCATAGTTCCCCTGTCCTGAGAGGATATAGATATGTTGCTTGGAGCGGAGTAGACCGAGGATCCGTTCGTCGGTCAGGTTTGGCAGGTAATCCACCGGGCTGTTGAAATAGCAGTTGTCGTCATAGTAGCCGTTGGAGTACGCTTTGATGTCGTACGAGCCGCTCATGGCGATGGTCCCGTCGAAGATATCGGGGCGCCGGAAGAGTGTGTTCGCGCAGTGCAGCGCACCGAGGCTTGCTCCTGTCGTAATGATCATCGTTTCCTGACTCGTCAGGTTCCGGATAAATGGCACCACTTCCTCCACCACATATTGATTGTACTGCTGGTGACGGACTGCCCTGTATGGTGGCGGAACATGATCGTTCAGCCAGGCCTCGCTGTTGATACTGTTGATGGAAAAAGCCTTCACTTTTCCCGAGTCGATAAACGGCCGGATCGCTTCAATGAGATGGAAACGCTCATATTCAAGATAGTCCGCAGCCGCCGTTGGAAACATCAGAAGCGCGAGTCCGTAATGGCCGTAGACCGCAAGCTCCATCTGCTTGTTGAGATTGGGACTGTGCCAGGAATGGAGTTCTCGTTTCACGAAGGGCTCCTTGTGAATGAGGATTTGGAGTAATGATCAGACCTGCAATAAGGGAGCGTGGACAGGTACACGCCAATGACGGCGAGGGCGATGGTACTCAAAGGCTCTTTGTATTTCGGTGCTCCGAACAAGACGAACACCATCCCGGCAACGATTACTGACGTCAGGATGAAGATCAGTCGCACAACATCATATTCGTTCCACCGTCGCCAGATCGTCGCGAGGAGACTTAGTCCAAAAACATAATAGAGAAAATTGTTGAGCGCATAGAGAAACGCGAGAAACCAGCCGGGAAGCTGTCCCACGTTGGTATGGACGCGCAGCGCGCCAAGGCTGTGTGTATCGGAAGAGAATGTCCTGATGATTTTCCTGACGCCCAGCAGCGCAAACCCTGGTGGGTCATGAACGATTTCCGCGATCCCGGCACGCAACCAGAAGTCGTCACGTTGTGCTTCGTTCCATTCGGGTTGACCGGACCGCTGCAGCAGGACGTCCGGATAGTATCCTCCATAGATACTACGGGTGGGATTGTTGCCTGCAAGAAGATTATATCCGCCATTCGTGGAAACCGGAACGAGTGTGCCATACAGATTCACATTCCGCACTGTCCACGGCAGAAGCACGGTGAGGAATACGCCGCTGAGGATTGCGCATTGCTGCAGACGAGTTCCGGCGGACGAGGCGTACACAATACCGATAGCAATGGGGATGAACAAGAACAATCCGTTCGGCCGGATGAGCGCCGCGGTACCGCCGAAGAGAGCTGCCGATACTACAGCCGCCGTCCCGCCCTTCTTCATGATGACCAACAGCATCGAAGCAAATGCTCCCAGCGCAAACAATGAGAACGGTATATCCGACAATGGGATGTATGTTGAAAAGAACCGCGTCGGATACAGAAGAAGAAACAATGACAGAATATTCGCAAGGTGAGTACTCAACAGCATCGAGCGGAGACACCAACGGAACCCCAACACTGCGACGAGCAGCAAGGTCATGTTCGTCCCGAAGATCGCCCACTTCGAATGGCCCAGCACGACAACGGATGGAAGGAGCAACATGGAGTAGCCGGGAGGAAAGAATGCGGTCGGCTCATTGCCGTACCCAAACACACCGTACGTCACCATGTTCAGCGCCCGGGCATAGTAGGCATCCCAAAGCGTCTCAACCGGTTTGTTGTATTCAAGGAGCCAGAACCCTCCCGTCGACACAAGAACCGCGATGCAGACCACAACCCGGAACGTCTTGTCGGAGCAGGAAAAGGTGGCCAACCTTTCCCGACGCTCTTTCCGTCGATAATATAACATCACCGACAGAGCAAGCATGAATGGAAGGGCGCCAACCAGATAAATGTTGAACCCTGTTGGGCCTGCGATGGGATCCACGCTATCCGGGTAAAGGGAAACGATAGGGGGATACTAGTACTTCCACTTGATGGTGCACCCGATGGAATGGGTTTCCGGCTCCGCAATTGTCTCTCCTGCGAGTATGGCCTCGATGGCTTCCTGCAGGTACTTTCTCTTCACCGCCGACGGGTCTCGATAATTGTCGTCCATTTTCCCGTGATAACGAAGGTGCCGTTCCCTGTCAAACACAAAAAACTCCGGCGTGTGCGTCGCGCCAAAAGCTTCGGCCACAGACTGGTCCTCATCACGAAGATAGGGGAAAGGGAACCCCTTCAGTTTTGCCCGCTTCACCATTCCCGCGAAATTGTCTTCCGGATAATTTGCCGTGTCGTTTGCGTTGATTGCAACGAGTTGAACACCACGCGGCCCGTACTTGAGCTGAAGTGCGATCATTCTCTCTTCGTACGCCTGCACGTACGGACAGTGGTTGCAGGAAAAGACCACCACCAGCACATTGGCCGTGCTGAAGTCGGTTAGTGAATAGTTCTTGGCGTCAACTCCGGGGAGCGGACCAAACGGCAGAACTGACGAACCGGGTGCAAGTGCTTCAGCAGCCATAACCGAACTGCAGGACAGTGTGCGTTGGGAAGGAAGGGAGCCCTGCGCCTCAGCACAGGGGAGACTGACGTGCGTCCGAAACTGGGATGAAGGTACAGAAACACCCCCTGAAAATCAAATAACCGGAGCGCATTTGCGCTCCGGTTGCTTTGGGTCGTGCATTGTAGAAAGCGGTCAGTCGAAATAGAACCGGCCTGTCACCACAGTCGATGTTGCAAACCTTACATCTGACGATTCCGCCGGATTATCGCGTTTCAGTTGTACGTCCAGTCCGAGCATTTGCTTGATCCCGAGCGTGAACTGATCGTGGATGAAGTACTCACCGCCCAGCACCGCACCACCCATAACACTGCTCTTCCGATCCGGCTCCTGGACATAGAACCCCGCCATTTGCGCCGACTGAAAAATCCCTTCCACACCAATGTACGTCGACATCTGCGTCTGCGTCAGATGATAAAGAAAAGAGAGCCCGCCGCGGAACGTTGTCCCCGTTACCTTCGTCAGTCCCAGTGGAGCGTCACCGCCGGGTGAGTCGAATTCAACACCAACAATCACCTGCCCCGCGAGCTGGTTATTGAAGAAGTACTTCAGGATCAGGTTGGGCGAACTGACCCCGTCGATCCCCAGCCCGACCTTTCCGGCATGAATGGGCGTCTGGGCGAACGACATCGTTCCAAGAAGCAAAAGTGCGATCGTGACCAACAGGCTTCGTAACATGTCTGCTTTCTCCTTGTTCTGTGAATGTATGCATCGGAATACTGGACAATTCTATCACTTCTCTTTGCAAGAAGCAATAGAAACGGCGAGAAGTGGGGTACCAGAAGAGAAATCCAGTTGATAATCTCCATGGGGTTGATTAGCTTTTGCAGCACCAGCAACCATGGGACGCTTTTGATTTCGATGATCTCTCCCCTTCCTCCGCTTGACGCCCGTATCCCACCGTGTGACCATGCTCGCCTTCATCCGCGACGATGCCCCTTCTGTTCATCCGAAGGGGAAGAGAAATTCATCCGCCCTGATCGCCTGCACGTGCGATCCTGTTCCGCCTGTGGAGCGTTCTTCGTCTCGCCCGCACCTTCAGCTCAAGCGCTCAACGACCTATACTCCCGCTATTATGCTAACCATCGGAAGGTGGAGATGCAGCAATACCTGCATGATACATCTCTCTTGAGGGAAATGCTGGCCATGGATCCATTTACGGACGTCAAAGTACGTGAGATCGCCACAACCATGAGGCTTGCAAATGCCCGCACACTCGACGTCGGGTTTGGGATCGGATTGACGATGGTGCTGCTGAGAAAACTCGGCGGGCGCGTAGCCGGCATCGATCTCGACCCGGAGGCTGTTGATTTTGCACGAAGTCACCTTGGCATTTCAGAAATCCATCAACTCGATCTCCTCGACTTCACCCCGGACCAACCGTATGACCTTATCACCTTCCATGACCTGATCGAGCATCCCCTCGACCCGCTGTCGCTCCTGAAGAAGGCACGCTCCATCCTTGCGCCGGGCGGACTTCTCTCCATCTGGACGCCGAACGGTTCGTTCCTCCTTGAGGAACGCGATCCAGTCCAGCTACGTGTCGATCTTGAGCACATGCAGTATCTTTCCTCCCGCACATGCGGTGTCATTGCGCAAGACCTGGGTTTCGAAATTGTACACTTGGAGAGTCTGGGAACACCGCGACTGGAGAACGTCGCCCGGCTCTCCGGCTCACACGCAGGAGGCTGGAAAAGAACTGTGAGACGGGCAATCAGGCACGTCCCGGGGTTTGTTGCAATGAACGCTCTGCGGAAGAAGCTCGCTTCTTCCGATTTGCGAAGAGGAAGGTATCATTTGTTTTGTCTTCTAAGACGCAGGGATTGAATAGGGACGCGCGTACAGAACCGGCTAAGAAACCAATTGGATTTTCCGAAGGGGTTCTCTACATTGAGGAGCCCGCATGCAGAAGCGAATTAGACAAGACAGAGTGTCGCATATCCTCTACCCGGCACATGTAAGTACGACACAGTGTCGTTAAGCCAGTAGTTATGCGTCATTTGCGGCAACCAAGTACTAAATATAGACGATATCAATGTCCAGTAAACTCAAATGCTTTGTGGCTATGTCCTTCAGTGATAAGCAGACAGAACTCCTGCTCAAGAAGTCTCTTTTGCCGACGCTGCATAGAGCAGAGGTCATTCCCAGATGCATGATCAGAATTGAGCATAATGACGATCTCAATAACAGAATCATCAATGAAATCCTAGATGCTGACTTTGTCGTTGCTGATCTATCTTTTGCTCGTCCTTCCGTCTACTATGAGGCTGGCTTTGCTGAGAGGTCGATTCCCGTTATATACACTTGCCGTGTGGACCATCTTAAACCACGCACCGATGACCCAAAAGGCAACCTGCGGGTGCATTTCCATTTGCAGATGAAAAATATCGTGACTTGGCGTAGTCACGATGACTCAACCTTTAAAAAGCGCTTGCTCCGCAGAATCAATTATGTCACACGACCGCTCAAAGCAAGCGTTGAGGCTAAACTTCAGGAGAAAAGGGACACCTCAGCATTTTCCATTCTCCCTATAAGGACGAGAATAGAACAACTGGTTACAGTTTCAAAGAAAACGCTTCGGCGTATCAATCTCAGAGAAGTGAAGCCGATTGAGGGCGTAGTATTTCCCATTGTTGCATCTAAACGTGACAAGCACGAGTCTGTTGTCGCCACACTCTACATCGGCTCGAAATTCCACAAGGCAAGATTACAGGCGATAATGCAAAATTACTATCACATCCGAAGTAAGGTCTTTGAAGAGATTGGTTTTGCCGTGGGACTCAGCTCCAAACGCATCATCAAGGAGAAGCTCATCATTTGTAGTCTTGAAAAACTGCCTTTCGCTCGCCTGCGTGATGAGCTTCCCGATGCATTCCTAGGTCCAATTCCGAACTTGCTAACCTACACAACGGCTGAAGATCTTGGTCTCAAAACGGGCGGCAATGTAAGAAGAAGATTTGAAGTCCACGTGATTGATAGAGTTCCCTTTGTTTCTCGATTCGAAAATGAACTAACAACAAGATTACAGTATGATGTTGCCGCAAACGTCGCATAACAGCAGTCATTACGACGTTCCATTTTTTGTAAGAGAACAATTGTGGGCGCTCCATTTGTTTTGCCGCAAAAAGAATGAGTCGTTCATAGCAGCAAAACAACCGGCGTAATGCCTGCACGCGTTATGCTGCAACGCAAATGAAAGGTTATCCATGCCACTCAAGAAACTTCCATACAAACGATTACAGCATCTGATAGGAATTCATCTTTCTACTAAGGAGTGGTCTCCCACTCAGAGGGTCATCGATGAATTGTCTCGTTCAAGAAAGCGGGGTTATCTGACCAAACCCGAGTTAGTGAAGGTTTGTCGGTGGAAATCGCCGCGAGCGATTAAGCATATTCGTCGTAACCGTGCAGATACGATCAAGAACATTACAAGAGCAGCGTTCGCAACTCGTAGTGAGCAAGAGAAACTGTCTCAACTCACGAGTCTCTACGGCGTCAGTGTCCCGATGGCATCTTCGATTCTGATGCTTACCAATCCAACACGTTACGGTGTCATTGACATTCGAGTTTGGCAACTCCTTTACAAAATGGGTGCCGTCAAGACGAATGCTGACGGAATGGGATTTGATTTCAAGCAGTGGTATCGGTATCTGATGATTCTCAGATACTTTGCCAATAAGTACAAAGTTGGCGCACGCGACGTCGAACGAACGCTGTTCAGAGTTCACACACTTTATCAGAAGGGAACACTCTATAACAATTGACCCTTGCGCTGCGCATAACAGCGACAAACTACGTCGCTCAAAAATTTGATAAGGCTCGGTCAAAGCAACTGGAGCGAACTCAGTAGAGTTCGCCCCACGCTGCACGCAATCATAAAGAGCGTGGAGTGCGTGCCGTAGTTTGCGCACACGTTGTGCGTCACCCGAGAATAGATAGCGGATATGATAGACATCATCAGAACCAATTCTGATAATCACGATTTTATGGAACTTGTGAAATTACTTGACGCGGACCTTGCACAAAGGGACGGTGAAGAGCATTCCTTCTACGCTCAATTCAATACGATCGACAACATCAAGTATGTCGTCCTCGCGTATGAAAATGAAAAACCGTTGGGTTGCGGAGCCATAAAAGAGTATGGGACGAATACAATGGAAATCAAACGCATGTACGTTGAGCCTGGGAGCAGAAACAAGGGGATCGCCACAAAAATCCTCTCTGAACTGGAACATTGGGCAAGCGAATTATCGTATGCAAAGTGTGTATTAGAGACGGGGAAAAAACAGCCGGAAGCTATTGGACTGTACAAAAGGAACGGATACACATTGATTCCGAATTACGGGCAATATGCCGGAACAGAAAACAGTTTATGCTTCGAAAAGGAAATGAAATAAGGGGCGAACGCACAACAAGAGTTGTGCACCATTGGCTGGTGTGGCGGGTAAAGCAAAACCATTCCCCTTTGAATTCAACAAGCAGACTCATTCGCATATGCTCACACTCGCTCTCATAGCGCTCAACGTTATCGTTTCCGTCCTCGGGTTTGCGTCGTTCCGTGATCCGCAGCGGGGAGAGAAGTTCCTGTTCGTCCCGGCCAGCGTGGCCGCGGGCGAGAACTTCACCGGTATGTTCCTCTCCCATTTTTCCCACGCCGATATAGGCCATCTCCTTTTCAACATGATGACGCTCTTCTTCTTCGCGCCGGTAGTGGAGATGGGACTGGGGATGGGGGGACTGCTCCTGGTCTACGTCATAGCCGGGGTCTCGGCCACCCTTCTCACATACGTTTTCCACAAGAACAATCCGAACTACCGCGCTCTCGGGGCAAGTGGTTCGGTGGCAGGTGTGATCTTTGCGGCCATCGTAATCCAGCCGGCCATGAGCATCTATTTCTTCTTCGTCCCCGTTCCGATTCCGGGACCTATTTTCGCCTTGGGATACGTTGCCATCTCCATTTACCTTGCCAAACGTCAGGTGGGGAACATCGGCCATGAGGCGCATATCGGTGGGGCTGTGGCGGGGTTTCTGCTGGCGGGAATTCTGTTCAATGAAGGGTTCGGCCCGTTGGTGGAGCGGGTGAGGGAGTTTGTGCGGTGAGTTCTAACCGCCCCGCCTCCTCATCGAAGATGGTTGCTAAGAACCACCTCTTCTCGACCGGAGACGGTCGTCGGAAACGGCCAACTGTAGGGGCGTAACATGCCCGCCCGCCAAATCGGTTCGGGCGGGTTGCGCCCCTACTTTCCTATCGTATTCTTGTAGGCCTTCCCATCTTTCATTACAAAGCCTACCTTCTCCAGCACGGTAATGTCCGAGAGCGGATCGCCTTCCACCGCAATGATATCGGCGAGTTTCCCCGGCGAGATGCTGCCGGTTTCGTCCTCGACACGGAGCGCTTCAGCGGAGACAATTGTTGCTGAGCGGATTGCCTCCATGGGCGATTGACCTGCCCGCACATGAAGCTTGAACTCCTGCGCGGCAAGACCATGCGGGAGCGTTACCATATCGCTGCCGAATGCAGTCTTCACTCCCTGCGCCATTGCCGTGCCGATGTTTTTCATCATCGCGGCAAAGTACTTCTTCGCAAGCATGTTCGCCTTCTTCCACCCCTCGGAAGCATTTTTGGGGAGATCCTCCCCCAACACCTCGATGGTCCGGAGCGTCGGGACGAGGAACGCGCCATGCTTCTTCATCAGATCGATGCCTTCACCGTCGATGAACGTCCCGTGCTCGATCGTCCTGACACCGGCACGGACGGCGGCCTTGATTCCTGCCGTTCCATGTGCATGCGCAGCAACCGGTTTCCCGAGCCGGGTCGCTTCTTCCACTGCAACGCGCATCTCTTCGTCCGAAAAGCTCTGGAGACCGGGGTCGTCGCCGGCTGAGAGGAACCCGCCCGTTGCATAGAGCTTGATCCAATCCGAGCCGAACTTCACATCACGCCGGACCGCCTTCCGCATTTCGTCGACACCATTGACGATGTTATCTCCCTCCGTTTCCCACTCGGGAGGAACGTTGTTATTGTCGCCGTGTCCGCCGGTGATGGAAAGAAACCGTCCCGCAACGTAGATCCGGGGACCGGGAAACCAGCCCCTGTTGATCGCATCACGGACGGAGACGTTGCCATAGTTCGGTGCCCCTCCTCCGGGATCACGGATGGTGGTGAATCCCGAGAGGAGAATCTTCTCCGCGTTCCGGGCGCCGCTCAGCGCATTGTCCGCCGCTGATCCTCTTGTGCCACCACCGGGATTGTCGAGAAAATGACAATGGAGATCGAAGAACCCCGGCAGGACCGTAGCACGGGAAAGATCGATGCGTTCCGCTCCCTCTGGAATGGGAAGGCCCGTCCCTACCGCCGTGATTCTGTTTCCCTCAACAAAAATCACTGCATCGCGGACAATCTTCCCCGCGACAACATCCACCAGCCTGCCACACACAATGGCGGTGGTTTGCGCAGCCGTGGAAAGGTACGTTCCAAAGAATAGAGCGAGGCAAACAACAAGCCGATTCATGGTCTCCGTATTACAACGGTGCCGGAGGTGTGGAGGATGGCATCGGCTGCTTTGATTTGTAGACCGAGTAGCCGATGAGTCCACCGAGAAGGCCGAAGATCGTATCAATCACCAGCGACATGATGAAGTGGAGAACCGAGAGTCCCCCTTCCATCATTCCCTCTGACATTTGCTCGAATGTGCCCGGAGGCATCTGATCGCTGTATTGCCCGAGAAAATCCATCATCATCTGGCCGGTGACATTGCCCATCAGGGCGAAGATACCCGCGGTGAGGATGGACCCGATGACGGCACCGAACACGCCGGCGAGCGCGCCAAGCTGAAGACCGTCGCTGTTGGTAAGAGGAATGGCGGGCGGGAGGTCCTTCTTATAAAAGAAGACAGCCATAAAGCCGCCAAAGAGAATACCGGCACAGCAAAGGCAATTGACAAAGTTCAGCACGGGGACAGCAGAGATCACTCCCATGATGATCCCGCCATAGAGGGCCGGCATGAGCTTACTGGGTTGTTGCATTGGGAGATCCTTTCTGAGGTTGTACGTGTGATGGTGAAATAGCGATCTCCAGCACGGCATCCATCAGCACAGGGAGAACGACAAAGGGAAGAGACACTCCGAAGAACGCACCCGTGATTGATCGGGTGAGGATGGTCACTTCGTGTACACCGAACATTCCTCCTACAACGTCCAGCAGCATGGGGAGTCCTGCCATCACCAGCAGCGTTCGTGATGACATCCGCATCCGTCGATACAGAAAGGGGAACGCGAGCGTACCCGCAAGGAACCCGATGTAGATGGAGGAGCAACGCGCGCAAACCGCAAGCGGCTCACCGAAAATGGTGAACGACCGCCCTTCGAGTTGATGGCAGATCGGATGGAAGAATCTGTAGAGGAGCTCACCGACCGGAAGCCACGCACCCGACCACTCAACGAAGAGAGGTGCCGCCAGAAACGCAGCGCACCAGAGGGAAACCGACGTTACGACGCCAAGGTATGTCACGCGGGAGAGGTGCATAAGGGAGAAATGCTGCGTCAACATACCCGAAAAACTCTGCATTGTCAAGGACGTTTCCTTGATTTTCAGTGGCCTCTCACCTATATTCGTGGTGAACTTTCCGTTAGAAGGCGTTCTTCTGCGGAAAGGTGTTCCGTCCTCTCATTACCCAACACTCTGAACAGGAATTGCCAACTTTGAGCAACCCCTCCTTCCCGCAGCGTTTCACCGTTGGTCTTGTCCAGATGTCGGTCACGCCGAGTCCTGAGGAAAATCTCAGGACAGCTGTCATGCGTGTGGAAGAAGCAGCACGCAAGGGAGCGCAGGTGATTTGTCTTCCTGAGCTTTTTCGTTCGCAGTACTTCTGTCAACGCGAGGATATCGCACTGTTTGACCT
>DASRUE010000043.1:0-26245 GCA_035687895.1 Bacteroidota bacterium | reverse complement strand
CAACTCCAACAAGGAAGTCATTGGAACCATCGAAGACCGGAAGGCGCTGCTTCTTTCCAACTCGGTTTCGTTCACACACGACAATTCCCTCTGGGGGCCGAGCGGTCCCGTGGACGGGACAAGGTTCAGCATCACCCTGGCCTTTACATCGGACATTCAGTACTCAAACGTCAACTACTACACCGTGATAGGCGATTATCGTCATTATCTCAGGCTAGCACAGCGGAGCGCGTTCGCGTCCCGGTTCTGGGTGTTCTATAATGAAGGGAAGGAATCGCGCAGGTTTGTTCTCGGGGGAAGCTGGGATTTGCGCGGCTGGCCCCGATGGAGCATCCGTGGCGAGAAGCTCTGGCTCACCAGTCAGGAACTTCGATTTCCCTTCATCGACCAATTCGCCATCGTTCTTCCATTCGGCGGCGTGAGCTTTTCGTCGATCCGCGGCGCGTTGTTCTTTGACATGGGAAGTGCCTGGGATACGAGATACCGGGAGACACTCGGCAGCATTGGCGGGGGCCTCAGGATGAACCTCGGCGGTGTGCTCGTGCTCCGGTACGACCTCGGAAAACGGATTGAAGGAGATTTCAAGGAATTGCAGGATGGAATTTTCCATCAATTCTTCTTTGGATGGGACTTCTAATGAGACCAGCGCGGATTTCATTCATAACCTTCTTCGTCCTTTTGCTTGCCGCAGGATGCAGCGGTCTCAGACTGCGAGACTCCTTGACAGTATCCGAACGAGATTGGCCGATGTTCGGACGGGTGGAATCGCGAACGGGCGCGACGCAGGAAGTCGTAACTCCTCCATTAACGTTACAGTGGGTACACGACATTACGGGTGGTGTTGGGAATGGAAGCCCGATTGTTGTCGACAGCGTTATCCTCGTCGCAAACCTCCGTGGCGAGCTGTACGGTATCAATGCGAATAACGGTAAGCGGCTCGGTTGGATTGACATTGCTGAGGCAATCCAGGGAGCGCCTGTGATCGATGGAAACACTGCGATTGTTGCCGCCACCAATACCCGGGAGTCCCTGATTGCGTTCGACCTTGTCTCTGGGAAAGTCCGATGGCGACGACCGTATGGTGATCTGGAGGTTTCACCACTCGTGCACCATCAGAAGATCTTTGTTGGAAACACGGCGGGCTTTTTTTTCTGCGTTGACCAGGCTACCGGTGATATGATTTGGAAGTTTGAGATTGCCGATAACACACACATGAAAGGGATACGCTCTTCAGCTGCAATATACGCGGGTGCGATCTTCTTCGGTGCTGAAGACGGAGCCGTGTATGCGCTCGATGCGGAATCGGGCAACCTGCGTTGGAGATCGGAGACAGAAGGAAGTATCGCGTCCACGCCATGTGTAAGCGGGGAAACGGTGTTCATTGGCAACCTCGCGGGGAAGGTATGGGCTTTCGATGCTGCCTCCGGCGCGGTCCGCTGGAAGGCCTCTGCCGGCAGCAGCATCTACGCGAGCCCTAGCGTTGCACATGGCCTCGTGTACGTTGGCACCACGGATGGAAAATTGGTTGCGCTGCACGGCGGCACTGGTGAAACTGCGTGGGAGACCGATCTTGGTAGTGTCATCAATTCCGCTCCTGCCGTCTCGGGTTCGGTGCTGTATGTCGGTACATTGAAGAAAATCCTCTACGCTCTGGATACAGCCAACGGGGCTGTTCTCATGAAACAGGAAGTACCGGGAAGAATCAAGACCTCACCAGCAGTCGCACGAGGACACGTTTATGTGGCAACGGACGAACGTTTGATCCTCTCATTCCAGGGATCCAATCAATGAGCAATTATTTTCTGGTTGTCACCACCTTTTTCCTGCTGATTCTGTTCGTGCCGGTTACGAACGGACAACCAACGGACACAGTTTCTGCACTTGATGCACCTTCTTCTGTTACATTTGTTACCGATATTGACAGCGCTCGAGTTGTTGTCGATGGATCGCTCGTCGGTTTCACTCCGGTCAAAGTGGATACACTCCCTCCCGGCTTGCACGAGGTGAGAATCCATCATCCCGATATGGAGAGTTGGTTGACCGAAAGTATTACGGACAGCATCAACATCGCTATTGGTAAAGAGCGTGTTCTACGATATGCATTTGTCCCCAGGTACCTTATCCAGTCCGCTCCAGACGGCGCAGACATTCTCATGGGAGATTCACTCGCAGGGATCACTCCATCAGTGATCAGGATATCTTCTCCACGGGAAGAACGACCTATCCGATTGCGCAAGGAAGGATACGAACTGGCCACCATTTCCCTTGCGCAAGTTACCCGCGGGGTGATTGCGGTGGACCTGTCACGCACCTGGCATAGTGGGAATCATCGGGAATCGATTTTCAGGGAGGACGAAACCAACGGCAAGAACCTGAGACTCTACATAACCGGCGCGGCGACCGTGCTTTCAGGTGTGGCTTCGGCATACTTCAAAGTGCAGGCAGATAACAGGTATGACGATTACCTTCGGAGCGGCAATCCCGCTCTTCGCTCGGAGACCAGCAGACTTGACGCCGCCTCCGGAGTGGCGTTGGCAATCACCCAGCTCGGTCTTGGCCTCTTTACGTACTTCCTTCTTTCCGAATAGCGCGACGCTGTAACTGGTTGCACGGCAAGATTTTCTTGACTTTAATTCGACAAGCGGGTATATTTCCACCGACATTTGCACGACTGTGACTGCGCTTCCCAGGTAATCTCCCAAAAACAGTGAGGTCACCCTGAATTCCAACATGAAGGACGAAATCGAGTTTCTCAAGAACGTTCCGATCCTCTGCGATCTTGAGCCCATGGATCTCGATACCATCGCCAAGGTGGGTGTCCGGAAGAAGTACAAAAAGGGTAGCATTATTCTGCTGGAAGAAGAAGCGGGAGCTGCACTGTTTGTGATCATCTCGGGAAAAGTGAAGATCGTGCGGATGGATGATGACGGCAGGGAAGTGATCCTTTCAATCTTGGGAGAGAGTGATTTCTTCGGCGAGATGGCAATCCTCGACGGTTTGGCCCGATCGGCCAGCGTGGTGGCGATTGCGAAGGCCGAATTGTTCATGATCCACCGTCGTGATTTCTTGAAGTTGCTCCATGATTTTCCCTCCGTCGCAATTGCGTTGCTCAAGGAACTGACCATGCGTCTGCGCAAAGCGGATGCCCAAATCAAGAGCCTCTCATTGAAGGATGCGGCAGGCCGTGTCGCGAACGTGGTGTTGCAGCTGGCGGATGATATCGGCAAGATTCGCAAAGGTCGTGTTGAAATCGATGAACTCCCCTTGCAGCAGGACCTCGCCAACATGGCGGGAACGTCCCGCGAGACCATCTCACGCATGATCCACGCGTTCATTCGTGAAGGACATCTCGAACTGGAGCGGGGGAAACTGATCATCAATGATTATGAGAAGTTCAAAAGCAGGTATCTGTAGGCGTCCGGGTGCTCTTTTACTTCTGATGGCTGTACATGGAGGGTAAAGCCGACCTCCATATGCACACCACCTACTCCGATGGCACACTCTCCACAGAGGAGCTTGTCCAACGTGCAAAGGCGGCGGGGCTGACGACAATCAGCATTACCGACCACGACAACGTTGGAGCCGTGGACGATGCCATCGCGCTGGGAAAGAGCGTGGGCATTGACGTAATCCCCGGAGTGGAACTGAGTGCGAGCATCGAAGACCAGGATATTCACATCCTCGCCTACTTCTTCGACCACAAGAATCAGAACCTGCTGGACTACCTCACCTTTTTTCGGATCGAGCGGGTGAAACGGGCAGAACGAATTGTCGAGAAGTTGAACGGTTTGAAAGTTCCCCTGAAGTTCGAATCAGTGCTGGAACAAGCGGGCACCGGTTCCATCGGCAGACCCCACATTGCGAATGCGCTCCTTGAAGAAGGACTGACCGAGTCATACCACGAAGCTTTCTGGAAGTATCTCGGGTTCGGTAAGCCTGCCTACGAAAAGAAATACCATGTGTCCCCCCAGGCAGCAATTGAACTGATCGCATCCGCAGGAGGGCTGTCCTTCATCGCGCACCCAGCCAACATGATTGAGGAGAAGGTGTTGTTTGAGCTGATCAATGCCGGCGTGGACGGGATCGAAGTCATCCACCCCTCCCACTCCCCTGAACGTGTCATGCATTACAGTGGTATTGTCAACGAGTATTTCCTTCTTGCCAGCGGAGGTTCCGACTTCCATGGCGGGAGAAAGAACGACAGCGAGATATTCGGGAAGTACTATATCTCAGAAGACCACGTCGAGACCATGCGGCGCCGTTTGTAACCGGACGGCGGATGGTCATCCTGTTCTTGCCCGGTCCTCCCCGCAACGGGCGCATATTGCACACAAGAACAATCAGAGAACTCCATGCCTACTACGATCGAAGGACAACTCTCTGCCGCAGGCCATCGCTACGGCATTGTTGTCGGTAGATTTAATAGCCTCATTACCCGACAGCTTCTTGATGGCGCACTGGATTGCCTTCTGCGCCACGGAGCAAGCCAGAACGCCATTACCGTCGTCCAATGTCCGGGATCCTTCGAGATCCCTCAGGTCGCCCTTCAGTTGGCAAAGGCAGGAGATGTGGACGGGATCATCTGCCTCGGCTGCGTAATCCGCGGCGAGACACCTCATTTTGAATACATCGCTTCGGAAGTTACCAAGGGAGTCGGGCAGGTCGGTCTCACGACAGGTGTTCCGGTATCGTTCGGCGTGCTAACAACTGAAACGCTGGAGCAGGCACTCGAGCGGGCAGGTGCGAAAGCGGGAAACAAAGGGTGGGACGCTGCAATGACCATTATCGAGCTTGTTAATATCAACAAGCAACTATCATCCGGGAGGAAACGTTCGACGCGTTGATAAGAATTCATGCAAATTGCTGTTTGCGTAATTTTTATCATCGGAGGACATAGCTATGAAGACGCTAGGATGGTGGGCCACGGTGCTCGTGATGGCATCGACGATGGTGGCTCATGGTGCAGTCAACTCATGGAGGAATTACACGTCCATGGACAGCGTCCGTGTCCTTGGACGACTCGGCGATACGTACTGGGCCGCGACCTTTGGTGGGCTTTTCGCCTGGAACGAAGCAACGGATACCTACCAATTGTTTACAAATGCCGAGGGTCTGCAGAATATTGACCTGACCGCGCTCGGCATCGATGCAGATGGAAATGTGTGGGCTGGCGCATCGACCGGAATAATCCACGTATACTCCCCCATCACGAAAACCTGGCGGTACATTCTTGACATCGCAAACGCGAACCAAACGGACAAGCGGATCAACAGCATTGCAATGTACGGCGATACTGTTTTGATCTGTACTAAATTCGGACTTAGCATATTCAACCGTCGACGTTTTGAGTTCGGCGACACATACACAAGATTTGGTTCGATCCCGGCAAACGTGAAGCTCTCATGCAGCTCCGCGATCATAGCACAGGATAGCATCTGGGTTGTGATTTCCGATCTTCAGAACGTCAACCAAGTTGCTGTGGCTGGACTCGCTGCCGGAAATCTCCTCCCACCGGAAGCCTGGTCGGTGCGAACGGTGGCTTCACCCGGCGTCATTCCGCGCGTCGTTACATACTGGAATAACCGCGTATATGCCGCTACGACATCGGGATTATTCATGTATGCAGGCGGTGGCTGGACGGAAATCCTTGGATTGTCGGGGCAGTCTGTGGTTGCCCTCTACCCAGCCCCCTCTGCGCTAATTGCATGTACCCCAAGCAGTGTCTCCACAGTTGACATACTGAACAACGTACAACCATTTGGCAGTCCTTTCCCGGGTTCATTTATTGGATCTTCCGTAACCACCAGTGCCTCTGGGCAGCCTGTCGTCGGATCATCTGCAGGGGTCCTGACATTCTCTTCAAACTGGACGAAACACTTACCAAACGGGCCGGGCTCCAGCAAGTTTCTCAGCGTCGCAGTCGATCCCGATGGGAACGTATGGGGCGCCTCAGGGAGTTCGAACGGGAGTGGATTCTACCGTTACGACGGAAAAAACTGGAAGACATTTTCCATGCAGACTAATAGCGAAATGCCAACCAACAATGTGTACAGAATATCGGTTGGTTGTGATGGGACGGTGTGGGCTAGTAGTTACGGCAGCGGCATCATTGAAATGAGACGTGGTGTGGATACCGTACAAGCAACCCAGATCTTCGGAGCAAATGTGGGAATGGTGGGCGTACCCAACAATCCTCTCTTTGTCGTGCCGAGCACGGTTGCGTGTGACGGCAGGGGAAATGTCTGGCTCTCCATCATCAATTCGGGGCGAGCCCTGGTCGTCAGGCAACCCAACGGAACATGGACAACGGCACGTGTCACCGTAAATGGAACTGAGGTCGTGTACTTGATGGATAATCCCGTAGACCGCTGCCTCGCCGTGGATGCATTCGATAACCTTTGGGCGACGGTTCGTCAGGGGAGTTCCGCCGGGGTCATCTCCTTTGGCAACAGGGGGGGATTGGACAGCACCTCAGCGTACCATCTCAATTCTTCAGACGGTTTGCCCAGCAACGACATTAAGACCATTGTCGTGGACCGCGACAATAACATATGGGTTGGCACCGATAGAGGAATTGGGATCATTCTCGATCCCAACAACCCGAAACGGTCCGGAGGAATCGCAAGCTATCGACCACTTAGTGGATTAGTGATCAATACCATCGCTGTCGACCCTCTCAACCAAAAATGGGTAGGCACTCCCGAGGGAGTAGTTGTCCTCTCGCAAGACGGGACACAACAGGTGGCGTCCTACACCGTGCAAAGTACGGGAGGGAAGCTCATTGATAACGACGTGAAGAGCATTGCTGTGGATCCCAACACTGGAACGGTATTCATGGGTACCGTTTCCGGTCTTGTCGGGCTCACAACTGCTGCTGCTGCACCCAAACTCGTCTTTGAAACTCTGACCATTTCTCCAAATCCTTTTCTCCTCCCAAATGGGAGCCAATTGACGATTGACGGCCTTGTTGAGAATTCAAACATCAAGATTCTCTCTATTGAAGGAAAACTCGTTCGTGAGTTGAAAACCCCGGGCGGCCGCATTGGTTTCTGGGATGGAATGGACGAAGACGGTCAGTACGTTGCCTCAGGAGTGTACTTGGTCAGTGCATATTCAGAGGATGGAAGAGTCGCCACAGGAAAGGTGGCAGTGATAAGGAGGTAGGTATGGAGGGATAGAACGGTCATCTTGCATTCCTGCCTATGATTGGAAGCCCTGCTTCGGAACAGAGCCGGGTACCTTTCTCGGGGGGATCAGGCTCACCTGCATGTCGGGTGCTCACACGGAAAACAGGTTTTGTTCCAAATCCACTCACATTATCCTGCAAGGAGGGTGTAGACCTTGGATAACAATGGCTACAAAGATGAGATCTTCACGAAACGCGTGCGGGCGGGCAAACGCACTTACTTCTTTGATGTGAAGTCTACCAAGTCTGAGAAGGACTTCTACATCACAATCACAGAGAGTAAGCGAGTCGGTGAAGATGAGTATGAGAAGCACAAGATATTTCTGTATAAGGAGGACTTTGAGAAGTTCCGCGATGCGCTGGCCGAGACGGTGGAGTTTGTTCAAGCGAAGTTACTCGAACACGCTGAAGTCGAGAAGCAAGACTGAACCCCTGCCAATCGAAGCCCGCTATTTGGCGGGCTTCTTTTTTCACTCACACCTCTTGACATCAAGGATGTCATCTTGACATCTGTTCATGTCCCCGCCAAGACGTTTGCTTGACTCTCTACCTTTTTTTGCCTATCTTTTTAGCACTTTTTTGCTGATTCCGTGTGAATATGCTATGTTATTAGGACTCTTTCGCCACCCTTGGACGCGGAGAAGAGACCCCGTTGTTCAATGGAAGGTCTGGCAGTGATGAAGATCCAGGTGGGGAACTTATCAGACGGTTACCACGAGTATCTCCTGGAAGCCAAACCAACAGACGTTGGGCTGGAGGAGGGATTCAGCAGTGAAATCCTGGTAAACGCCGTCCTGGATAAGACCGGAAACCAGATTTACCTTAAGGCAGACGTACGGACCCATGGGTCATTTGGCTGTGATCGGTGTGCCTCCCCTTTTGAGGCACCAGTCTCTTCAAAGTTTCAGGCGTGCTATTTCACGGAAGGTGAAGAGGTTGTGAATGTTGATCCTGAGGAGTTCCGGATGATTCCACCCGGCTTTAGCGTTATCGATATTACAGATGACATCCGACAAACCATTCTGCTCGCCATTCCGTTGAAGCTTCTCTGCTCGGACACGTGTCGGGGCTTATGCCCTCAATGCGGTAAGAATCTCAACACCGGTTCATGCGAATGTTCCGACACCACAGTCGATTCCCGGTGGGAGAAATTGCGCGAGATACAACAAAACAAATTGCAGGACCCAAGTTAGGACTAAAGGAGTACCCCTCGTATGCCAAATCCAAAACGACGACATTCGAAGACACGCGGCCGAAAGCGCCGGACGCATTACAAGGCGACGGCAGCAGCGGTTGCAGAGTGCCCGAATTGTCACACGCAGAAGCTCCCTCACCGTGCCTGCCCCAATTGCGGTTTTTACAACGGGCGATCGATCAAGGTTCCAAAAACAGCGTAATCGGCCACTAGCTTGGCCTGTTCCGGCCCGGTTCCCGAAAACATCCCCGGCGTTGCAGCCATTTGGACTCTCCACACTTGGACATATGCATTGCTGTTGATGCAATGGGGGGGGATTTTGCCCCTAGCCACGTCGTTCGCGGCGCAGTTGATGCGTTGCGTGAGTCTGGAGGCAGATTTTCTCTCGTGTTAGTGGGACGAGTGGATCAGGTGCAGCAGGAGCTCGAAAAGCTGGGGCAAAAAGGTGAAAGCGTTCATCGAGGAGAAGGTGGCCTTTCGATTGTCAATGCAACCGAGATTATCGAAATGCATGACCAGCCCAATGCGGCATTGAAGACCAAGAAGGATTCTTCAATCGCTGTCGGGCTGAACCTTCATCGCAGTGGGAAAGCACAGGCATTTGTCAGCGCGGGCAATACGGGTGCAGTAATGTCGGCTTCCACGCTCATTCTCGGGAGGATCCCGGGCGTAGGCAGACCCACGATTGGGGCGTTGATTCCCACGGAGAAAACGCCCTGCCTCCTCGTGGATGCAGGAGCAAACGTGGATTGCCGTCCGCGGCATTTGTTTGAGTTTGCAACTATGGGGTCGATCTACGTAGAAACGATGCTGGGAAATAAAACTCCGAGGATTGGATTATTGAGCATCGGCGAGGAAGACACCAAGGGGAACGAAGCAAGCCTCGAAGCCTTTGCATTGATAAAAAAAAGTAAGCTGAACTTCGCTGGCAACGTGGAGGGAAGAGATGTTCTCAAGGGGGTTGTGGATGTTGTTGTTTGTGATGGATTCGTTGGAAACATTCTCCTCAAGTTCGGCGAGAGCATCCCGGGTTTCTTTAAGGCAAAGTTTACGGCATTTGCAAAACGTGGCATTATAAACGCGGGAATTGTCTTCCTTGCGAGGGGCGGCATGCGGACGGTAATGAGGGAGTTAGACTACCAGGAACATGGCGGCGTTCCTTTGCTGGGTGTCAATGGTGTATCCATCATTGGCCACGGAGGTTCGACGCCAAAGGCAATCAAAAACATGATTTATCGGGCCGAAGAGATGGTGCAGAGGAAAGTCAACGCCCGAATCGCGACGGCAACCCAATCATTTGCATAATGAATCTGGACGTGATGGAAAAGAAGAGAGCAACCATTACTGCCGTCGGGCACTACGCTCCGGAGAAGGTCCTGTCAAATGCAGACCTCGAAAAGATGGTGGACACGACCGACGAATGGATTAGAACGCGAACGGGGATTTCTGAGAGGAGAATTCTTGAGCAGGGTGGCACTTCCGATATGGGTGCCAAGGCCGTGCAAATGGTGCTGCAGAACCGCGGTATCGATGCCAGCGAGATTGACCTCATTGTCGTTGCCACGATTTCTCCCGATATGTTCTTCCCTTCCACCGCGTGTCTGATCCAGGAAAAAGTGGGGGCAAAAAAAGCCTGGGGGTTCGACGTATCGGCAGCATGTTCCGGTTTTGTGTATTCACTCGTCATCGGGGCTCAGTTCATTGAAACAGGCGCTTGCAAGAAAGTGATTGTGGTTGGCGCGGACAAGATGAGTTCCATTACAGATTACACAGATCGCAACAACTGCATTCTGTTTGGTGATGCAGGCGCCGCAGTTCTCCTCGAACCTTCAGACGACCCGTCACTTGGCATTCTCGATCATATTCTGTGCGCTGACGGTTCAGGAGAGAGATTCCTTAACTTGAGGGGGGGTGGCAGTCTTTTCCCGACAACACATGAGACCGTCGACAAGCGCATGCACTACCTCTATCAGGATGGGAAGGCTGTGTTCAAAGTTGCTGTTGTCGGCATGGCTGAAGTGTCCGCGGAAATCATGAAACGAAACAACCTCGCCGGCAAGGATATTGACTGGCTTGTCCCCCATCAGGCAAACCTTCGTATCATTGATGCAACTGCCGACCGGATGGGGCTTGATAAGTCCAAAGTGATGGTGAATATCGACAGATACGGCAACACAACGGCGGCAACGATCCCACTCTGCCTTTCCGAATGGTGGCATAGCGGGCAACTCCGAAAAGGGCAGACCATTGTCCTTGCAAGTTTTGGTGCGGGTTACACCTGGGGCTCCGTACTGATGAGATGGTCTGTCGACAAGGTTACGTCATAGGATGGGTATGATTGCGTTTGTATTCCCCGGACAGGGGTCACAATATGTAGGAATGGGAAAGGACCTGTGCGAACAGGATCCAGGCTCGCGCCAGCTCTTTGAACGCGCAGATACTTTGCTCGGATTCTCTCTCAGTCAAATCTGCTTTCAGGGTCCCGAGGATGAGCTCCGCCAGACCAAGAACACGCAACCGGCAATCTTTTTGCACAGCGTTGCTCTTGGTCGGCTCCTTGCCGAGATCAAGCCGGACATGGTTGCGGGGCATTCCCTCGGCGAGTATAGTGCACTTGTTACTGCAGGAGCAATCGGATTTGAGGATGCTCTTCGGCTTGTTCGCTTGCGAGGAGAGCTGATGCAACACGCAGGTGCAGTGAACAAGGGAACTATGGCTGCAGTTGTCGGGATGCTGCCAGAAGTGGTTCAACAGGTCTGTCAGGATGCTTCAGAATTTGGGGTTGTACAACCTGCTAACTTCAATTCACCAGGCCAGATTGTAATTTCGGGTTCAATCGAGGGTGTACATAGGGCGATGGAAATCGCCAAACAGCGCGGTGCAAAACTCGTGAAGGAACTTGTCGTCAGCGGCGCGTTTCATTCGCCTCTGATGGAACTGGCACGGGATGGCTTGAAGCGAGCTCTTGAGACAACTGCCATCCATAATGCGAACATTCCTGTTTACGCGAATGTTACGGCAGATCCTGTCATCGAGGCATCAGAGATCCGCGAGCGCCTCTTCCAGCAAATTACCAGCCCTGTCCAATGGGAACAATCGGTCAAGAATATGGTGCGAGATGGGGCATCCAGCTTCGTGGAGGTTGGGCCGGGGAAGGTTCTTCAGGGACTGGTAAAGCGAATTGAGCCAGGCGTGATGGTGTCGAACATCGACAAGTTCACAGACCTTAAACAGCCGGCTATTCAATGAGTATGATCGGAGAAAACATTCAGGTTAAGCAATATGCAATCTCACCTGACCTTCTTGAAAAGGGCGTCCCTACTGGCGGCGGACCTTGTCGGTGTACTGCTGTTTGCTGTGAGGGAGGCGTTTACATCGATGTTGTAGAACGCGATAAAATTCTGGCGCGCAATGACATCATCAAGAAGCACATGGATGAGACGCAGGCGACCGATGATTCACTTTGGTTCGAGGATCATGAGTCAGATGATTCGGATTTCGCCTCCGGCCGTTGTGTCGGGACGACTGAAATCAATGGTAAGTGTGCATTTTTGAACAAGCAAGGCTGGTGTTCGTTACAGGTCGCCGCCGTTGCGGAGGGGATGGACAAATGGGCGCTGAAGCCTCTCTTCTGCGTCCTCTACCCAATTGAAATTTCCAACAGAGTCGTTTTATTCGACGACATGTTGCAGAGTGAAGAGACCTGCTGCACGGTCGCCAATGAGTTTGATGTCCCGCTGTTTGAGGCGTGCAAGGAAGAGTTGATCCATCTTCTTGGTGGTGATGGATATCGAGACCTGGAATCGCACTACCATGCGCGACGAAGTCAGACCGGCCTTCGCGTTCCGGTGAGGGAGAGCCTGTGACAGGATTGAATGGAAAGGTTGCTCTCGTCACAGGGGGCGGACGAGGGATAGGAAAGGCGATCGTTCTGGCTCTCTCCGATGCTGGTGCAACGGTTGCATTCACCTACAAGAGTTCGGCCGCTGCTGCAGAAGAACTTGTCAAGGACCTGCGCACCAAAGGTCGACAGGCGTTTGCGTACTCCTCAGATGCAGCGTCTTCCACAGAGACAACCAAGGTTGTGGAGCAGGTCATCAAGGATTGCGGACGGTTGGACATTCTCGTAAACAACGCGGGTATTACGCGTGACGGCTTGTTGATGCGGATGAGTGAAGAGGATTGGGATACTGTCATCGCCAACAATCTGAAGAGCGCATTTAATTTTACGAAAGCCGCATGTCGCCCGATGATGGGACAACGCGCGGGCAAAATCATCAACATCACGTCTGTTGTTGGAGTGACAGGAAACGCGGGTCAGGCAAACTACGCTGCTTCAAAAGCGGGACTGATCGGCTTCACAAAATCAGTTGCAAAAGAGCTCGGTTCTCGCAATATTCAGGTCAATGCGGTCGCGCCCGGATTCGTCGAAACAGACATGACGCACAAACTGAACGCCGATCAAAAGAAGGCCCTTGCCGAGTTGATCCCGTTGAAACGTACAGCCCAGCCCCATGAGATCGCGGGCGTTGTCCGCTTCCTTGCTTCTTCCGATGCGGATTATATCACCGGCCAGGTCCTCTGCGTTGACGGCGGTATGACGATGTAGCTCAGACTTGTTCGGATACTGGATTCTTCATTCCCACTTTCACCACACAGGAGGTCAACGTCATGGCAGACATAGAGGCAAAAGTCAAAGAGATCATTATCAACAAACTTGGAGTGGACGATGGACAGATCACTCCGGAAGCCTCTTTCACCAACGATCTCGGCGCAGATTCGTTGGACACGGTCGAACTCGTGATGGAGTTCGAAAAGGCGTTCAATCTCCAGATCCCGGATGAAGATGCAGAAAAGATCGGCACCGTCGGCGACGCAGTGAAATACATAAAGTCCAAATCGGCATGACACTGCTGCTACAGCGTCCCTTAGAGGGAATGGCGTGATCTTCGGGGAAAGGGGATGTCTATGCGTTGCGAATCAGAGAGTCGAGACCAGGGTCTATGAACGCTAAGCGAAGAGTTGTTGTCACCGGCATTGGTGCCGTCACTCCAATTGGACTGAATGCTCAGGATTTTTGGAATGCACTGGTTTCCGGCAAGAGCGGCGCGGCGCCCATTACCCATTTCGATACGACGGCGTACGACACTCACTTCGCATGCGAGGTGAAAGGATTCAAGGCAACAGATTTTCTAGACCGCAAGTCAGCTCAGCGCATGGATCCGTTTGCGCAGTTCGCCGTGATTTCCTCCGATATGGCGGTGGCAGATGCTGCGTTGCCGTTGAAGGATATGGACCCCGACCGAATCGGCGTCGTGTACGGTTCTGGTATCGGGGGTATGATGACGTACGATACGCAGTTCACAAACTACAAGGAAGGCGGGCCGCGACGCATTAGCCCATTCTTCATTCCCATGCTCATCCCGGATATCGCATGCGGGTACATCTCCATCAAGCACGGTTTGAAAGGTCCAAACTACGCGACCGTGTCCGCTTGTGCAACAGCGTCGCACGCAATCGGGGATGCCTACCGCATCATCCAGTACGGTGATGCAGACGTCATGGTCTGTGGTGGATCGGAAGCGCCAATCACTCCCATGGGCCTTGGCGGGTTCAACTCGATGAAGGCCCTCTCTACAAGAAATGATGCACCTGAAAAGGCAAGTCGCCCGTTCGACCAGCAGCGCGACGGGTTCGTTATGGGCGAGGGGGGCGGTGCATTGATCCTGGAGGAACTTGAGCATGCGCGCGCGCGCGGTGCTCGGATTTATGTCGAGCTCGTCGGCATCGGGTTCACTGCCGATGCCTACCATATCACCGCGCCTCCTACCGGCGGCGAGGGGGCGGTTCGCTCCATGAAACGTGCATTGAACGATGCCGGCATCAAGCCCGAGAACGTCGATTACATCAATGTTCACGGAACGTCCACTCCCCTCGGGGACATCAGTGAAACAGTTGCTATCAAGACAACCTTTGGAGCCCACGCTCACAAGCTCCGCATCAGTTCTACCAAATCCATGACCGGCCACCTGCTTGGCGCTGCAGGCGCAATCGAGGCCATTGCTGCGCTCCTTGCCTGCGTCAACGATACCATTCCCCCCACCATCAATTATGAGTTTCCCGATCCTGCGTGCGATCTGAATTATACACCCAATATCGCCGCAAAGAGACCTGTGCAATACAGTCTCAGCAACACGTTCGGGTTTGGTGGACACAACGCAACAATCCTGTTCAGGAAGTACGCAACCACATGAGACTGTCATGCGTTGGGTGACGGAGTTTCTGCACAGAATCTCCAGACGGGGGGGACATGCACTATCGGACGGCGAGCAGAGTGAATATACAACGCTCTTTGCCGCCAACATCAAGAAATTTGAACACCTGATCGGGTATTCCATTCGCAACAGGGACATTTTCGTCCAGTCCCTGCTCCACCGTTCTTTCCTCCAACGCTTGAATAGTCCGGGCACCTCCAACGAGCGGCTGGAGTTCCTTGGTGATTCCATCCTCAACCTGATCGTCGCCGAGTTCCTCTACCATCACTTTCCTGAGGCGGAAGAGGGAGAGTTGACGAAGCTCCGTTCCCGGCTTGTGAATCGTAAAGCACTCGCAACCTACGCGAAGGAAATCCATCTGATGGACTTCATCCTGATGAGTCCCAGCGCAGCAGACGCAATCGGCAAAGGCTACGAGACTATTATAGCCGATACGTATGAAGCAGTTATTGCCGCGATCTATCTTGACGGCGGATTCGATGCGGCGCGACAGTTTGTGGAACGGCAGGTCCTCGCAGCTCTCAAGAGCGGCTCGGTTGTCACGGATGACGAGAACTACAAGAGCATGCTGCTGGAGTACGCACAGGGTCGGGGACTGGGCGTTCCACGATATACAATTGTGAGAGAGGAAGGGCCCGACCACGACCGGACCTTTACTGTAGAGGTAGTGTTGAATAGCGAGAAGAAGGGAGTCGGGACGGGAAAGAATAAGAAGGAGGCCGAGCAGGCAGCCGCTGGCATGGCCCTCGATTCCCTCCATCAACTGGAAAACGCTCCAACAGGAAGCCGGCAAAACCACCACGCGTAGTCGTTCACGATCTTATCCGGCAAATTCGATAAACTCATGCATGCATCATCAGAATACGAAGAGAAATTTCAGTCCCGACACATCGGAACGAGCCATCAGGACCTCCCCGCGATGCTCGCGTCGATCGGCGTCCAGTCTCTCGACGAGTTGATCGACCAAACCATCCCACCGGGAATCAGGCTCAAGAAACCACTCTCTCTCGATCCACCTATGGGTGAGTACAGATTCATCGAGAGCCTGCGAACACTCGCTGAGCAGAACAAGGTGTTTAAATCCTACATTGGAATGGGGTACGCCGACTGCATTGTCCCGGCCGTCATCCAGAGAAACATTCTTGAAAACCCGGGCTGGTATACCCAGTACACTCCCTATCAGGCGGAGCTCGCACAGGGACGGTTGGAGGCGCTGATCAATTTTCAGACAATGGTGATGGACCTGACGGGCATGGACGTTGCCAACGCCTCGCTGTTGGATGAAGGAACGGCGGCGGCTGAAGCCATGATCATGCTCTACGGAATCGCGGGCAGAAATACAAAGACAGAGCACGCACGCAAGTTCTTCGTGTCCAATACCTGCCTCCCGCAGACAGTCGATGTAATCCGCACCCGAGCCACTCCACTTGGATTCGAAGTCGTAGTCGGCAACCATCAGGATGCCGTCATCGACTCTTCCTACTTCGGTGTAATCCTCCAGTATCCTGCACACGATGGTGCGGTTTACGACTATCGAACATTCATCACAAGGGCACATGACGTTGGTGCATACGTCGTTGTGGCCGCAGACCTCCTAGGTCTCGCTCTCCTGACACCTCCCGGAGAGTTCGGTGCCGATGTTGTCGTTGGCAACTCCCAACGCTTCGGCGTTCCGCTCGGGTTCGGTGGACCCCATGCTGCATTCTTTGCAACGCGCAACGAGTTCATCCGCCATATCCCCGGGAGGATCATCGGCGTCTCAATCGATGGTCACAACAACAAGGCCTACCGGATGACGTTGCAGACGAGGGAGCAACATATCCGGCGGGAGAAAGCAACATCAAATATCTGCACGGCCCAAGCGCTTCTTGCGATCATGGCGGGGATGTACGCTGTCTATCATGGACCCGCGGGGATCAAACGCATTGCAGAGTGTGTCCATTTGTCAGCGAAAGCACTCGATCGAGAACTTCAAAAACTCGGCTATGTGCAGAACAACAAAATCTACTTCGACACGTTGAACGTCTCAATGCCATCTGTTGAGAAGATCAGGCCCCTCGCACTTGCGGCAGGGATGAACTTCAGGTACCTCGATGCAACCCATGTAGGGATCAGTCTGAACGAGACCACCCTTCCGGAAGATGTTGTCGCAATAGTCTCCATTTTTGCGCAGGCGTCTGGTCAACGGACAGGGAGCGAGCTTCTGCAACTGGACGGTGTGAATACTTATCCCCCTCTCTTTCAACGTACGAGCTCCTACCTCACTCACTCCGTCTTCACAACGTACCACTCGGAATCCGAGATGATGCGGTACATTAAGAGTCTCGAGAACAAGGACCTTTCGTTGACTCATTCGATGATCCCTCTCGGCTCTTGCACGATGAAGCTGAACGCTGCGACAGAACTACTGCCGGTCAGTTGGAGAGAGTTTTCACGCATCCACCCGTTTGCACCTGCAGATCAGGTTCAAGGGTACCTCCGACTCTTCAGAGAACTCGAAGAACAACTCTGTGTAATCACCGGATTTGCCGCGGCATCTCTTCAACCAAACTCCGGTGCACAGGGAGAATACACGGGGCTTCTGGTGATACGGGAATATCATAAGGATCATGGTCACGAGCATCGCAATGTGGCTCTCATTCCCTCCTCAGCCCACGGCACCAACCCTGCGAGTGCGGTGATGGCAGGCTGCAAGGTCGTCGTGGTGAAGTGTGATGAACAGGGGAATGTGGAAGTTGACGACTTGCGGAAAAAGGCAGAAGAGCACAGAAATGACCTTGCCGCGCTGATGATCACCTATCCCTCCACGCACGGAGTGTTTGAAGAGCGGATTCAAGAAATGTGTTCAGTCATTCATGAGTACGGCGGGCTGGTGTACATGGATGGCGCAAACCTGAACGCACAAGTTGGGCTGACGAGCCCTGCCATGATTGGGGCTGACGTGTGCCACATCAACCTGCACAAGACATTTAGCATTCCCCATGGTGGCGGCGGGCCCGGCATGGGGCCTATCTGTGTGTCAGAGCATCTGGCGCCGTACCTTCCGGGACACCCGATGATGAAGACTGGCGGCAATAAAGCCATTCACGCAGTCTCCGCAGCGCCCTGGGGAAGCTCGAGCATCCTTCTCATTTCGTACGCGTATATCAAGATGCTCGGCGCGGAAGGGGTAACGGAGGCGACACGGTACGCAATACTCAATGCCAACTATCTCAAGGCCCGGCTCGAGAAGCACTACCCGGTGTTGTATCAGGGAGCGAACGGACGCGTTGCACACGAGTTCATCCTCGACCTCCGTCAACTGAAACATGATGTGAATGTCGAGGTTGAAGACGTTGCCAAACGTCTGATGGATTATGGATTCCATGCCCCTACCGTTTCATTCCCAGTCGCTGGTACACTGATGATAGAACCCACTGAGAGCGAGTCGAAGGCTGAGCTCGATAGGTTTGCAGATGCGTTGATTTCCATCCGGAATGAGATTCAGGAAATCGCCGACGGCAAGGCTGATCCTGTTGATAATGTCCTGAAGAACGCACCGCACACTGCGCACGAGGCGCTGGGCGAAAGCTGGAATCATCCATACACCCGATACAAAGCCGTTTATCCTCTCTACTTCGTGCGGAACCACAAGTTCTGGCCGAGCGTCGGAAGGATCAACAATTCCTATGGCGACCGGAACATCATGTGTGCATGTCCTCCGATCGAGTCGTACGCGGAAGAACCCGTTGAGACAGTGCAAGGGTGACAATGCCGTTTCTTGAATCGGATGATGAAGTGAGAAGTCTCCTGCTTTCATCTCGAGTGATTGCGGTGGTTGGACTATCGGATAACCCGCGGCGGGATAGTCATGGGGTTGCTCGCTACCTTCTGAATGCCGGGTACACAATTGTCCCGGTCAACCCAAATGTTGATAACGTGCTTGGTGTGAAATCGTACCCGACGTTAGATGATGTTCCCGAGAAGATCGACATTGTCGACATCTTCCGGCGGGCCGAGTTTGTCCCGGACGTTGTGGAGTCTGCAATCAGAGTGCACGCCAGGGCTGCTTGGATGCAACTCGGCGTCTTCCATCCCGGTGCTGCAGACTACGCTGATCGTGCAGGGTTGCAGGTCGTGGTGGAACAGTGTATGATGGTTGAGCACCAACGGCTCGTCGCATGAACTTCTTTTTCACTGTTCCGGAGTCCCCTCTGCGAGACTCTTTTTGTTATCATGATTGACCTGATGCGCAGATTCTTCGTTCTCTCCCTTCCTTTCGTTCTTGTTTCCCCACTGGTGTTCGCACAGGAAGCTCCCCCTCAAACTTCTTCAGACACACTTGGTGTTATTGACACCATCATCGTTACTGGTAACAAGAAGACCGAGGCGTACGTTATCCTGGATGAGATGGCAATCAAATCCGGGTCCGTTGCGACCCTCGAAACAATAGAGTATGATCGGAACAGGATTTACAGTCTCGGTCTGTTTACACGCGTGGATCTCTTCTGCGATACACTGGAGGGGCAGCAATTTCTCAATGTGGACGTCAACGAGCGATGGTACTTAATCCCCCTTCCCTTGTTTGGGTTCCGCGACGGCGACCCAAAGAAACCTTTCTATGGCGCTGGGCTACTGCATAACAATTTTCAGGGGCGTAACCAGAAGCTGTTTGGCTCCGTGATCTTCGGGTACAACCCCGCATTGGATTTGTCGTTCGGCGATCCGTTGCTCGACCGTGAGCATCAGCTTTTCTTTGCCGCAGACCTTTCGTATAGCCGGATCCGGAATCGGAGCAAGATCGAGTCCTCAATCACCGGTGACTTCGATGAGCAGCACTATGACCTAAACGCAACTTTGGGCACCCGTGTAAACCTGTTTTCCACGGTCGGGTTGAATGTCGGATACCGGATCATTCATGTTGATGAATATCGCCCCGGCCGGACTGCATCTATGGATGGAAGGGATGCGTTCCTCTATGCAACGTTCCGGTATACATACGACTCGCGGGACCTCCGCGAATACGCGTCTCATGGTCAATTCGTGAGCGCCTATGTAAGCAAGAACGGTTTCAGCGACGCGACCCTGAGTTTCACCCGGTTTGGTGCAGACCTTCGTTGGTATTTCCCTCTGCCTGGCAATTTTACGCTCGCCACTCGTGTCCATGGCACCGTCGTTTCCGGCAGTCTCATTCCCACGCATAGTCGGGCGTACTTTGGTTATGGTGACCGCATCCGGGGAAATTTCACCACCGTCTTTGAGGGAGAGAATCTCATGGGTGGCATCCTCGAACTCCGCTGGCCACTCCTTAAAGCACGGACCATCAACTTCACCGCGATCCCAATGCCGACGGAATTCTCTGTATGGCGGTTTGGCATCAGCCTGGCAATCTTCGCAGATGCCGGAGCTACCTGGTTTCGAAAAGAAGCCATACATTGGAACTCGTTCGCATCGGGGTATGGTGGAGGTGTTCATTTCCTCCTCCCGTATAGCGTCGTTGTCCGTACGGAATATGCCTGGAATGAATACGGCAAAGGGCAATTTATCATTGACTTTCGTACATCGCTGTAGCATAGCGGAACCAGAGTGCTGAAACTCAGAGAACGGATCAGCCGCCATGGAATACTTCTACACACCCCCTCATCTTATCACTCACAATGAACTGACCATCGAGGGGGATGAGTTCGCACATCTCACCCACGTTATGCGGAAGAGGGTGGGAGATATGCTTCTTGTGGTAGATGGAGCAGGACGGGCGTATGAAGTTATCATCAAAGAAGTAAGCAGGCGGACAGCGCGATGCTCAATCACCGCCCGACGTGAGCGGTTGCATGAACCGGGCATCGCTGTCACCCTTGCTGTTGCCCTCCTGAAAAACGCGGCTCGGTTCGACGTCCTTGTGGAGAAAGCAACAGAGATCGGCGTCGTTGCGATCGTCCCACTTCTCACCAAGCGAACAATCCCCGAGCACCCAAAGACCGAGCGCTGGCAAAAGCTCGCCCTGGCAGCGATGAAGCAGTCCGGACGCTGTGTGCTACCGAGGGTACACGAGCCCGTCTCTCTTACTGACTTTGTACACACTTCCCCAGCGAACTGCCTGAAGGTCATCCCGCACGAGCAAGAAACTACACGCACGATCTCCTCTCTCCTCACCTCATACTCGTCTGCCTCTGTCGTCATTTGCATCGGTCCGGAGGGGGGATTCACAGACGAAGAAATTGCGGTCGCTGCAGGCGCAGGTTTCCATACCGTATCCCTTGGCCCACGAAGACTCCGAACCGAAACGGCAGCGATCGTTGCCTCCGCTGCTATCATCCTCCATCACCCTGCACAGACACAGTAGATAGCTTGACATTCGCTCCAATCTGGTGTACTTTGCAGGTGCCATAAATCATTCTCCTCAACAGGAGGAAGGATATGAGTCGATCATCTCCCACCTTCTGTTCTTTGTCAAACGCTGAATCCCTCCCGACCTCCAGCACGTGGCTCGTCTCGGTCTTGTTCGTCTGGATACTCGCAGGCGTGACGGCCACTTCAGCTCAGCCCATCGTCGTCAACGGCGCGGTTCGTGACGTGACCACACTTGATCCTGTCGATTCCGTTCTCATCGAGCTCGTCAACATTGCAGACCCAGGAGAACGGTACACCACTTACACTAACGCCTCGGGCAGTTGGACGTATGCTATAACACCCAGCAACGTGGGGGTGGAAGCAACTGCACCGGACCGATTCACCCTTGCGCAGAACTACCCAAACCCATTCAACCCGTCTACAACGATCGAGTTTGCACTTTCCCATGCCGGGTGGATTAGGATCGCTGTGCACGACATTCTCGGAAGACGACTTGATGAGAGCACCTTCTTGCTTGAGCCGGGAACGTACAGCATTCCCTGGAGAAGTACGGGTGCTGCAGGCGTGTTGTTTTACTCCATTGAGATGCAAGGAAAACGGGTCGTCAGAAAGATGATCCAACTGGATGGCGGTGGAACTGGAGGATTGGGCAATGTGACGAGAAGCCGGGAGAGTGTGACGTCGTCTGCCGCAACAACGATAATGGCAGAATACAAGGTTTCCGCTTCAAAGATCGGTTATGAACCCGATTCGACAACGATTGTGCTGGTCAATGGCGTGCGCGCCGATTTTCTTCTTGAGGCCGTGCACAACCGTGCGTTTCTTATTGATCTGCATAATGATGTTCTGGAAAAGGTGGTCTCTGGATATCAACTCGGACCGCGGCACACGTTCAACCATTCGGATATCCCACGCTTTCGCGACGGTGGTGTAGACGCACAGATGTTCGCTCTCTGGGCGGATCCGTCGGCATTTGGCACCAATCCGTATCAGCGTGTCCTTGCAATGGCCGATTCCTTCGACGCCCAGGTTGCACGCAACCCCGTGACACTTGGGCAGGCACGGACAGTAAATGATATTTCCCAACTGAATGCGCAGGGAAAAATTGCCGGCATCCTTGCAGTTGAAGGGGGACATTCAATCGAAAATGATCTCGCAAAACTCCGGTCACTGTATGCACGCGGGGCGCGATACATGACCATCACTTGGAACAATAGCACCTCATGGGCAACGGCTGCCGCAGATCCGCAATCGGCCACAGTCGGGCTGTCGGAGTTCGGGAGAACAGTTATCCGCACGATGGATACACTCGGAATGATCATTGATGTTTCCCACACCGGCATCCGGACGATTGAAGACATCCTGGCAACCACGACAAACCCCATCATTGCCACGCATTCCGGTGCCCGAACGCTGCGGAATCACTATCGCAATCTGACGGATGCACAAATCATCGCCATCGCACAGACGGGTGGAGTCATAGGTCTGGTCTTTTATCCCTTCTTCCTTTCCTCAACCAATAGCGCCACCATCGATACCGTTATCCGCCACATCGACTATATCAGAAATCTCGTCGGGATCGACCACGTGGCTCTCGGGTCGGACTTTGATGGTATCGAACAGACGCCCGTAGGGCTGGAAGATGTCTCCCGGTTCCCCGCGCTTACCCTAGCATTGCTCAAACGCGGCTACTCGCCCATCGATGTCAGAAAGATTCTGGGTGGAAATGCGCTTCGTGTCTTCCAACAAGTCTGCCGATAGCCACTGCTTGCGTTTCTCTTGAGTCTTCCCTACTTTCAGACGGTTTGTCGTTCTGTGTTGACCGACTTCAGTCCAATCACCGCGCATGTCGAATCATCCACAACGATCGTCCACCAACTTGTTGGTCCCGTTTGACACGCGTTTCCCTGGCCGCACACGGAGTTCGATCGTGCTCGTGCTGTTGGCTCTCAACCTCCTGCTCCGATGCAGCGTGGCACTCCGCCCCCTGGAGTACATTGACGGACTGACCATCCCCGACGATGCCTACCTTTCACTGACGATCGCGAAGAACATCGCTGCCGGCCTCGGCCCTCTCTACGGTCTGGAACACACCAACGGCTTTCAACCCCTCTACGTATTCCTGATGGTGCCTGTCTACTGGATCATCCAGAATGACATCGTCACGCCAATCCACATCGCCCTGATACTTCTCTCGCTGTTCGACACGGCGACACTGTTTATCCTGTTTCGGCTCGTGGCATTACAAAGCACATCCTTCATCACTCCTCTTGCTGCCGCGGCGCTCTGGATTCTCAATCCCTACGTCATCAGTACGACATTGAACGGATTGGAGACAACGATCTCCTGCTTCTTCATTGCTGTGGTTCTTTGGTATTTCTCCGTTCGCTATCGTGACAATTCCGAACGAGGGAGTGACTTCGTGCTTGGCCTGCTGCTTGGCTGCGCGGTGTTTGCCCGTCTCGATAATCTCCTGCTCGCGTTTTCGGCAGGGTGCGTCATTCTGCTGCGGAACATCCGGCAGCCGCATGGAGTACGCTCATCGCTTCGGTCACTCTTGCTGATTACCATTGGCGTTTTCCTGATCAACCTCCCCTGGCTTCTCTACTCGTATCATTACACCGGGGATTTCTACCCTGTGAGTGGGAAGGCCGTTCGCTTCATGTCGCTTGCCAACGTCCAGCATCAGCCAACTCTCGATAACTGGTATTTATCGACCATGCGACGGGCAGCCCGTGCTATTGTCGTAATGAACGCTTCAACGCTGGTGATTGTCGCCGCACTCGCATTGGCGGCATTTGCCCTTCGAAAGAAAATCCGTGGAACGCTGCGCCGTCAGTTCCGGTGGCTGTCTCTCCCCCTCCTGTTTGTTCCTCTCCTCCTCCTCAGCTACACATTCTACATTTTTGCCCCCTGGTTTTTTGAGCGTTACTTCTATCCGGTAGCCCTCGTTCTCCTCTTGATAGGTACCGCGTTGTTCGACGGAATTCTTTCCGTTCTACGGTCGCGGGCCGGGGGAGCATTTCTGATTGTTTTACCCTTCGTCGCAATTGGAGCAGCCACATTCACCAGCCCTGAATTCAGCAATCTGTTCTTCTCAAAGGAAACGAACAGTCTGGGGTATATGAATGCGGGGCTCTGGGCGAAGAAGACCTTTCCCGCCGGCACCATTCTCGGCAGCTCGCAAACGGGCGGGTTGGGATACTTTGCAGATAGTCTGGTGGTGATCAACCTCGACGGTGTCGTCAACAAATCGTGCTACGAGTCCCTGGTCGAACGCCGCAATATGGAGTACATCAGGAGGGTGAATGTCGAGTACGTCATCGGCTGGCCGGTGAACATTCAGCTCATCGTTGATCATTCAGCGGGTTACAAGGAAGGAGACCTGATTCTGATAAAGAGAATCGAGGAATTTCAGTCATGGGGGGCTGACTGGTACCTGCTGAAGGTCGCACCGTCACCCTAGCGGCCAACGACACAAAATCACTGCCGTTGGAGTTTTGCGGCAACCATCTCCAGTGTTTCCTCCATCATCATCTTGCTGGTCTTCAATAACGAGTCCACCTCTTCAGATTTCCATCCGACGAAATCCTGATCTGACAGGCCATTGAGATTGATCTTCACATTCAGCGCCGCGCCTTCGGAAGCGGCGTGCAACATGAGTGCACTCACACCGGCATCGCTCGCCGAGTTTGCATTCCCTGCGGCCGCCACCCGCTGGGTCAGAGCCAGCGCGTCAATACAATGCTTCATTACTTCCAGCGGTACCAGTGTTGCCTCCTTCGTAGCCGCGGCAATGGCCGCAGTCCGAAGTGACTTCTGCGCTTCGCTCTCTTTGGGAAGAGCGAACGCCTCCATTACTTTGTTGAAGGCGTCGGTGTCCTTGTCGACCAACGCAGTAAACCGGCTTCGCAGGTCTTCTGCCTGTGCACGCACAGACTTCATTTCGGATTCCACGTCGGCGTATTTTTTCTTCCCGATTGTGAGGTTGCAGACCATCGTTGTGAGCGCGGCACCCAATGCACCGGAAAGCGCCGCAACGCTTCCACCGCCGGGAGCCGGCGACGATGAGGCAAGTTCATCGAGAAATGCGGAAAGAGTCTTCTTCGTCAGCATGTGTCACCTGAGGTTATGACAGTTGGTATTCAATGATCTTGTTGCGTGGTTCGAACGGTTCCAGTTGGCTCAAGCCAAGCTTGTCGATTGCCGTTGCAAGCAATTGTTGCTCGTCGGCCAGGCCTTGAGCATAAAATGACCCCGCCAGCAGGAGCGCTTCCTTCGGCGTTAACCCCACGATTTCGCTTCCTGTAACCGCGATGCCAAGCGTTGCCGCCTGCTTCTTCACTTCCTCGAATGCCAGATGCGGGGGAGTGAGGTGGTAGTCGACGAGGTTGATGGAGACCTGCGCAATGTTGTGGGCCTCCAGCAAAACTCCCATGGCTTTGACTGCTTTGAGTGTGCCGGAGATGTTCACTTTCTGGCCCTTGGCATCAAGGACGGGGTTTCCCTGAGCATCTTTCTTCACCCGACCGCTTTCACGAATGCGAAGAGCAATTTCGTTTGCCAGCTTGGCGTCGTTCGTGTTCAGGTTGACGTTATAGGCAATCAGGAACATCCGTGCGCCCGTGACAGTCCCGCCCGACCGTGGATTAAACTCTGATGGTCCGTAGTCGGGTTTCCAAGCGGGGTCTTTCAATTTCTCCGCGAGGCCCTCATATTCTCCCTTGCGGATGGTGGAAAGGTTGCGCCGTTCAGGACGTGTTGCTGCTTCCTCGTAGAGATAGATCGGGATCGCAAGTTCTTCGCCAACACGGTGACCAAACTCATGTGCAAGATCCACACATTCCTTCATTGTCACCCCGGAAACTGGAACGAACGGGACCACGTCCGTTGCACCCAAGCGAGGATGCTCTCCTTTGTGTTGTGCCATGTCAATCAGCTCTGAAGCCTTCTTCGTTCCCTGGAACGCGGCCTCGACCACCGCTGCCGGTTCACCCACGAACGTTACCACGGTGCGGTTGTAGTCCTTATCCGGCTCGGCGCTGATGAACTTCACCCCGGGGACATGACTGATTGCCCCTGCAATGGCATTGATGCTTTTGATGTTGCGTCCCTCACTGAAATTAGGAACGCATTCGACGATGCGCGCCATTAGATTTCCAGGATGGTTCCGCGTTTGATCACCTTCGAGATATGGTTCACCCCAAAGTGGTACGCGAGAAAGGTATAGTCGGGGATATCGGCAACGAGAAGGTCGGC
>DASRUE010000042.1:0-5274 GCA_035687895.1 Bacteroidota bacterium | reverse complement strand
GTTGGCATGCTGGACAACGTGCGCAGCAAAAACGAAGCTGCGGCACGAACCTTTAAATATCGGGGCTGAAGCTATGAATACACTCTTTCCGTTATCTATCCCGACACTCTGTCGGGATTAGTGTCGGGGTAATTCACCTTTCTGACGGAACCCCACCAATCTGTGTTTTCCTGACATAGACATCATGTCTATGTCGGTGTCTATGTTTATTACACTCAAAGGACTCTTTGGAGCCGCTATTATCTGGACACTTTGTCCAGATTCTTGAGAATCTAGTATTTTCAGATCAAGCGCTGGACAAGGTGTACAGCAATTTACCTACCTCTCCCGTGTCTGATATGTCCGATAAATGTCCGAAATCTTATTGACCACAACGACAAACCTTCTTACTATCATCAAATATCTCACATGTCTCATTTCAATGTCAGCTAAACTCTCTGTTTCATCGTCTCCGCATAGAAGTTTGCAGAGTTTGCGAAACCGGCTCCATTCTGCAAACTCTGCAATCATTGTCGTACGACGAATTCATTGAACAATCTATTCACGAGACGATACTTGCCTCTTTCCATTTTTAGAAGGAGACCTTTTTCACTCAACCGTGCTACTGCCGCTGCAAGTGTTCCCTTGCTGATTTCCCTCCTCTGCTTCCGAATCTGTTTCAAGATGTCATCAAACGAGTAAACCTTGTACTCTGAGGACATCACATGGAGGGTTGCCCTCTCTTGTTCACTCGCCATAGAATAAATGGGATCGAGAATGATTGGTCCGAGCTCATCAAGCGTCTGAGAGAGCGCACTGTCAAGCTGGTCACGCCCGACATTTCCCTTCATTTGATTTTCATACAAGTAGGAGCAGAGTATCTGCATCTGAAACGGATGTCCCTCGGTGTAATCAAAGACAGCTTCTTGTACTTCATGTGTAAAAGTGACGCCTGTGCCATCGAGCGTGGCCTCGATGATCCGCAGCGAATTCTCCTTCAAGAGTGGATATATCTTCAGAATGGGAACAAAGTACCGGCCAATGGGATGATTCTTGCGCAAGAAGTTTGACCACCCTTCTTCCGTGGCAGCCAGGACAAAGAGGTATCCCGTTTTTCTAATAATGTCGTCATCGCTGAGAACGTTTTTGAGAACACCCAGCACCTCAGGTATGGCCTCGTAATGCTGGACATCGTCCAAAAATACAACCAACGCATCAGTCTCCGATTTAAGTTCGCGCCACAGTTGAACAAGACCTTCAAGCAGCAACTCCTGAGGATCCCCGTCGAAACGTTTCTTTTCCGCGATCTCGATACCTCCTCCGATCACCGGCAACGTTACGCCGACTCCTTGCAGATATTTCGAGAACCGTTTCATGCGATCGAACTTGATCGGCAAATTACGAGGAATGTGGGTGAGCAACTGGATAACTGGTCCAAGAAGGTCGTCGGGTTTAAACTCGTGAACGCCTACGAAGGAAGTAATGACACGTCGAGCATGCGCGGCTTTGCGGAACTCCTTGAGAAGTGTCGTTTTTCCGGTTCCCCATCCGCCGACGACAACGAAATGATCATACTGCTGCGTTCTTGTTTTCTCAAGATGCTTCTTAAAGGTCTCAAGTTCCTTCTCTCGTCCAAGAAACACCTTCGGTTCCTGTCCGGATCGGGGTGTAAATGGATTGGGACCTATATTCGGTGTTGCCATCATTCCTCTCGTTCCCACTCATTCCTCAGCAAGTTCTTTCCCCATCCTATACTTGATATCGTAGTTGCCTGTCCGCCGTGCTTCACCTTTGGGCGGAATGCCTGTCCGCCATGATTCATCTTTTGGCGGAAAATCCAACTCCTCCTCCGTAAACCTCCCGCCTGTGGCGGGATAACTCCATGCTTCGCCAACACTTTGTTGATTATCGATGATGGCATTAGCTCTATGCGGCATCCGGCCAGTCTGACTCAGGGCACCTCAGCAAGAACTCGATTGCAGTTCGGATCAGCTCGGGTATTTCGTCCCAACTACCATAGCTTGTGAACTTCTCAATGGCCTGTTTCGTTTTTCTCCATTCTTCGGTTCTTTGCGCTGGTAGTCCGCAAACCCCTTCAAAGTTTGGATCAAGTGGAAACAGCCTATTGTTAGCTTCACCCGCCGCGGTTGCAATCTGCTCGTTCTTCCTCACGGTATCGGCGTGATCGTCAAGACGTTTGCGGAGGACCCTTGCTTCATCGGAATTCCCGTCCAGTCCTCCGAGTGCCTGTTGAGCGCTTTGTTCATCCGTCGTAGAGAGTATCTTGTCACTGTCAGTATCATAAACAGCACACCACTCGATCCTAAGTGAGGACAATACCTTGATGAAGAAGGGAAGGTTCCCCTTTCCCCCGACTTCGATTACAGAAATGGTCTTAGCATCTATGTCGACCTTTTTGGCAAAGGCAAGTGGAATCGCATGCTTCTCCGTCTGGCCTTCAACGAGCATTACCTTTCGCGCAAAGAAGAGCTCGTTTCTATGTTGATTGAATTGGGTCAACAGCCTCAGCTCGTCTCTATCACCTTGAGAGAGAGGGTCTCCTTTGGAAAGCACATTGGTCTTTCCTTCATCATTTCTCCGTACGAGAAAGATCTCGTCGTAGTCGGGAAGCGACAGGAAAGCTGGGCTGTGGGTTGCGTAGAAAATCTGTGCACCATCATCTATCACTTCACCGGTTTCACGATTCACCTGTGGTTCTAACAATGAGCGAAGTATCTTGTAGAGCTTTCGCTGGGCGTGTGGATGTAGAAAAATCTCAGGCTCTTCGATTGCCAATACTGCGCGGGACTTCATGGTCCTCGCATATGTTCTGAAGATCGCAAGCAAGATGAGGTTCTGAAGTCCCGACCCCAAATCGGCTACGTTGAAGTCCTTCTCGAACTCACGGACAAGGAGTTGAATTGTCTTGTAATAAGTGAAGTGGATCGTAGACATTCAAGAAGAGTTCAACATCTTTGAAGGAGTCTTGTGTCTGATCTTTGACGTTCGTCTTTAGTCGATTCTCAAAGTCCAAATACGCAGGAGTCTTGAGGACTTGGAGCGCGTCAGTCATACTTTGCCGTAATGCACGTTCATTCTCAGTAAAACCGTCATCCCCTTTAGGTCCTTGCCTAAACTGTTCATCAAGGTGCTTGAGCATTTTTCCGAGCATCGTCCACTGACTAACCGTTAACTGCTTCTCAAGGTTTCGGTCCGACGGCACATACACAAATTGTACTTGCTTTCTGACTTCGTCGTTGGCATAGTAACAATCGCCGTTCAAGTCAAAGACAAGAAACTGATGCTTGAAATTCACATCTTGTCTCTTTGTATATGTCAGTTGAAGGGTTTTCGCCTCACAGGGTCTCTTATCTTGAGAACGATGGATAGTAAGACGCACAGGGTCAAGGGGTACGTCAAATTCAACTTCAATCAGAATTGATCTGTCGGTCTCCCGGTTAAAGAAGTCGTCCTTCGTAAATGCCCGCTCGGTAGGATAGGTTTCTCCGAGAAGTACGTCCAAGGCGCCCAAGATATTCGACTTCCCGGCATTGTTATGTCCGACTAACCCACAAAGCTGTGTTGGGCTAAACTCTACATGCTCAATAGACCGATAGTTTTCTATTTTGATGCGGGCAATCATTCTTCCGCTTCCAATGATAGACGCATGTTGGTTGCCTGCCGGGCAGGGACAGGCAGGCGGTTATTCCAACCATCTCCTCAATCCCCCTTACACGCCACCACCGCGATTTCCACATTCGCCTGCCGGGGGAGATTGCTCACTTCCACGGCCACCCGTGCAGGGTACCTTCCTTCCTGAAAATATCCTCCGTAGATCAGGTTCATCTTCGGGTAGTCATTCATGTTCTTGAGGTACACGTTTGCATTGATGACATGGGAGGAGTCGTATCCCTCGGCCCGCAGAATCCGCATGAGGTTCTCCATCACCTGCTGCGTTTCCACCTCGATGAACTCACTCCGGAGTTGACCGGTTTCCTGGTCAAGTCCGATCTGACCGGAGACGAAGAGAAAGTCTCCCACTCGAACCGCCGGACTATACGGACCGACGGTCTCCGTGGATTGTGCGTACGTCCGATCCATCGCGCCCCTCATCTCGTCCTGCACGATACGGCGGACATCCTCTTCGGTTGGACCGCATCCGGCGAGAATCAGGCCAAGCACCACAACACCCGGCAGTATTTTCATCTTAGTCCTTCCCAACAAGCCTGATCTCCAGTACAACCGTTGACCCTTCTTCCGGCTTGACGATCTTCAATGTGTGGATTACAGACAATGGATGGAGAGTCTGCGCTCCCTCCTCATCTTCGAGCGTGAAATAGTCACCCGAGACTTTCACAAGTTTCCCGAGGTTCGTGTCCTTCCCCTGGTATTGGATCAGCACATCCTTCAATGTGGATTGCTTTTGAGCCGCGGTCTGGGTCTTCTGTGACTTCTGCGCCAGCGCATCCATCGTACCAGCAGAAGCCAGGAACGAAAGCACCAACACGACAGTCAGAAGACGTGGACCTGTAAAGAATGAGTGGTTCATGACAGTTGCTCCCCGTGAATGTGAGTGAACAAGAAATCGAAGCCTACGCAGCGGCGGTAATTGCCTCCACCACCCGGTTTACTTCGTCGAAATTATTGTAGATGTGTGTCGAGATTCTGTTGCAGTTGATGCCGTTCTCCGGCACCATCCGGGTGATGATCTTGTGCTTCTCCAGCAGAAGCTGCTGCAATTTATCATAAGGAACATTCTTCAAGCGGAAGCCAACAACGGAGCCGAAGCCTCCATCCTCCTCCGGCGTGAGAATCTCTGCGCGTTCGCCAAGTCCTTTCAACCCATTGCGAAGATGACGGGAGAGAGCCTGACCTCTGCGGGCAACATTCTCCATCCCGAGATGGTGAAGAAAATCCACTGCCGCACCCAACCCGATGTACAGCGCGGAGCTCTGTGTGGCAAAATCAAACCGGTGCGCATCTGATTTATATGTCAAAGAACCTGTGGCAAGATCCCAGGCAGTATCCACGCCTGCACCAACCCAGTAGGGCTCCAGAACCTCCATCATTTCCCTCTTCACGTAGAGAAAGCCTGTCCCCTTCGGGCCCATCATCCATTTGTGCCCACAGCTCGCGAAAAAGTCGCAGCCAAGCTCCTTCACATCGAGCGGCATCATCCCCGGCGTGTGCGCACCGTCGAGAAAGACCCAGAGTCCCTTCTCATGGCCAAGACGCGCGATCTCCTTTGCCGGAAGCACCTGCCCAATCGTGCAAGTGACATGCGGAACAGCGATC
>DASRUE010000041.1:0-7836 GCA_035687895.1 Bacteroidota bacterium | reverse complement strand
CTGGACACCGAATCGGAGATCCTTGTGCAGGAAGCCATCGAGAATCTGATGGCAGGGAGGACCTCCATTGTCATTGCCCACCGCCTTTCCACTGTTCAACACGCAGACAGGATTTTCGTGATTGAAGCGGGCCGTATTGTGGAAGTGGGGAAACACACAGACCTTCTGCTGAACTCGAAGGGGCTCTACAAGAAGTTGTATGAACTCCAGTTCAGAGTTTAATCATGGCTGAAAAAATAATACCGGCGACTTCTGTCAATGCCGCAGCCGACCAAGGCCCTGTATTACTGCAGCGGGCATTCTTCTTTTTTGTCTATCTGTTTCTTGCTTCGAACTTCTTCTCCATCGCGGTCAACTCACTTGCGCTGGGCATGATTGCCGTTCTCTGGCTTGCCACCATGCTGGTGAAGCGACGGTTCATGGTTGCCTCCACACCTCTCGATTACTTTTTTCTTGCATACCTAATAGCTGAGTTGGTCGCCTCGGTGTTCTCATACAACCCCGCCCAATCGTTTCTGTTCTCCAAACGTCTCCTTCTTATCGGGGTCGTCTATCTGTTCGCTTCCGTTCTGAGCTCGAAGCGCATTGCCATGCAGTCCGTGGCTGTTCTGCTTGGTTCTGCCTGCACAGTGGGGATCCTCGGTGTGGCCAAGCTGGTCTTCGCTGATCCTGAGAGCACAACGCGTTTGGGGATCTTCCAGTTCTACATGACCACCTCTGAATTGATGATGATGACTGCGCTCCTTCTCATTCCTTTCATCATTCATCATAACACGCCACGAAAGGTCCGTCTCGCGGCCCTGCTCGGACTCATTCCTGTGCTCATTAGTCTTTACGCGACGGTGACACGCGGAGCGTATCTTGCCGCGGCGGCGGGTGTTCTTTTCATTGCTCTTGTCAAGCAGAAAAAATTGATACTCCCGTTGCTGGCAGTGATTATCCTGCTTATGGTGTTCGCGCCCCCATTCGTGGAAAGCAGGCTCCACAGCATCGTGGACCTTCAGCATCCTGAGAACGCGTCGCGGATGCTGCTCTGGGGCACGGGGCTCAGGATCTTCGCAGACCATCCCTTTGTTGGAGTAGGTGACATCGATCTTTATGAACTGCTCGTGCAATATGCTCCAACCGGAACGGCCATTGAATGGGGACATCTGCACAATGTGCTCTTGCAGCTCCTTGTGACACTCGGGACACTTGGGTTTGTGGTCGTCGTTCTGTTGTTCGTGAAGATCTTCATCACGGAATGGAGGATCCTGCGACAGGTGAAGGATGACTGGTTTGCAGGGTCCGTTGCTCTTGGAGCGTTGGCCGTGTTCGTTGGCTTTCAGGTAAATGGCTTGACGGAATGGAGCTTTGGAGACCAGGAGGTCGTTCTCCTCTTCTGGACGTCAATCGGCCTCGCGGTTGGAGTGGGGCGTCTTTTTTCTCAGGACGCATCCCTGTCCGGCACGCCAAATCAGGGGGCATAATGGGAACACTGTCCGTGGTGACTATCGCGTTGAACGAAGAACGGAACATTGCCGAATGTCTGGCCAGCGTCCACTGGGCGGACGAACTCATTGTCGTTGATTCCGGCAGCACCGACCGGACCATGGAGCTTGCCAGACAATACACTTCCAAAGTGCTGAGTGTGGAGTGGAAAGGATACGGGGCAACAAAAAACTACGCGCTCGACCAGGCGGCGGGCGATTGGGTGCTCTGGTTGGATGCTGATGAACGTGTGACACCACCACTTGCTGACGAGATCAAGCAGGTCATTGCGGGGAATGGAGAAACATCCGGATATTCTGTCGCACGCCGGGCGTATTTTCTGGGGCGGTGGATCAAACACTGTGGTTGGTATCCGTCGCGGGTGACCAGGTTGTTTCGCAGAACTCAGGGACGGTTCAGCGAAAACAGGGTGCATGAACAGCTCATTGTGCACGGAAGTGTCGGAGCTCTGCAGAATGATCTGATGCACTATACCGACCCGGATCTCCAGCACTATTTTGCAAAGTTCAACCGCTACACCTCCCTGGCAGCGGAGGACATGGCCGTATCCGGGAAGCGGTTCTCACTTCCCGATCTGTTGGTCCGCCCGTCATTCTTGTTTGTGAAGATGTACTTCCTTCGTCTCGGGTTTCTTGATGGGATACACGGTTTCATCCTGTCGGTGGTCTCAGCGGGGTATGTCTTCGTGAAGTATGCAAAGCTCTGGGAACTGCAACGGAAACAGTAATTCACGAAACGGTGAACGCATGGATGCAAAGGAAAAGAACCAGATCTTATTCGCACAGGTTGTGCTGATGTTTCATGGTCTTGCCATGTCGCAAATGGGCAAGATCAAGAACCCGATGACCGACAAGGTGGAACGGGACCTTGCCGGCGCGCAAGGGACCATCGACATCCTGGATATGATGAAGGAGAAGACAAAAGGCAACCTGAATCAGGAAGAGGAACACTTCCTCACCAACATGTTGCAGGAATTGAAGCTCAACTATGTTGACGAGGCAAGCAAGCCCAACCCTCCCCCGGCACCGGAGGAAAAGGGGACGACATGAAATTCGGCATCATTGGCAATCTCGACAAACCTGAACTGAGCGGGGCCGTTGCTCTGCTGGTCGCCAGGCTGGATCGATCCGGGGTGGAGTACATCGTTGATCGGGATATTGTAGAGTTGCTGGCAGATGCCGGCAAGGCACTCCGCGACCGGCATAGCGCAACACGTGATATGTGTGTGCGCGGAGTAGATATGGTTGTGGCCTTGGGAGGAGATGGAACGATCCTCTCTGCTGCCCGTCTTGTAGGAGCTGATGGAACACCGATCCTGGGTGTGAACCTCGGGAAGCTTGGCTTTCTTGCCGAGATTGCACCTGGAGAGTTGTCGCAAGCGATCGGGGATATCGTGGAAAAGAAGTTTGTCGTTGAGGAGAGGTTGGTGCTGGAAGCAACCAGCCCGGCGCTCCCTGCCAGGGTGCTTTTCGGCGTGAATGACATCGTCGTTGGAAAATCCCGCTCCTCTCGCGTCATCGATATCGACATGCACATCAATGGTGCGTTTGCGGTAACCTATCGTGCCGACGGACTGATCATTTCCACGCCGACGGGCTCGACCGCGTATGCACTGTCCAATGGAGGCCCGATTGTCACGCCGGTCAGCAGGGTCATCGGTGTCACGCCTATTGCACCACACACACTCAGCGGGCGTCCACTCATCGTTCCCGACACGGATGTTATTCGCGTCGTTGTCCCGGGAAACATGGATGAAGTTCTGGTCTCTGCAGACGGGCAGGAAGAGGCGGAGTTAACGGGGCCGGTGGAAGTCCTTATCCGCAAGGCAGGGCACTGCGTCAGACTCGTAAAGCGTGTTGATCGGACGTATTATGATATGTTGCGAGCGAAGCTTTTGTGGGGGAAGGATCCGCGGTCAGCGATGTGAGAATCGTCCTCCCTAATTATTCTGGGCTCCTTCAACAATCCATGTTCTGATCCCATTGATCTGATTGTCATTCAACGGGTTCCTGTTGAGTGGCATTCGTTGGCTCACCCTTCCTTCAATTCTCAACACCAGTGTGCTATTCTCCGGGTTTCCGGGCACCACAACCCCGGGGATGAGAAAAACCGTCTCGCCATGCGATGTGAGTTTCAACGGGCTTTGATTTGTTCCGCGGTCGTGGCAGCCGGAGAGGGCGCATGTCTGGTCAAACAACGGCTGGACGTGCAGGTCATAACTGACGTTGTTGGGAGGAAACACGATATTGGAAGGGCTCCCCATATCGCCTGGGTTGCTGTCATCCTTGCACCTGATACCCACCACACTAAGAACCATTCCCACAACAAGGATCTTCCAGACTTGTGAACTCATCTACGACGGTACCCCTTCCTGAACTTGTTCAAGGTACAGCGATCCATACATGTGAGCGGAAACGAGGTAGGAGTAAAACACCGTTACGAAGATCCCGATGAGAAACAGAATGATCCCGATGCCGGCAAACGATTGCAGTCCTACCGCTATCAGTGCAACAATTGTATGGTTCTGCCAGTTCTGCTTGAACGTCCGGAATATCCCCCCGATATCCAGGCCGTCGCTGATTCGCTCATGTTCCGCAAAGCGAAAAGTGATGGAAGGAGTCAGAAGCGCGAGAGCGAGGGCATACGGAAAGATCAGGACTACCATGAGGATACTGTAAAGCCCTGCCACGGCTCCAACCGCCTCGCTCTCTCCGGAGAAAGTACCGAGAACCATGATGGCAACAAACGGGATGTAGAGGAGAAGGATTGGGAAGATATAGACGAAATAGACGACGCAAAACTTGAAGCCCAGGACAAGCTTTACACCAATGTCCGTCCATTCCGGCATCGGGTTGGCTTCCCGTCGCATAACTCTTTGCGTGACCTGCACAAAATAACCCGCAAGAATAAAAATGCCGACGACCACGATGCTCAGCAGCATGAAGACGGCGCCAAGAAGAAACTTGGATCCCCACGAGGGGTCCTTAAACGGAAAACTGAAAGCTTTGCCCAGATCGTTCATTGCCTGTTCTCCTCAGAAGTGGATGGTGTGAGGTTGACGATCCTCCCTTCGATCTTGCATGTCACTGCGGGATCGCGCAAGATCGCCTCGATCAAAACATCCCGGTCGAGAGGCTGAAGGTCTGTTTGTCCAATCGAGGATGGTTGAATGCCCGTGGCGAGAAGCGAGACAGACGAGGGTAGAAGTAGTCGGTGCATTGAGATAATGTGTTGGACTCATGATAAGGAATGAGGACTGGAGATTCAAGTACGATGAACTCCTGGTTGCTATCTGCTGGTTGATTTCCGATACTCAGCCGCTGAGAATACCTGATTGAACGAACGACACGCGGGAGGCGCATGACCCTTGATGACTTCCCTATAAGAAAGCCAAGGTGTGAATAGGACCTTGCCGATACACGACACCAGTATCACGGTTGGAAACCCATTCTTGCACCATGTCCCCGATAGAACCGGTGTAGGGGCGTAACCCGCCCGAACCGATTTGGCGGGCGGGCATGTTACGCGCCTACGGTTGACATTGGGGTTTCCGACCGTGATGCCTTTACCAGCCACTCTCCGCCGTTGATTCTCCCTCCCGATTTGGCTATCTTGCAGTATGAAAATCGGGAACATCAATATCGACAAGGGAATTCTCCTCGCTCCGATGGAGGATGTGACTGATCTTCCCTTCAGGGTAATCTGCAAGCGCCTTGGGGCGGATATCGTCTACACCGAGTTCGTGAATTCCGAGGGGCTGGTGCGTGGATCCGAGAAGACAAAAAAGAAGATGACGTTCTGGGAAGAGGAGCGACCGTTTGCCATTCAGATCTATGGTGGGGAAGTTGCTTCGATGGCCGGCGCGGCGCAAATGGCGGAGAGCTTCAACCCGGACTTCATCGACATCAACTGCGGGTGCTGGGTGAGGGATGTTGCAATGCGGGGGGCGGGGGCGGGATTGCTTCGTGATCTCCCCAGGATGGAGAAGCTCGCATCAACAGTCGTCAATGCCGTGAAGCTTCCGGTGACATTGAAAACGCGACTCGGATGGGATCAAAAGAGCATCCGGATTGTCGAGGTGGCGAAAATGTGCGAGCAGGTGGGCATTGCTGCACTCGCCGTGCACTGCCGGACGCGGGATCAGGGACACAAGGGATCGGTGGACTACAGCTGGATTCCAAAGATCAAAGAGGCGGTCTCGATTCCGGTCATTGTCAACGGCGACATCGTCTCTCCACAGAATGTCAAAAACGTCTTTGAGACAACGGGATGTGACGCCGTGATGATCGGCCGTGGAGCGGTAGTCAATCCATGGATTTTCCGTCAAACGAAACACTACATGGCAACCGGCGAGCTTCTGCCCGAACCGAACGTGGAGGAGCGGGTGCAGCTCTTGAAAGAACACCTCAAACTCTCCGTGGATTTCAAGGGCGAGAAGGCCGGCGTCATCGAATTGCGCAAGCATTACTCTGGGTTCCTGCGCGGAATGCCCCATGTTTCCAAAATCAGGATGGAACTGATGCAGTTCACTGAGGCTGCGCCCATCTTCGAGCATCTGACCAGGTTCCTCGAACTCTACAGTCCTGGCGTCCCTTCCACCAGCACTGCAGAGACGGCCGCTGCCTGATCCGCATCCTGCCACGGAATTATTTTCCGTCCCGTGACGTTTATTTTGTCACGAGTCCGTTCTCTCACATCCGGGTCCACCCATGATCTCCGCACCGCGCATTCTTGCAGTTGGCACAGCAAATCCGCCCAACCGATATTCCCAGCGCGCGGTGTACGATTTCGCTGCACGGCATGTGGAGATGTACCGGAACCCGCGCATCGAGCAGATCTTCATGACGAGCGATATCGACTACCGGCATTTCGCATTCGACATGGAGACGCTTGATCCACAGGAATCGGCGGATGACATGCACCGGAGGTTCGAGGAGCATTCGGTGGGGATCTCCAGAGAGGCGATCATCCGGACTCTTAAGAGTGCGGGCTTGCAGGCAACGGATATCGACTACATCGTTGCCGTCTCGTGTACGGGCTATCTCTGTCCGGGACTTTCGGCAATTCTTATCAAGAGTCTCGGGATGCGCAACGACCTCCAACGGGCAGACCTGATCGGGATGGGTTGCGCGGGTGCAATGCCGGGATTGCAGCGTGCGTATGACTTCGTACGTGCCTATCCTGACCGAAAAGCATTGGTCATCACGGTCGAGATTTGTTCTGCGTGTTACTACGTGGATGAGTCGTTGGAAACGGTGGTCGGGAATGCGATTTGCGGTGACGGTGCCGCTGCGGTGATTGTGGGAAACCACGATGTAGGGGACGGCCCGGCGATCAGGCAGTTCGAGACTCTTCTGGAACCGTCGTTCATACACACGGTCGGGTTTCAGTTTAGGAGCGGGAAGCTTCGCATCGTTCTTTCCAAGGATATCAGGGACGCGGCAGGTGGGCTTGCAAGCAGGGTCATTACCACTCTTCTTGAAAAAGCCGGCCTTCGCAAGGAAGACATCGCTCACTGGGTGATCCATTCCGGCGGCAGGAAGGTGATTGACAGCATCAAGAAGGAGGTCGGCCTGACTGAACAGCAGCTTCATCATAGCCGTTGTGTCCTGAAAAACTTCGGCAACATGTCATCGCCGACGGTTCTGTTTGTGTTGCAGGAGACGATGCAGCATGCATCTCCGAAAGCAGGAGACCTTGGCGTGATGTTGGCCATGGGCCCCGGTCTCGCAATCGAAGCGGGCCTGTTGCAGTGGTAACGGGTGTTTCTTTAGACGAAGTGCGCAGATGAGATTGCTTCTCCCGACTTCGTCGGGATCGCAATGACAAGACGTTGTCACTACGAGGAACGATTTCCAGCAGACTCTTGGGCGGCATTTGAAGTTGCGTGACTTGCATTGAGGTATGACACGATTGTCGTCATTGCGAGGAGCACGCCGGGCCTTGTCAGGTTCGCGACGAAGCAATCTCTCCCATGCCTAAACAGATGTTTGTGTACATTATGACAAACAGGGTCAACACGGTTCTGTACACCGGCGTAACGAGCAACCTGAAGCATCGTGTGTACGAACACAGGGCAAGGATCAAGAGCAAGTTCACGGCGCGATATAACGTTAATAAGCTCGTCTACTTCGAAGTGTTTGAGGATGCGTATAACGCCATTTCCCGTGAAAAACAGATCAAAGGCGGATCACGCCAAAAGAGGATTGATCTCATTAACACGAAAAACCCCGGATGGCTCGATTTGTATGACGAAGTATGAGATTGCTTCTCCCGACTTCGTCGGGATCGCAATGACAAGACGCGGTCATTGCGAGAAACGATTTGCAGTGACGAAGCAATCCC
>DASRUE010000040.1:0-27949 GCA_035687895.1 Bacteroidota bacterium | reverse complement strand
TCAGCTATTTCCTTTTTTCGATCGGCACAAAATCCCGCTTGTCCTCACCAATATAGACCTGCCTTGGCCGGGCGATTTTTTGCTCGGGATCGAGCAGCAACTCCTGCCACTGTGCAAGCCAGCCTGCGGTTCGGGGGATGGCAAACAAGACTGTGAACGCGTCCGTCGGGAAGCCCATCGCCTGATAGATGATGCCCGAATAGAAATCGACGTTCGGATACAGTTTGCGTTTGATGAAATACTCATCCTCGAGCGCGATCCGTTCCAGTTCGATAGCGATGTCAAGCAACGGGTTGCGGCCCGTGACTTCAAACACCTCCTCGGCAGTCTGCTTGATGATCTTTGCGCGCGGATCGTAGTTTTTGTAGATCCGGTGGCCGAAGCCCATCAGACGTTTCTCTCCCTTCCCCTCCTTCACTTCCTTGACGAACGCGGGAACATTGTTTTTCGAACCGATCTGCTTTAGCATTACAAGCACCTGCTCGTTGGCACCACCATGGAGTGGTCCGTACAACGCCGCGGCCGCGCCGGCAGTTGACACAAACGGGTCTGCCTGGGAACTCCCGATGCTTCGCATCGCATTCGCACTGCAGTTTTGCTCATGGTCGGCGTGGAGGATGAAGAGGATCTCGAGCGCACGTTCAAGGGCAGGTTGCACCTTGTACTTCACCTCAGTCATTCTGTACATCATATTGAGGAAGTTGGCCGTGTAGCTCAGCTCGTTGTCCGGATAAACGTACGGGAGTCCGAGACGGTGCCTGTAGCCGTAGGCGCCGATAGTCGGCATCTTTCCGATGAGTCGATAGATCTGCAGCTTCCTGGACTCCGGATCGAAGATGTTTTTCGCATCGGGATAGAAGGTGGATAGTGCAGCGACTGTGCTTACGAGCATCCCCATTGGATGCGCATCGGGATGGAATCCTTCCATGAACTTCTTGATGTTCTCGTGCAGCATGGTGTGATGCGTGATGTTGTAGGTCCATTCGTCCAGCTGAGACCTCGTCGGCAATTCGCCGTGCAGAATCAAGAATGCGACCTCGAGGAACGTGCATTTTCCTGCAAGTTGTTCGATGGGATATCCGCGATAGCGGAGGATGCCCTTGTCCCCATCGATGAACGTGATCTTGCTCTGACATGACGCGGTATTCATAAATGCAGGGTCATATCCCATCAGACCGAAGTCATCATCGGACACTTTGATCTGACGCAGATCGATGCTCTTGATTGTGCCGTTAACGATCGGGATTGGATACTCCTTGCCTGTTCTGCTGTCGATGATTGTGACATGGTCCTGGACCAGCAGATCCTTGGGGATCTGGAATTCCTTTCCCGTCTTGGCGTTGATTACTGTGATATTTTCTCCCATAAGAACCTCCTGTGAGATTTGGCTTTTGGATGTATTCAGGTCACGCTGTGAGCTGACCATTGTGTATTCGGGGCACCGGGTTTCAGACGCGCATTGGGTCGCAATTCGCTGTTGGCTCTTGCGATGTATTACCCGAACTGAAGCCTGGAAACTCGAAGAAGAACGGTTTAAGAACGGATGCGGGTGTGAAGCGCCTCGGGCGCCGCGTTGAAAAAGAACGAGGATAGAAGTGTGAACCCATCCGGTGTGGCTGACATTGAGTAGAGGATCCAGCACCACATCCGGCAACTGTCAATAAGATAGGGACGGACTTGGAGCAAAGCAAGAGGAATCAATCAGGGTTGGGTTTGGAGATTTCTTGTCATTCGGGAGTTCAATCGGGCGGCTGACCGGTAATTCCATCGCCTTTGCTCCCGGAAGTACTTAGAAATCAATGGGTTGGGCTGGCAATCACCAGCTGTTACCTCATTTCGTTTCTTATAGTAGAAGGGGTCACAACCAAAAAGACCTCAACTCCGGATCCAGAGACAGCCTCTGGCGGAAGTCAACCAATAAACAAATGTGTGGAGGATGTCATGACAAACAACAATGCAATCTACTCGACGATGGTTCGCTCGGGAAAGACGACCTACTTCGTGGATGTGAAAGAGGCGAAGAACGGGAACAAGTACCTGTCGATCTCAGAGAACAGGCTGGACGGCGAGGAGAAGAAGCGGACCACCGTGCGGGTCTTTGGTGAAACGATTGACCAGTTTCGTCAGGCGATCGACGAGGCGGCGCAAGCTGTCGCTCAGTAACGGATTCAGCTGGTAGCGCAAGGGAGGTCGGGCCCCGGAGTGGGCTGGCCTCCCATTTGCGCGTATCGGTTGCGTGATGGAGAAACTTCCCGTATATTTGTGCTATCATCTCACACCACGGAGGAGGCCACATGAATGAACAGTGGGTAACGTCCACGACTGTAACCGCGGAACAAGCCCAGGAGTTGCAGCGTGCGTTTGTTGCGAAAGTGTATGGCTGGATGATGGCCGGCCTGATGGTCACCGGAATCGTTGCACTGCTGACCATTAACACTCCGGCACTGCTCGAGCTCATTTTTTCGAGCCGCTGGACGTTTCTCGGCTTGGTGTTCGGTCAGCTTGGCCTCGTTATCTGGCTGTCCGCCAGGGTCGAAAAGATGTCTGCATCCACTGCGACTCTTGTCTTCGTTGCATATTCCGCGCTGACAGGATTGACGCTCTCCCTCGTATTCCTTCTCTACACCGCAGCATCGCTTGCAACGACGTTCTTTGTTAGCGCCGGGACATTCGGTGCCATGAGTGCATACGGATACGTCACGAAACGGGATCTCACCAGCATGGGAAGTTTCCTGATGATGGGATTGGTTGGGGTGGTCCTCGCGTCGATTGTCAATTTCTTTTTGAATAATGAAACTATCTACTGGATCACTACCTACGTCGGCATTCTTGTTTTTGTGGGCCTGACAGCATATGACACTCAGAAGATCAAAGAGATGAGTGGTATAGTGTCGCAAGGTGAGGAGGCCGAGCAGAAGGGCGCAATCATGGGAGCGCTCCGATTGTATCTTGATTTCATCAACCTATTTCTGTTGCTGCTCAGAGTTATGGGGAACAGGAAGTAACGTGCTTTTCAGAGAATCAGCGATGTGCATTGCAGAGCCGATCCCGACCACATGAGGGTCGGCTCTCTTGTTGTTTGGTTTTGTAACCAAAGTTCGCACTTCAATTGTAAACACATAGTGCTTTAGAGGTGAGTATGGAAAACAGGGTTGATAGATTGAATCTCTTCTTTGAACGAATCAAATTGTTAACCTTCTGGCAGAGAGTCTTCGCGTGGAGATCTCTCAAGAATCTGAGTTATGAGGCGTATGAGGAGTTCAAATCGTTGGTCGGTGAAGCTGATCGTATTTCAAAAGAACTTGACCAACAAAGCAATGCCATTGCCAACCTGAAAAAGGACAAGGAGCATCTCACTTCAAATATTGACACAAGAGACAAAACGATTAATGAGCAAGGGAAGGAAATCGCGTTGCTCAAGCAAAAAGTGGATCAACTCGGAAGAGACATATCGAGGATCGAACAAGAGAATGTTGCCTTCAAGCGGGATGAAAGTCATCGACAGAGAGAGCACGAAAACAGGATGGCAGTTTTGAAAGGGGAAATTGAACGTGTAGGAAACGAACGAAACAGAGAGAAAGATGAGCGTCAGAACGCTGAGATTGAACGTCTTCAGTCGCTGAAAGAAACATGGGCAAACCATCAGGACAATGTTGTTGGCAACATCAAGCGGATCTGTCAGAAGCACACAATAGAATATGTCGAGAATGTCCCATTCAAAGGGAAGCCCGATACTGTGATAAAGATCTGCGATGAGCATGTCGTCTTTGATGCCAAAAGCCCTGCATCGGACAATCTTGAGAACTTTCCAACATATATCCGGACTCAAACCGAATCGGTAGGAAAGTACGTCAAGGAAGAAAACGTCCGTAAGGATCTGTTTCTCGTTGTACCCTCCAACACGGTGGACGTGCTTGACCAATTCTGTTACAACATGGCTGATTACTCGGTCTATATCGTTACGGTGGACGCGCTCGAGCCGATCATACTGTCTCTCAAGAAGATCGAGGATTATGAGTTTGTGAATCAGATGAGCCCCGAGGAGCGGGAGAATATCTGCAGGGTCATAGGCAAGTTCGCTCACATGACGAAGCGACGAATTCAGATCGACCACTTCTTTGCGTGGGAGTTCCTCGATATTCTCACCAAGTGCAAAGCCGACCTGCCACGCGAGATTCTGGAGAAGGTGGTGGAGTTTGAGAAATCTGAGAAGCTCAATCCTCCGCAGGAACGACGCTCGAAGCAGATCCTCACGAGAGATCTGGAAGACGACGCTGGAAGAATTCAGAAGGAAGCCGAGGCCAAGGCAATTGTTTTCCCGCCTTCGCTGCACCGGGACATCGGGCAACTGCCTCTTTACGAAGACGACGAGTCGGGACATCGCTGATTGCACCACGCGACTCAGGGCACTTGCTTGAAAGCGGCAGGGGTTTTTCGTATCTTGTGACCACTTCAATATCACCATAAGAATCCAGACCATTCATGTTCACGCAAACAGATACAGGAGGAGCAGTGAGTGTAGCACGTCTTGTTTTTTTCTCGTCAGTAGTTATCGCCACTCTGAGCATGTTTGCCGGCTGCGGCGCCAGCAAAACAGTCCAGCGCGTCGAACCAGACACCACCATCGACCTGAGTGGTGACTGGAACGACACAGACTCGCGCCTTGTTGCCCAGGAAATGATCAACGATGTTCTCTCCCGCGGTTGGCTGGGAGAATTCAAGGGAGAAAAGAAGCGCTCCCCCGATGTCATTGTCGGGACGGTGAGGAATCGGTCCAGCGAGCATATCGCCACGACGGCGTTCATCAAGAATCTGGAGCGTGAATTGATCAACTCGGGACGTGTGAGCTTTGTGGCGAACAAAGAGGAGCGAACCGAAGTGCGCGAGGAACGCGCCGACCAGCAGGAAAACGCTTCCGCCGAGTCCATCAAGAAATTCCAACAGGAAGCTGGTGCGGATTTCATGCTGCGTGGCGACATTACCACGATTATTGATCAGGAGGGGGGCGATAAGGTGAAGTACTATCAGGTTAACCTCGAACTGGTGAATATCGAAACCAACCGGAAGGCGTGGATCGGAGAGAAGAAGATCAAGAAGTTCGTCTCGCAAAGCGGCTCGAAGTTCTAATCCTCCTCCGAAAGACGCAACATGGTTGATGTACGGGATGTCCTGAAAGCGCTGTGGTGGCTTACTGCAGCGCTTTCCCTTTTCTTGATGTCATGTGCTTCTTCGACGGAGTTCTACCGGGACGTGGAAGAGTACGTTGCACAGGGAAAATACGCGCAGGCGATTGAAGAGGTAAGAAAGAACGAATCCGCCTATGGCGACAAGAGCACTGTCCTGTACAATCTCGATCTTGGTCTGTTGTATCATTATGCCGGCAAATCGGATTCCAGCACCCGCCATTTTTTTGCGGCGGAGAAGGAGATCGAGGATCTTTACACGAAAAGCGTGAGCTTGGCGGCCCTCTCTTTTGTATTGAACGACAACATCCTGCCGTACGAGGGAGAGGACTTCGAGAAAGTGTTGATCAATGTTTTCCTGGCACTGAACTATGCGGAGGAAGGCCTTGCAGACGATGCTCTTGTTGAAGCCAGAAAGGTCGATCTCAAACTTCGTGAGTACGCGAAGCAGTACGAAGGGAAGAACAAGTATCAGGAAGATGCTTTCATCCGCTACATTGCGGGCGCTTTGTACGAGTCCAGCGGAGAACTGAACGACGCGTTCATCTCCTACCGGAAGGCCTACGAAACCTATCAAACGTATACCAAAGAGTACGGCACACCGCTGCCTCGATTCCTTCTTGATGATCTTGTCCGTACGGCAACCTTGCTCTCGTTCACCGAAGAGCAAGACACCTATCTTGCACTCGGCGGACACGAATTCAAGCGCCGCGACCTGTTCAACGGGAGCGTGCTCGTCGTTGCGTATGCGGGAAATGGTCCGATCAAGATAGAACAGCGGCCAACAGTCACCATCCCCGATTCCTCAGGAACGCTGCACACATTTCAGGTTGCCCTTCCAAAGTTCCAGCCCCGGTATAAAGGAGGTCGCTCCTATGACGTCGTGGTGACGTCGTCCAAGGATTCTCTCAGAGCCCGGACCGTCGTGGCGGAAAACGTCACTGCCATTGCCAACAAGACTCTGGAAGACAGGCTCGCCATGATCTACCTGAAGAGCGGCGGTCGTGCGCTCCTGAAGTTTCTTGCAGCGGAAAAGGCGAAGTCGGACTTGAAGAAGGACAGCGACAGCAAGGTGAGGAATGTCCTCGGCAGTATCGCCATCGACCTTTTTGTGGGAGCAACGGAGCAAGCGGACACACGTACGTGGAGAATCCTCCCCGGCGAGATTCAGTTGGCCAGGATCCATCTTGCACCAGGGAAATATACAATCTCCATCCGCTCATCGGATGGTGGCTATGAGTTCAGGGAGGAAATTGTGGCCATCCGTGCGGGGAAGACCTCATTCGTCATCGTGGACGACGTCCGATAGCCAATGGGGGAGCCCGGCTCGTTGCCTAGAAGCCGCGATGCCCTTGGAACGCCGGTTGGTTTTCGCTTCGGGAAACCTTCAGGTGGTTCAGGAAGTAAAGGAGATTGGGTATCTGCATTCCCTTGTCGAGTTTGAAGTCTATCGTCGGATCTTCTATTTCCACGATGTCCCTCAGTTCCCGATAGTCTGTGTTCCACGCAAAAGGCATCCGCCGGAGCTGGGCGTCCTTCCTGATCGCGCTATACAGATTCATACCATTCATCTTGGGCATGCTGATGTCGGAGATGACAAGGTCGACGGGTTCCTTCCAGAGAATATCCAGGGCTTCCTCTCCATTTCGTGCCTTGACAACAATATAGGCATGCAGTGCCAGGACCTCAGCGAGCAGGTTTAGATAAATCGAATCATTATCAACCAACAGAATCTTCATTGCGAACACCTCCCACCAGTGATTGTCTGACTGACGTGGTAAGAACTCAGGCAATGGGGGGACAAATCAAGCGCCAAACACACAGGCGCAAAGCGAACGGTTTTTGAGGTTTCTCCGGAATCGTCGAGCTTGCTCACTGTTAATTCTTCAAAGTTCGCGAGACGGGTGGTTATATCTTCATCACACTATTGCGGAGTTTTGACTTTCCCCTGCTTTCGGCTATATTTCCAGAGGTGAGCGATGCCTGCCCTCCTTGACTAACGAACTCCTTTGCCGACACTTTCAACCTATGAATACGACTGCCCCCATCGATGAAGTCTACCGGGTCATCTTCAATGATCACTACGACCCGTTCCGCATTCTGGGCCCGCATCTCATCAATGAAGGCGGATCGAGCGCAGTGGCAATTCGGGCGTTCCTCCCGACGGCAGAATCGGTCTCAGTCCTTGCAAGGGAAAAGAAATCGGAGAGAGAATATCCGATGACCAAGATCCATGAGCACGGGTTCTTCGAGGTCGTCATCCCGGGCAAGTCCGAAGTGTTTCCCTATCAACTCAAGAAGACCACCGCTGCGGGTGGTGTGGAGGTCTTTAACGACTCGTACTCCTTCATGCCCACACTCACAGATTTTGACATCTACTTATTTAACGCGGGAGATCATCACAGGATCCATGACAAACTCGGGGCGCATTTTGCGGAGGTGAACGGGATCGGCGGCGTTCAGTTTGCGGTATGGGCGCCTGCAGCGCGGTGTGTCAGTGTGATTGGCTCTTTCAACAATTGGGACCGGCGCAGCCACGCGATGCGAGCGCTGGGTTCCTCCGGCATCTGGGAGATTTTTGTTCCGGGTTTGAAGGAGGGGGAACTCTACAAGTTCCAAGTCAAGACCCAGCAAGGGTTTGTTCTCGACAAGGCGGATCCGTATGGGTTTGAAATGGAGCTCCGGCCGCAGACCGCATCCAAGGTGAACTTCCTTACCGGCCACAAATGGAAGGACGATGCGTGGATCGCGCAACGAAAGAATACCGACCCTCTCGGCCGACCGATGTCAGTGTACGAAGTGCACCTCGGCTCGTGGCAACGCGGTGAGAACAACCGATGGCTCTCATATCGGGAAATCGCGGACCGTCTCGTGACGCATGTGAAGAAAATCGGCTTCACCCACGTGGAATTTCTCCCTGTGATGGAACACCCGTTCGATGCCTCATGGGGCTATCAGGTAACGGGCTATTTCGCTCCCACCAGCAGGTTCGGCTCACCCTCAGACTTCATGTTCCTTGTAGACCATTGTCATCAAAACGGCATCGGTGTGTTTCTCGACTGGGTGCCCGCCCACTTCCCAAAAGACATGTATGCCCTTGCCCAGTTCGACGGGACCCATCTTTATGAGCATGCAGATCCGCGCAAAGGCGAGCACCAGGATTGGGGAACGTTCATTTTCAACTATGGCCGCCATGAGGTGAAGAACTTCCTTATCAGCAACGCTCTGTTCTGGATCGAGAAGTACCACATTGATGGACTCCGGATCGATGCAGTGGCGTCGATGCTCTATCTCGACTATTCACGCAAGGAAGGAGAATGGTTGCCGAACCAGTTCGGGGGTCGAGAGAACCTTGAAGCGGTCGAATTTGTCAAGCATCTCAACCGCGTCGTCCACGACTATCACCCTGGTGTCCTGACGATCGCGGAGGAGTCAACTTCGTGGCCCGGTGTTACGAACGCCCTGGAGCATGGCGGCCTCGGATTTGATCTCAAATGGAACATGGGGTGGATGCACGACACGTTAGAGTACTTTTCGAAAGACCCCGTCTACAGAGCCCATCATCACCGCGATCTCACTTTTGCGTTGCTCTATGCTTTCAGCGAGCGATTTCTCCTCCCACTCTCTCATGATGAGGTGGTACATGGAAAACACTCTCTTTTGAGCAGGATGCCCGGTGATGTCTGGCAGAAGTTTGCCAATCTCCGCCTGTTGTATGGGTTGATGTATGGCTTTCCGGGAAAGAAACTCCTATTCATGGGTGCAGAGATCGGTCAATGGGATGAGTGGAACCATGAGAAGAGCGTGGACTGGATTCTGCTCGATTTCGACACGCACAAAGGGGTGATGAGGTGGCTCGAAGATTTGAACCGCCTCTACGCGGCAGAGCCCGCGTTGCATCAGGTTGATTTTCATTACACCGGCTTTGACTGGATCGACTTCCAGGACGTAGCCGGTAGCATCATATCGTTCGACCGCAAATCGGTGCACGAAAAGGAAACCGTTATTGTGGTCTGCAATTTCACGCCCGTTCCGCGAATAGGATACCGCATCGGCGTCAGGAATCCGGGGGTCTACAGAGAACTCATGAACAGCGACGCAGAAACCTATGGCGGCAGCAACTTGGGGAATGGAGGGAAAGTTCTGTCTGACCCGATTCCCCAGCACGGAAGAGATCATTCTCTCTCTTTGACACTCCCGCCGTTAGGGATTCTGTTTCTCAAGAAAATCTAGGGACCCCTTAGGGGCTCAAATACCCTCTTTTTTACACCGTACTCCTCGCAGTCCGTCGGCATGCTGATATAATCTTCCAAAATGACAGACGTCGTTCGCTACGCGCTTCCATTCGGCGCGGTGGGAGAATGGATGCATAGACGCATGATCAGGAAACATCTCGAGGCCGTTTTTTGACTTCCGAGCCAACAAAGTACAAACCAATGCCTGGCCCAAGGCCCGTGTCTGTTCGGTTGCCGGTTCATTCAGAACGCTTAACAACGCAGGAGACGTTGCCATGAAAGTTGTTGTCACGGGGGGAACTGGATTCATTGGCAGGGCATTGCTACCGGCTTTGATTGAAGGACGGCATCAAGTGGTGGTGCTCACACGGCAGGCGGGTACCGGAGGTGCAATGTTACCAGTTGGCGTTCAGACAACAGTGTGGGATGCCCGATCTTCAGGGGCGTGGGAATCGGACATTGATGGTGCGGATGCGGTTCTGAATCTTGCGGGCGAGTCCATCGGAGGAAAGCGATGGTCGCGGGATCAGAAAGAACGCATCATCGGAAGCAGAGTAGATGCCACTCGAGCAATCGTGAACGCTGTCCGTATTGCAAAGAAGAAACCAGCTGTATTTATCAATGGATCGGCAATTGGCTTTTACGGAGATGTCCCGGAGGGTTCCGTGACTGAACAAAGCGCAGCCGGGACGGGATTTCTTGCCGAAACGGTGGGAAGGTGGGAGCGCGAGGCATTCAAAGCAGCGCCGCTTGGTGTCCGTGTAATTACACTGCGGACAGGCGTTGTGCTTGGAGACGATGGTGGTGCCCTGGCAAAGATGCTGCTTCCATTCAGGCTTTTCTTTGGGGGACCGATTGGGTCGGGGACGCAATGGTTTTCGTGGATACATCGCGACGATGTGGTGGGTGCGGCGCTGTTCGCAATGACGTACAAAGATCTGTCGGGTCCTGTGAACGTCACAGCACCGGAGCCAGTTACGATGAAGGAATTCTGTTCAGTGCTCGGACGCGCGCTCCACCGTCCATCGTGGGCGCCAGTTCCTGCAGTCATGATGAAGCTTCTGCTCGGTGAGATGTCCGAAATCGTGCTTACAGGACAAAAAGTGATTCCTTCCCGTTTGCTGGAAAATTCCTACAGGTTTAGATTCCCACACCTGCAGGAGGCACTCGAGGATGTTGTCAGGTGAATGAACTTAGGGTAGGCCTTTTTTTCATCGCTACGTTGAACGATTCCCCGTTTCTGTCTACCTTACGGAAGAGAAACACGGGAACCTGGCAATATTGGAATGCGTTAAATCTGGCAGGAGGTCTGAATCTGCTCGGTTTAACTAAACGTGAAAGGAAGATGAAGAAGTGAATACCATGAAGACATTCCTGTTGATGGGCGTACTCACTGTGCTACTTATCCTTGTTGGTGGGTATCTGGGTGGACAGAATGGGATGTTCATCGCTTTCATATTTGCAGCGGTCATGAACTTTGGTTCCTATTGGTTCAGCGATAAGATCGTCCTCAGGATGTACGGTGCCCAGGAACTGCAGCCAACGGATAACCCGACGTTGTTCCAGATGACGCAAGAACTTGCTCAGCGGGGCAACATCCCGATGCCGAAGCTGTACATGATTCCCTCCGAACAGCCCAATGCATTTGCCACTGGTCGCGATCCAAATCACGCCGCCGTTGCGGTAACACAGGGAATCGTGCGTGTGTTGTCGCGGGATGAACTGAGGGGCGTGATTGCACATGAGCTTGCCCACATCAAGCATCGGGATATTCTCATTGGCACAATTGCCGCAACTGCCGCAGGTGCTATCAGCATGCTTGCGAACATGGCGCAGTGGGCAATGATTTTCGGCGGCCGGAGTTCGGATGATCGGGAAGGGGGCAATCCCCTTGCTGCAATCGTTATGATGATCGTTGCCCCAATTGCGGCGATGATGATTCAGATGGCAATCTCCCGGTCGAGAGAGTTCCTGGCGGACGAAGCGGGCGCACAAACCGCAGGCAATCCGCTTTCGCTGGCCAGCGCACTTAGAAAACTCGATGCTGCTGCCCATGCAATTCCGATGAACGCCACGCCCGCAACAGCGCACATGTTTATCGTCAGCCCGCTCAGCGGTGGAGGAATTGTTAGATTATTCAGTACCCATCCGCCGATGGAGGAGCGTATTGCCCGTCTTGAGGCAATGGTGTACGGGACTGCAGTCGCGAGGTAAGCGCATCGGCAGGGTTGTGACGCGGGCGCCTTCAGGCGCCCGTCGTATTTTGGTGATGTCCATATTCCTGTTTCTTTTTCTCTTCCGAATCTCTATCTTCGTAAGAAGCACATCTGCTGCCGATGTGGACGCGTGTTCTCTCTCCCATTCATCCTATCGCGAATATCCCGGGCGCTACTGATGAGGGTTGCTCCTCCGGTTCTTTTCACCATAGCACGAGCACTTGCAGTTTTCTTTGCCTTCCTTTCCATTCTGATAGTTTGGTCGGAAGATGCGGAGGCAAAGGGCCACCCCGCCGTCGCGACGATTTTGACCAAGCATTCCAGTGATCGCCGGGACGATTCCAACCTCCCACCCATTCTCTTTGTCTCCAGAAATACAGTAACGTCGAATGGCCAGACTGTCCTCGCCGATCTTCCGGGATTTGGGCCGCGGCTTCGGACCATTGCTGTCGGCGGCCGCTTGATGATACGGGAGAGTAACGGAGCCCTGCGCGTGGTGGTTGATACCACCCGATTGTTTGATGTGGCCGATCCGGATGTCGGGTGGAACGGCAAAACGATTCTCTTCTCAGGACTCGTGCATCCGGACAGCAACTGGCGGATCTTCCGGATCAATGCCGATGGCGGCGAATTCCGACAACTCACCTTCACTGACAGGGCGATTGATCTCTCCCAGTTTGGCACCGCTGCGCCCGCGTTCGGTCGGTATGATGACTTTGATCCGTGCTGGCTTCCAGACGGAAGAATTGTACTTGCGAGTACACGGCACCCTTCGGTCGCGAGCATTGGTGAGTTTCTCACGAGCAATCTATATGTAATGAACGCTGATGGATCTGATCTCCACCGTATCACCTCAGAACGGAACGGGGGCGAGGAACCGACCATCGATCCGACAACGGGAAAAATTGTGTACGCACGATGGTGGTTGAACGTCGATCTCCCCAGCAACGCGACACGCACAGGTCTTGCCCGCGATCCACGGCAAATTCTCACGACAGATAACGGGAATGTCTGGCATGCAGGGACTATCCGCCCGGACGGCAATGAACTGACGATGTACGCAGGGTTCCCAAGAACACGGTTTGGAAGCCAAACCTACAAGCCCGCGGTGATGAACGATGGTACGTTGCTCAGCACCTTCACACCCCACACGTCGCTGACACAGAGGATAGGCGGGACCGGCATCAGGTGGTTCAGGAAAGGGGCGGACTTCGAGAGGTACATCACGGGGGTGAAATCGGACGAGTCTCTGCGAAGCGCCCCGCATGTGGCGCCGCCGTACGCGACTGATGCTATGCAGCTGAAAGGCACGACCCTCCTCATTTCCTACTCCACCGACGGTGCAGATTTTGGCATTTATCGGATTGGGCTTGACGGGAAGCAGCTGCAGAAGTTAGTCGATTTTCCGGGGACGCATGAATTGGAACCGCACCCCGTGCAGGCACGCCCAGTGCCACCAAAACTTGAAGATCAGTACCCACAGCCCGTCTCCATTCTTCCCCCAACGGAAGATCCGCTCACGTACTACAGGACAGACGCGTTCCGCTTTGATTGTATGAACATCTACATCAATGGCAACGTTGATGAGCCGATGCCGGATGCACCGAAGGTCACCCATAAGGCGAGGATCAGATTCTTTATGAATATCCAGCGTCAGAATCGCGCCTTCCCGGATCCTTCCATCCTCGTCAAGGAAGTGCCCGTGTTCCCTTCGGGCGGTGTGCACGAACCGGACGTCCCGGCGGATGTTCCTTTGTTCGAGCAGATTGTCGATAGTACGGGAAAAGTCTTGCAGACATCAAGCGGGAAGTTCGCTCACGTTCCAGGGTTCAACTTCGAGCGGATTGGTGGAGGGACGAAATGCGCTGGCTGCCACGCGGGTCATTCAATGCTCGTGGTTCCGATCAACCAGACGGTCGCCGAGTGGTTTAATGCTTCAACATCCGCAAACGTTACAGCGAGTTCTGTGCTTGCTGAGGGGGCGAAGAGCCTTTACTTTCCGCAACGCGTTGTAGACCGACAGGCGCAGACGGGCGGCGATACCGTGAATTGGGTCTCCGCCGAACGAGAAGGGGCCTCTGTCCGCCTCTCGTGGGAAATTCCTCTTGACGTTAAGGAATTCGTTCTGTATAATATCAAGCAAAATTCAAAGGTTGGAACCTCGATTAGAGTGCAGGATTGCGAAATTGTGCTACATCGGGGTTCCGAAGTAGTCGGTCGAATCGCCTCCACTCGCAGGCTGACTGAACGCGGTATAACTGTTCCCTTACCTCTGACTACGATTGATGCGGCGACGATCACCGTTACTCACTTCACAGGCACCTTCCATCGCCAACGTGTTGCCGGCATCGCGGAAGTTGAAACCATCGCAAGGATTTCTCAATCATATCACCATCTCACCAACGAGGAGTAGCATGGGGAAGCATCTGTCCTTTTTTGTCGCACTCGTATGCGCGACAGTTGCCATAGGGTTTGGGCAGGGTTTCTACGGCGTTCATTCACCGAATAGCATCGATGTCTGGGCAGTCGGGAGAAATGGCAACGTTTTCCATTCATTTGATGGTGGAATAACCTGGACAAGTTCGACGCAGGGTGCAGCCACACTAAGGAGTGTCTTCACGATGAACACCCACGTGTGGATAGTGGGGGATAACGGAGCATTCTACTCATCGTCAAACAGTGGAAGCAACTGGGACACGCAAAGTTTCAGCGGCGGCGCGACACTATGGGATATTGTCTTTACCGACGAACAGAATGGTTGGACAGCGGGGAATAATGGCGTTCTTTTCAGGACGACAGATAGTGGGGCATCATGGAACGCGCAAGCATCAGGCACTTCTCAACAGTTGAATGCGCTGGCTTTCGTTGACGTTCAAACCGGATATGTTGCCGGTGCGGCGGGCACTCTCCTGAAAACGACCAACGGGGGAGTAAGCTGGGTAAGCTGCGCCGATGCCGGGTGGACGAAAGAGATCCTTTCCGTCTCCGCTTCAGGCCAGGCAGTATACGTTGTCGGTGTGGATGGGTTCAGCTACAAGAGTACAAACGGTGGTGTGTCGTGGCAGGGGCTGAAGTTTTATACGGATTCCCGTTCCGACGTGAGCGGTGTATTTGTAAAAAGTGCTGACTCTGTCTGCTTTGTGGGGGGTGGTGGGTATATTCGGACCACGAGTAATGGAGGTGGGGGCTTTGACTATGGGCTCCATGGCATGCTCGCAAAGTTGAATGATGTCTTCTTTGTCAATGGTCAGACCGGATGGGCATGCAGTGAGATGAATAACGCGGTCCTGCGCACCTCGGATGGGGGTGCCACATGGTCTCTCCCGCAGGGGACGACAGTGTCATATGCCTGGCAACAGAAATTCAGCGCCAGCTCGATTGGCAACACGTTCATGATCAACCCTTGGAACAAGGATCGGATCTACGTCGTTACGGGAAGCACGGTGCACATGAGCGCGAATCGGGGTGAGACGTGGTCGGTCACCGGGTCCATTGGTGGGGGTGGATCGACCCATTCATTCTACATCTCTCCCAAGGATACCAACAAATGGGTTGCTGCCATCACAGGGCCGGACAGGGTCGCATACAGCACCAACCGTGGCGTTTCATGGACGACGACCATCACGAGCAACTTTACCAGTTACGGCATGCCTCTAGAGATGGATCCGGACCATCCTGATACACTCTTGTTCGCCCCAGATGGAACGAGCGGGGCCAACGGTGTTGTCTATCGCTCCACCAAATTCGGTTTGATATGGGATACTCTCGCAGTGACGAGTTTCAGAAGTCCGTGCGATATTCTTATTGTTCCGGATAGCACGAACATTGTCTATGTTGGGGATGGTGTAACAGGGAGTGGGAACGCGCAAATGTGGCGGTCAACGAATGGCGGCGTCAATTGGACTTCTGTCTACACAACGAGTGGTTCCGAGATTCCGATGATTTCCATCAGCCGTATGCGTAACACCGAGGCGTACGCCACCGCGTGGGGTTCCGGCGGTGTCAACAAGACATCCAACTTCGGCGTTTCGTGGCCTACGGTTGCCTCAACCGGATCAACGTGGGGAACGGATGTTGCAAAGGATGATCCCAACGTTGCCATGTATGGCACGTACGGTGGAAGCACGTCATACCTCTCCACCAACGGTGGTGCGTCGTTCATCTCCACACCCCTGACAGGATCGAATTCTGGGATGCTCTGCTACGACAGGTCGACATTCCTTGCCCAGCAGACGGGGAGCGTCTGGAAGTACAATATCACATATACTGTTCCTGTGAGCAACGTACAGGCGCTGGGCGTGGTCTCACCTAACGGGGGTGAAAACTGGGCGTACAACACCACACAGAATATCATGTGGACCGCCAGCAACATCGCCAACGTGAAGATCGAATACAAAACCGGACCAACGGCTCCATGGCAAACAATAACGGCCTCCACTCCTGCCACAAGCGGTTCATACGCATGGCTTATACCGAACACCCCTACAACACAGGCGCGTGTTCGCGTCAGCGACGCGCTCGATACAACACCACTCGATTCGAGCAACGGGTACTTTTCGATTACGGTTGCGGCCATATCCTCGCTGCCCACATCGCTCGCCTTCGGGACAACAGTTGTCGGGTCCACCCGACAGGATACGATTCGGATATTCAACTCGGGTACAGGAACGCTTGTGGTAACGAGTGTCACCACGGGGAGTTCAAATTTCCTCGCAGGGAGGGGCTCGTTCACCATACCCCCGGGATCTTCGGACACCTTGTCGGTTCTGTTCCGGCCCACTGCCACACAAAGCTACTCCGACACGCTACGGATCAATAGCAATGCAGGCACAGGTCCGTACCTGGTTTCCCTGAGCGGCGATGGCGGTCTCGCGGCAGCCCTTGCAGTGATTTCTCCGAATGGAGGAGAAGTCTGGGAGGGGAACTCTGTCCACAACATCACATGGTCGGCAGTGCTCATCGACACGGTGACGATCCAGTACAAAGCCATGCCAGCAAACCGATGGAGCCTCGTCGCTCTCGACGTTCCGGCGGCATCCGCTTCATACTCTTGGACTGTGCCTAATACCGCATCGAGCGAAGTATACGTTCGGATCGTGTCGCAGCCGGATGGTGCCGTCGTCGATGAGAGCGATAATTCGTTTGAGATCACCTCGGTGACGTCGGTGGTCGAGAACGTCATTCCGCTTGAATTTGCGCTCATGCAGAACTACCCGAACCCCTTCAATCCGTCTACATTGATTGTGTATGACCTTCCAAAGGAGACACACGTCTCATTGCGCGTGTACAATTCGCTTGGGCAGGAAGTGGCATTGCTGGTTGATGAGGTTCAGACTGTTGGACGCTACTCGGTGCAGTTTTCCGCACGGACGCAGCTCGGTGCGGCTCTTTCGAGCGGCATCTACTTCTACAAACTAAAAGCGGGCGATTTCCTGGCGAACAGGAAGATGCTCTTGATCAAGTAAATGTCAGGTTCATGTAGACAGTCAGACCGGGAGGAGAGGTGTTTCTCCCGGTCTCTGTTTTTTCCAGGACGTAAACTCGTTGCGGCCCACTCATCATATAGGTATGATAGATGTCATTCAAGATACTACGCGTTGTTTCGGTTTTTACCCTTGGTCTATTCTGTGGCTTCAGTCTCTTTTTCTCTTCCGGTATTGTCGGTGTGACGAAGAAACCGAATCACATTTTTGTAAACCCCGGCTGTTTCTGTCACGGTGACAGCACAAGTCCGAATGTCCGTGTCTGGTTGGAGGGGCCAGACAGCATGGTAGCCGGTGAGGAGGCTATGTTCGCACTTTCCGTCGCAAAGGATTCCAACGTGGCGGCTGGATTCAACGTGGCAACCTTCTTCGGCTCGTTGGGAATTGTTGACAGTGTCGACACACAGCTTCTTCCGGTGGGAAGCGACAGTCTGGAACTTACTCACATTCAACCAAAGGCTGCCAACGGCCGCGACACAATTTCGTGGCGGTTTCGTTATCGCGCCCCGTCAACGGTGGGGCTCATGGATACACTGTACGCCAATGGAAACAGTGTTGACCTGAGTTTCGATCCTTCCGGGGATCACTGGAACTTCGCCGACAACCACCTGATTCGCATTACCGGAACATCTGACGCAAGAGAGAACCTCGTCGTGCTGAGCTATCAACTGCAGCAGAATTATCCTAATCCTTTCAACCCATCCACGACTATAAGCTATCGATTGCCAGGTGACAGTCAAGTCAGGCTCACGGTGTTCGATATACTCGGAAGTGAAATTGCAACTCTGGTAAATGAAGTGAAGGGGACGGGAGCGTACAGCGTTACCTGGGATGGAATGAACGGTGCGGGAAAGAAAGTCAGCAGCGGCATATATCTTTACCAGTTGACCGCTATTCAGGCGGATGGGGCGAGAGGTTTTGTTGAGATCAGAAAAATGTTGCTGTTGAAGTGAGGCGAGGGGATGGTGCGACAACGAACGCCCTTATCTCCATCAGAGATGGGGCCGTAGCGTTCTAGCGCGAGGGTGCTTGACGGGGCGTCTATTTCAGAAGAGAGGAGATGAGAGAGAGGAGATCGGCTACAAGATTCGATTTGCTCAGGAGACGAATACCCTTCTGCCGGACATACGAGGCAACGCGCGGATCAGTCGATCCGGTCAGGAAAACAAACGGTGTGCTTTTGAGGACACCCTCACGGAGTAGCTGGGAGTGAAACGCCAAACCATCCATTTCCGGCATGTCGATGTCGGAGATGATCATTGTGACACGGTGCTTCTGTAGTAATGTGAGCGCTGCTGCGCCGTTGGAAGCCGCGATGACACTGAAGTTTTTTGTGGAGAGGATTTCCCGGACAAGATCTATGTAGAGTGGATCGTCATCGACGAGCAGGATCTGTTCGTGCATGCACTGCTTTCGAAGTGGAGAGAGTTTCAAGTCACGCAAAAGATACAGACTGAAACAGCGCTTGTCAATCAAAAAGAACTACGAGAGCTTCGCAGATAATAGCTGAGAGCGATGTCTTGTCAATGCCGAAGCGCGAATGTCCCAATCGTGATGCGATTGTGTTTGAAGATGAATGAATCGTTGAAGAACTCATCAGATTAATGTTCGGTTTGTTTTTGAAACGTGATTCCGGTACATTTGTCCCGTTCCTTCTGTGAGAAACAAACCACTGCAACTTACCTCAGTGTGTAACGCATCAGCCGGGAGTTCTTTTGAACATCTTCCACGCTATCCTGTTGGGCATTGTCCAGGGGCTTACAGAATTTCTCCCCATTAGCAGTACCGCGCACCTTACGCTCGCGGGAAAGGCTCTGGGGCTGATTGATCCTTCTCATCCGGAGGTATGGACAGCGTTCATTGCAGTAATGCAACTCGGGACGCTTTTTGCCGTGGTGGTGTACTTTTGGAAGGACATCTTCGGGATGACGGGTGCGGTGATCTCAGACGTCGGGGCACGGCTGAACGGAAATCGCAAACCGATGTCGGGGGAAACGATGCTTGCCCTCTGGATAATTGTCGGCACCATGCCGGTCGGATTGGCCGGCGTCTTTCTCAGCGATGTCATTCGTGGGATGTTCACGAAGAGCACCATGGTGATTGTGGCAAGCCTCGTAACACTCGCGGCCATCCTCTGGCTTGCAGAGAAAGTCGCCCGTCACCACCGCACTATTGAACACGTAACTTGGAAGGACGCTCTCGTGATAGGTGTGGCTCAGGCATGTGCCTTGATTCCCGGTTCCTCTCGTTCCGGTACGACAATCACCGCGGGTCTCTTCCTCGGGCTCACACGAGAAGCGGCTGCCCGGTTCTCATTTCTCTTGAGCATCCCCGCGGTTCTCGCCAGCGCCGTCTACGAGATAAAAGACATCGATCCTTCAGTGTTCACCCTCGGGATTCCCAATCTTACTATCGCAACTCTCGTCTCCGGAATTTCCGGTTATGCCGCTATTGCCTGGCTCCTGCGTTTCCTCTGGAAGCATACCACGATGATCTTTGTCTGGTACCGGTTCGCTCTCGGGCTTGCGTTGAGCATCATGTTGCTGGCAGGTATCATTGACCCATGAGTGCCTGGACAACCAGACAGATCACGACGCTCGGATTATTCTCCGCGGTAGGGATATCTCTGTTCGTCGTTGAATCGTTCATTCCCATGCCGCTCCCGTTCCTGAAGATCGGACTCGCCAACGTCTCGTCTCTCCTCGCATTGATGCTCTTCGGTATGCGTGAAATGATGTTGGTAATGTCCGTTAGAGTTATCGTCGGGTCCATGCTGACGGGCTCCCTTTTTGGCCCCGGATTTCTCCTTGCGATGGCAGGGGGTGTGGGATCTGCTCTTGCCATGGGTGGCGTCAAGAAAGCAATTCCCAACGTCTTTGGCGTCGTTGGGATCAGTCTGATTGGTTCGGTGACGCATGTGACAGTGCAGTTTCTTTTCGTCCTTTTCTTTTACGTGCGAACCCCGGCTGTCTTTTTCCTTCTTCCATTACTGCTCACATCAGCCCTAGTCGGCGGCGTCATCGTTGGTTGGATAGCTGCCCGGCTTCTTCCGATTCTCAAATCTATGAAGATCCCCGGTTGAAGCACGGCCGGGATGTCGGTTTGCTGTTGTTGTGATTTTCTGTATCTTGAGTCCGAGTACCATGATACCCACACTCACAATTGGTGACAAGGTTCTACTTGCATTGCTGGTCTGCCTTGTTGCGGGCAGTTTCCTGGCCGTTGGTTCATTTGCCATCGAGGGAAACACTGTTCTGGTGCAAGTAGATGGGAGGACCGTCCACAAGGCAAGTCTTCTTGAGAATCGCATTTTCCCCGTCAGCGGAGCGGAGGGAGCCCTTACGATTGAAATTCGGGAGGGAAGAGTTGCAGTGACGGAAGCAAAGTGTCCGAACCACGTTTGCATTCGCACCGGCTGGCGTTCCAGGGGAGGCGACATAATAGTCTGCGTTCCCAACAAAGTCGTGGTCCGCATCCTTGCCGCTGACAAAGCTGGCGTCCGTGCCATTACCGGATAGCTCTCACTTCCGCCTCATGATATAGTCAACATCTACATGCACCTTCAACTCTCTACGCTCGGTTTCGTTGTCCTTCTTCTCCTTGGATGCAACCGTTCCCCCAAACGGCCGGTCACCCGAGAGTCGACGGCGATGAACAGTTTTGTCACAATTGCCGTGTATGACGAAAGCGGCACCGTTGACCAACTGAACGCCGCAATCGATTCGGCGCTTGCTGAAATTCAGCGCATTGAGGAAATGGCAACAGACTACAACGACACCAGTCAGGTGGGGAGAATCAACCTCCACGCGGGGAAGGACTCGATTCTCGTTTCCCCTGAGTTGATTGCGCTGCTTCGGACCAGCATTGCATTTGCGGAGAGATCGGGTGGAGCGTTTGATGTTGCCGTCGGGCCGATTGTCAAAACGTGGGACTTCCTTGCGGCGAAGCCGCGAGTGCCATCCAGAGATGCCATCTCTCGTCTGCTTCCGTTGATTGATTATCGGCAAATCGTTATTGCCGGAGAGAAGGTGTTTCTGACACACAAAGGCATGGCGCTCGATCTCGGGGGCATCGCCAAGGGGTATGCTGTGGACAGGGCAGCGGAAATTCTTCGGAGAAAGGGATGCAAGCAGTTTATTGTGGATGTTGGCGGGAACTTGGGAGTATCATGGGAGGGAACACGGCTGCTAGACTCCGCCGCCGCGACCATTCTGGTTCGTCATCCGAGAAGGGAGGGCGAGTTTTTCGGTGAGTTCAGGATGGGGACAGGTGGAGTGTCGACGTCCGGTGACTATCAGCGCTACTTTATTCAGGACGGTGTACGCTATCATCACATCATCGATCCAGCCACCGGTCTGCCCACTTCGAATGGTGTTGTGAGTGTAACCATTGTTGCTGCAGATGCCACCACCGCAGACGCTCTTTCGACTCTGGTGTTTGTGCTTGGGCGCGAGGAAGGAATGCGGTATATCCTATCGACCCCCGGAGTTGAGGGACTCATTGTCTTTCAGCAAGGCGACTCCCTCTCGTTTGTCAGCTCTGCTGGTTTTGAAAACAGGTTCTCACGGTCCGCTGCTCCATGATAGATGTCCGCAACCTTTCTTTTCGTTATCCCCAGGCTTCGCGCAACGCGCTCAACGGATTGACATTTCAGATCAGCGAGGGGAGCGTTACCGCGATCATGGGATCGAACGGATCAGGGAAAAGCACGCTTGCCCGCTGCATAAACGGGCTTCTTTGTCCAAGTAGAGGCACTGTCGAGATTGAAGATCTCAGGACTGACAACGCTTCTCACATTAGGCAAATTCGTCAGCAGGTAGGGATGATTTTCCAGGACCCGAACCTGCAAATGACTTCCATAAGCGTGGAACGTGAGGTCGCATTTGGTCTGGAGAACTTTGCCGTTGAAACGGTTGAGATGCATCGGCGTGTAGAAGAGCAGTTGAGGAAGTTCAGACTTGACCAATACCGCGATACGCCAATAGCGCACCTTTCGGCCGGTGAAAAGCAACGGCTTGCAATTGCTTCTGTAGTTATCCTCCAACCGCGCTATTTGATTCTTGATGAGGCAACATCACTCTTGTCCGGCTTCTCGCGCAGGGCGGTCATCGATCTCGTGATGCGTCTCCGAGATGAATCCCGTATGGCTGTCATTCTCATCACACAGTTCCCCGGGGAAGCTCTCCGCACAGATCGACTGATGGTGTTGCACCAGGGGGGTCTGCTATGCGATGGAGTTCCCTCAGCCGTTTTCGATCGAGAGGCTGTGAAACTTCATGGTTGCGGAGTGCCACTCCCCGTGCGTGTAAGAATTGAGCAGGAGTTATGAAGTTCTTTCTGCGCGATGTTGTATTCTCGTACTCGTCGAAAGTTGCAGGCAAGAAGTTGATCTTCAATCATTTGGATTTGGCGATTGAAAGCGGCGAATGTCTGGGTGTGATCGGTCAGGAGGGTGCGGGAAAGACCACACTGCTACAGTTGCTGGATGCGCTTGTAAGACCAGACAGCGGCATTGTCAGTATTGACGATGAGGATATTTGGAAGGTACAAGATAATCTCCCGAAGATCAGGCGCCAGATCGGATTCTCATTCCAGTTTCCAGAACAGCACTTCTTCTGTGAGACAGTGGAAGAAGAGCTGATATACGCCGGGAGAAATTTTGGTCTCACGAGTGTTGCCCCCGGTGGCTCACGAAAAGCACTGGAAGAGGTGGGGCTCGTTCCTGAAGAGCATCTGGGACGATCGCCCTTTGCCCTGAGCATAGGGGAAGCAAGGCGTCTCGCAATAGCGAGCGTGCTCATTCTGCAGCCTCGGGCAATGCTTCTGGATGAGCCAACAGTGGGGTTGGACGGAGAGGGTGTTGATCGCACGCTTGCTATCATGAAGCAAGCAAAACGCCGTGGAACAACGTTGGTGATTGTCTCTCATGAGCTCGATTTCCTTGCAGAGATCGCGGACCGCATCATTGTCCTTGCGAACGGCGTTCAAGCCGACGAATCAGCGCGCAGACTTCTTACAGATTCTCCCCGGCTTGCGTTGTATGGTTACGATCCTCCGGAGGTTCTTCAGTATGCCGATGAACTGCGCCAACGCGGAATGAACATCCCCCCGGATGTACTGACGATGGATGAGATGAGGGCAAAGATTGGTCATCGTCCGTTAGATGAAGAAAGCTCCAACACAACAAGCCGCTGCTAATGTGAGCATAAACCAATCAATAGCTCGCATGGTAAGTTGTCCATAGTACGACCTGTTCGCAGACGGATCATAGCCGCGAGCATCCATCGCAAGGGCCAACTGATCGGATGACCGGAGAGCAGTAATAAACAATGGCACTGCAGCTGAACGCGCAAACCGGATTTGACCGATGAACTTTGTCTCTACATCGGCACCTCTGGCAATCTGGACCATCTTGATACGGCGGGTGGTTTGAATCAACAGCGGGACGAAGTGCAGCGCAATAACGAGGATACGAATGAAAGGGCCCGCATATCTACGAATGGGGCTGAGGAGAATCTCTAGACCGTCTATTATCTCAGATAGAGATGTCTTCTGCACAAGAATAGCTGATGCAGCAAGCAGGAGAATGATGCGTCCCGAAAGAACCAAACCTGTAACAAGGCCCTCTCGCGTGGCAAGGAATCCGGAAAATTCCCAAAGCACTTGTCCGTCTTGTGTGAACGCGTTGACGCCCGTGATGATAGCTACGAACCAGAAAACTGTGCGAAAGCGCCTTGTCAATGAAAGCAGATCAATGCGGGTTAACAAAGCGAGGATGGTAAGGAACATGGCAACGAGTATAAGCCCTGCAACCGAGTCAGTCCACAATGTTGCTACGGACAATAAGCACGTATTGGAGAGTGTTACGCGGGGATCAAGCTTCATCCTGCATCCATCGACTGCTTGAGTGGTTCTTGAGCATATTTGTGCTGCTAAGGTACCGTTTTTTGCCGGAAATGCAACTGAGGCTCCTTGAGACAGATTCAAGCTGAATCGGCTTGGCGTCGGTGCATAACCGGTCCTTTCCTCGACCCAACTGTCCCGCGAAGGAGATATGGTGACTTGGGGCACAGGTAGGATTCGATGATTCCCCTACTTTGGGTGTGACAAGATTCCCCCCAATCCTTGATGGAGAAACTCTTGCAGACTCCAGACACCACCTCCAACATTCTTATGCTGAATGAGAGCTTCCACCAGGCCAAGATCGAGCATTATCTCAAACGGGCGGAAGAATATCTTCAGATGGCTCGTTACAGCAAAGCCCTCAAGACGATACAGACTGTCTTTGCGCTCGATGAAGATAATTCAGCAGGCAAGTCGTTGCAGAAACGGGTGGAATACTACCTTGATTCAATAGGGCAATCCCGAAGAAGACTGGAATCAAACAATGGAACGCCGGATTCTCATTTGCGGCGCAAACGTCAGGAGCTTGTATTGATCATAGATCAGGACGAGCGGGTCTTGACGACGCTCGTGTCCGGGTTGCGCAAGTATGGGTTCGAGGCAATTGCAGCGGCAGGCTATGACGAAGCAGTGGAGACGCTCGTTAGCTACAGACCGGATTTGGTGGTTTCCGAAGTAAACTTCGAGAACGGGCCGGTCGGGTTTGATCTCTTTCTATGGGTTCGCACGAACATCGCAACGCAAGAGATCCCCTTCCTGTTTCTTGCAACAAGGATTGACCGCGACATGCTTATTGCTGGGAAACGTCTCGGCGTAAATGATTTTATCATGAAGCCTCTGGATGAAGCTCTTGTGACCGCATCGGTGATCAACTGCCTCGCTCGAAGGAAAAAGGCAGGCTGATCCAAAGCCCACTCAATCGTTTCACCTTCTTTCGTTTTCTTGCTTTTCCTACCCCTTCTTTGTACCTTTTTTTAAATTTGCGGGTCCCGCATGGCCCATCTTCTCGTTAATGAGGTTTTCCACAGCATCCAGGGTGAATCGACCCACACGGGACGGCCCTGCGTCTTTGTGCGGCTGACCTACTGCAATCTCCGTTGTTCCTACTGCGATACCGAGTACGCCTTTTATGAAGGGCGGACTATGGAACTTGAAGAGGTCCTCGGCACTGTCGAATCCTATCGCTGCAAGCTTGTCGAGATCACCGGCGGTGAGCCGCTTGTGCAGGAGGATGTGCATCAATTGATGACACTGCTGTGCGATCGTGGGTTCGAGGTGCTGCTGGAAACCGGAGGAAGCCTTGATATCGGTTCGGTCGATGGAAGGGTAAAGCGTATTGTTGACTTCAAGTGCCCTTCCAGTGGGATGGTGAAGAAGAATCTCTGGACCAACGTGGCAAAACTCAAGGCAACCGACGAAGTGAAGTTCGTTATTGGAGACAGGGAAGATTTCGATTGGGCTGTGGAGATCATCGGGGCGCATCGCATCATTGAACGATGCCCCGTTCTCATGTCACCGGTATTTGGTGTGCTGCCTCCGGTGGAATTGGCGCGATGGATTTTGGAAAGTGGACTAACGGTAAGACTCCAGATGCAGCTGCATAAATTTATCTGGGAGCCGGAAACGCGAGGTGTATGATGGCCCGACCACTTGGAGTGGTGCTTGTGAGCGGTGGAATGGACAGTTGCGTGACCACTGCAATGGCAACTCAAGAACACGATCTTGCGCTGCTCCATCTCAACTATGGCCAACGGACAGAGACTCGCGAGCTTAAGGCGTTCCACGACATCGCAGATCACTACCATGCAGCACACCGGCTTGTTATTTCAATGGAACACCTGTCAAAGATTGGCAATTCGAGCCTCACAGACAGAACAATTCCAGTAAGCGTCGCAGATTTAACCAATTCAAAAATACCATCCTCGTATGTACCTTTCCGTAATGCCAGCATGCTTTCCGTGGCAGTAAGTTGGGCAGAAGTGCTCAATGCCTCCGCTATCTTTGTGGGGGCGGTTCAGGAGGATTCGTCAGGCTATCCTGACTGCCGGAGGGAGTTTTACGACGCGTTCGAATTAGTCGTTAAAACAGGAACCAAACCGACGACCCGGATCTCAATTGTCACTCCCGTCATTAACCTCAACAAGGCGGAGATCGTTTTGCGGGGAATCGCGCTTGGCGCACCCCTTCACTTAACATGGTCATGTTACGCGCGTGAGGACAAGGCCTGCGGTATCTGCGATAGCTGTGCGTTGCGCCTCCGGGGATTCCAACAGGCCGGCGTTCAAGACCCGCTCCCGTACGTACAGAAACCGATGTACGCGGACGTCTGATCCGCGGCGGCACGAAGGCAACACCAACCGTAGCACCGAAGGAGAGACTCAATGGAACAATTCAAGAATAGCATTCTCAAGCTCATCACTGAAACCTCAGCCAATCTCCCACCCGATGTTCGCCGCGCACTTGCCCGGACAATGAACGACGAAACTCCGAACACGCAGTCCGCCCTTGCGCTGCAAACCATCGCCATCAATGTCGATATGGCATGTGACGGCGTCGCACCGATTTGCCAGGATACCGGCATGCCGACTTTCGAGATCCGAACGCCGGTGGGTGCCAATCAGATCGTGATGAAGAGGTGGATCCTCGAGGCCGTTGCCGAAGCCACCAAACTCGGAAAGCTCCGCCCGAATTCAGTGGACTCACTGACCGGGAAAAACAGCGGCAACAACCTTGGTCCGGGAACACCTGTCGTCCACTTCGAGCAGTGGGAAAACGACGAAATCGATGTCCGACTGATTCTCAAAGGAGGGGGATGTGAAAACAAGAACATCCAATACTCAGTACCCTGCACACTCGAAAATCTTGGCAGGGCGGACCGAACGATGGATGGCATTCGCAAGTGCATTATGCATGCAGTGTTTCAGGCGCAGGGACAGGGATGCAGCGTTGGTGCGATTGGAGTAGCAATTGGTGGCGACCGCGCGTCGGGCTATCACTATGCCAAGCAGCAATTGTTCCGGCTGCTTGATGATATCAATCCGAATCCCGAACTCGCCAAGCTTGAAGAGTACGTGATGGAGAATGCCAACAAGCTTGGCATCGGGACGATGGGTTTTGGTGGCAAGGCCACATTGATCGGATGCAAGGTGGGTGTATACAACCGTTTGCCGGCAAGTTTCTTTGTCTCAGTGGCGTACGATTGCTGGGCATTCCGAAGGCTGGGTGTCGTTCTGGATGCGTCCACCGGAGCCATCAAGCACTGGCTCTACAAGGATGATACACCTGTTATGCGCCTTGCCAAGACAGCGGGACTTCCAATGACCGGGCGGGAAATCTCATTGACCACGCCGATCACGGAAGAGCAGATCCGAAAACTCAAAGTCGGAGACGTGGTTCTCTTGAATGGTGAAATGCACACCGGCCGAGACACGTTTCATCATCACCTGCTAACGCATGACTCACCCGTCGATCTGAACGGTGCAGCGCTCTACCATTGCGGCCCCGTCGCATTGAAGGATGGAGACAAATGGACGCTGACGGCTGCCGGGCCGACAACGAGTATACGGGAAGAACCATACCAGGGCGACATCATCAAGAAATTCGGAATTCGTGCTGTAATTGGTAAGGGTGGGATGGGCGCCAAGACACTTGCCGCCCTGAAAGAACACGGTGCGGTGTATCTCAATGCGATTGGGGGTGCGGCGCAATACTACTCGAAGTGCATCACCAGCGTAAAGGGAGTGGACTTCCTGGAGTTTGGGATCCCTGAGGCGATGTGGCACATTATTGTCAAGGACTTCCCGGTTATTGTCACGATGGACTCGCATGGCAATAGCCTTCATGCCGACGTCGAGAAGGCATCAGCGAAGGAACTGGCAAAATTCGCCGACCCTGTGACTCTGTAAGGCAGCGCACGTATGGGACGCGGC
>DASRUE010000039.1:0-13440 GCA_035687895.1 Bacteroidota bacterium | reverse complement strand
ATGGCCCGGCTTCGTGAACGAGCTTCTCAGACGTATGCGGATCAAAGACGGGGAAACTTATCCGTATAACATGGACAGAAGGGAAAACAACGCGTGCATGTGACAGAGAGTGACATACTGTTGTATGTTGAAGACAAGCTTCCTGCAGAGGACAGGCAGAACCTCGAACAACACGTGGGCCGCTGCAATGACTGCGCCAGGCAATTCGCCACACTCGTCCGCTTGCCACATGTGCTGAAAGAGAGCATCCCGATCCGGGTCGACAGGGCAACTCTCAATGAAGCAGCGGCATTGGTCGGAAGTGAAAAGCAAACGAGCGGCTGGACCTTCAGGGCTTTCGCCTACCCGCTTCGCACTGGACTCGCCGGCGTTTCGGTTGCCGTGATTGCATTGACTGTGTACCTTCTCATTCCACGGCCAGAGCCTGCTCAATTCAGATCGACCGACTCATCCGTTCCCATGCTCAAGTTGTTCCCCCCTGACGGTGCAACGATGAGCGAACCACGTCCGGAATTCCATTGGTCGTCGGTTGCCCGGTCGGCTGTTTACAAATTCAGCTTGATGGATCAGAATGGCGTGAGTGTGTGGAATTGGGATGTCCGAGATACCTCCCTTCTGCTTCCGTCGACAGTTGTGCTTCTCCCCGGCAAGACATATCTTTGGAGAGTAGAGTCGTTCCTTGCAGACAGATCACTTGAACGCTCGGCACTCCATGTCTTCACGTACGCTCCTTCGCAATAGGATTCTCCTTTCCATCCTTGCCGTCGCTCTCGCAGCGGTTGTTCTGTCCTATCTCACCGATTATCAACGCAAGACCTCATCGGCCCGAAACCTCCTCGCCAGTTGGAAACTTGTTGAGGCAGAATCGGCGCTTCGTTCTTTGGTGGACGATGATCCATCGTCTCTCGAAGCCCGCCGCATGTTCGCGGAGTGTTTGTACAAACGAGGTGAACTGAAAAAAGCCCGGGATGAATACAGAGCTCTGATCGGTTCGGACTCCGCAGAAACTCTTTCTCATACCCTCTCGCTGGCTTTCACATATTTCTTTCTCGGCAACCTCGATACCGCATCGTCGCTCGCAAACCAGATGCTGCGTCGAACCCCTTTTGATTCAACAGGAATGGCCAGAGCATTCAACCTCCTCGGGCGCATCGCATTCGATAAGGCACAATACGATTCTGCAATGTTGTTCCAACGTCGCAGCCTGGGTTTGGCGCGTGGAAGCAACGCTTCACAAACCGAGGCCGATGCTCTTCGTCAGATCGGGGTGTTGTATTGGTACCATGGGAAAACCGATTCTGCCAGGGCCGTGTACTATGACTCTGCTCTGAGAATCTATAGGAAGATCAACGACAAGATCGGCGAGGCAACAACGCTGAACAACATCGGACTCGCTGGTGGTTCTTTGAAATGCTATCTTGACGCATTTGCCATCAGAAAGGGGATAGGCGATCAGGTCGGCCTTGCCGACAGCTACTACTTTGTCACCGGGGGAGGCTTGAACCATTGGTTCGACCTGATGTACTCATTCCGGAATAAATCGCTTGAGCTGAGCAAGCGAATTGGCTACAAGTGGGGTGAGGAGGTTGCAGCACGTGCTGTCGAAGATATGGTCGTCGCCGCGTACGACTCGGCTCGATTCGATCCACAGGTCGTCGATTCTGCTGTCGCGGTCTCGGGGGAACAATCCATTCAACAGATGCTCCGGAAATCTTCCGGGCTTATTCGAAGTGGTGAGATCAAAGCGTCGGCTGACCTGCGAGAGCGGATTGTCGCCATGTGTGATTCGATGGGCTACACCATCGGACTCGAGCAGGCATTGGGTTTGCAGATTGGTGCGCTGCTTCCTCTCGGTGAGTACAAGAAGGCTGAAGCTGTGGCACGCCGGCTCCAAAAGATCTGGACAAAATCTCCGATCGAGGCGGGATGTTTTCTTGCACGCGTGTATCTCGCATCGGGGAGAAATGAGGAAGCAGCCCGGTTGGTCTCATCGCTGATCGAGCGCCTCGATGCAGAATACCTCGCCAGGCTCAGGCAAAAAGATATCAACTTCTCGCTGGTCTCGGGGTATATGTTGATGTTTCGACATGACCTCTACAGCATGTTGATGGCCGCGTTGAAGGAAAAAGGAAGTACCGAAGAGATGTTTCCTGTCCTTGAGCGATTTCGTTCGCTTCCCCTCGGGTTTGGCGTTGAGATGGGGAACGGGAATGCTGCCGGGGGTGATGAAAGCATCTGGCACCGGTACGTACGCTTACTTGAAGAGATCGAGAAAGGTTCGGATGATGTCGATCGTTTGCTGAAGGAATTTGACGAAGCATATCATCAGACCATTCATCAGAATGCCGAAGCAACAGATGCATCACAACAACTTTTTGGCAAGCCCATTCCTGTCATGAGCGACGTGCAGCAGACCCTGGCTGGTGATCAGGTGTTCGTCGAATACTTCGTGGGAAAAGAGAAAGCATATCTGTTCTCGCTCCGGCACGACTCATCCCTGATACTTGAGCTTGGCCAGCCATCTGTAAGCGTGAATTCATCTGCGCGAACGTTGCGAGAACTTCTCTTGCGGGGAAAAGCGGCGCCCGACGATGTTCTGTGGAAAGGACCGGCCTCGTTTCTCTTCCGGATACTCATTCAGCCCATGGTGGACCGTGGATTCCTCAAAGAAGGCGACCATCTGATTATTTCGCCTCATGGTCGTCTCCTCGAAGTCCCCTTTGCTTCCCTTCTCGATTCCAACGGCAACTTGCTCATCCAGCGATTTACCCTTAGCTACGTCCCATCTGCATCCCACATTCTGAGTAGGCCGAAGGAAACACCACCTTCAACATTTCTCGCGCTTGTACCGGACAGAGCGTCACTTCCGTTTGCGGAGGTGGAGGTGGCTGCCATTCCCGCGACGTTGTTCTCATCGGAAACAGTTCTACGTGATGAACAGGCAACAACCTCAGAGTTGATGAACCATGCTGCAACATCCGATGTGGTTCACATTGCCGCCCATGGAAACATGCATCGGTGGCATCCATTGTTCTCCTATCTCCAGATGAATGACGGGCCGTTCGAGTTGCACGGGATTCTGAACCTCAAGCTCTCTTCGCGACTGATAGTCTTAAGCTCATGCGAGACCGGATATGGAGTCGGGATGATGGGGGATATTGCTCAGGGGCACGAGGTCGTAAGTTTTCCACAAGCTTTCCTTTCGGCTGGTGCATCAGCAGTGATTGCTCCACTCTGGATAGTTGAGGATGAAGCGACGTCCCGTTTGATGGCATCCTTCTATTCCAACCTCATGTCTTTGAAACGGTCAGATGGATCCTCCCAAACAGGATCATTTTCGAGGGCCTTGACCCTTGCCCAGCGCCAGTTCGTTGGAGAATCCCGTGGCACTCACCCCAAAAACCATCCATTCTATTGGGCCGGATTCTACTTGACGGGTAACCCAAACTAAGCTGCTCTTGCCCCTCCTTTTGTACAAAACCTTCCGCATTTCTCCGTAATACATGTATAGGAGGGTGATCTCAACCCTCTTCCAATCCTGTTCATGAACATCGAAGTGAGGAATGCAATGTATTCTCCCGCGCCTTCCCGCACAGTTGCGTTCCTCTCCGCCACTTGCTTTCCCTTCCTCCTTAAAACAGACATCAATCCTCCTACTCAGTACGATAACAATTCCATACACACACACAAAGGTTGAGGTATCGACATGAAGCATCTGCCCATTTGTATTTTCCGCCCGCGTCGTTTCGCTATGGCCGTTCTGTTTACTGCCACGATCATCGATGTTGCTTTTTCACAACCAGGTTTTTGGCAATCGCTCAATGGTCCGGAAGGCGGAGTTGTCCAATGCTTCGCCGCCGATAACAGCGGAGATATCCTTGCCGGGACGTACTTCGGCGGAGTGTACAAGTCAACGAACCGCGGCGTAAGCTGGGCTCAACTTCCATACGTGAATCTGGACATCAGGTCACTTGCAGTGAATGCAAGCGGCACCATTTTCCTCGGAGCTGCAACATCGGGCTTATGGAAAAGCACCGATGGCGGCGCAACGTGGGTTCGGCCAACGAACATCCTGAACAATCGAACCGTGACCTCGGTTGCTTTCCACTCATCGGGGAATGTGATTGCCGGATGCGCAAGCACGTCGAGCCAATCGGTATTTCAATCAACCGATAACGGAGAGACGTTCTTTCAAGTTAGTGCAGGAGTTCTTTCCGGAAACAGCGTCATCCGCCAGGGAGCGAACATGTATGTTGCGGGCGATCGCAACGGAGTGCTTCGCTCGACAGACGGTGGTTTTCTCTGGACCACGATCAATCCTTCGTCCTCCCAATTCAACGGACTTTCGATGACGTCGAATGCGAACTATGTGTACGTCGTCGGCCGTCGTACTGCTGCAACAACACCCGACTCATCGTTCATCTATCGGCGCTCGGTATCAACGGGCGCTTGGGAATTGGTTCACATTCAACGCGGCGTCGTTCTCAGAACAATCTCTTCAGTCGGCGATACGCTCCTCGCTGCGGGCGATTCGACGGTGCTTGTGTCGTTCAACGCGGGGCAAAGCTGGATTGACCGAAGTCCCCAGGCAACGAGCGCTGGCCCAATAGCTCTGTATTACTACGGTCTGGCTGCCTCCCGTCTCGAAAGAGACGCTCAACTCGGCGGTTGTGTGGGAGGAGGCATTGTTCGCTCGACCGATTTTTTCAGCACCTGGAATCCGTCGGTGCAAGGGATGTACAACACTCACATCGTTGCAAAACCCTTGATCCTAGCTGACAGGATTCTCATCTCAACTCAGTTTAACGGGCGTTGGAAGTATGATCTCACTAATCAGACCTGGGCGCGAACGGGTGGTGGTTTACCTGCTAATGATGTTGTCGCGTCCTTTGCATCGGATAATTCTATTGTGTACGTAGGCAATGTGACTAACGGACTCTGGAGCTCAAGCAACTGGGGGGAAACGTGTTCTCAATCCTTGTTTGGAACGAACGCAACTGGATTTGCAACCATCTATGCTTCTCCATCAATAGCAGGTTTTGTGCTGGCAGGAGGAAGAGGCGAGCGCCCTTGGAAAACCACTGACGGCGGCGGCACATGGACTTTTTCTCTTCTCCCCGGTTCGCCGTACAGCATTACCGGGATTACAGCGGTCAATCAAAATGAGTATTTCGTCGCCACCGGTAATTTCGGAGGGTACGGCGCCGGGAACGGCGTGTACAAAACGACAAATGGCGGATCAACATACACGCACCACGGACTGCAGTTCACCGGCGCGGTGAGCTTTGACCGCTCATCGAACAACAAGCTCGTCTTTGGCTCGGCCAGCGATCAAGTGCTTGAAGGTGACGTGAACGTTACAACGTGGACGGCCACTCCATCCCTCGGGCTTGGCGTGAAACTCCGCGATGTGATGTTCTATGAATATCCCGGCCAGCCCATTCGCGAGATTGCTGCTACATCGGTTGGTCTCTGCGAGCGGGAAGCGTTCTCCCAGGGTCCATGGGTGAAACGCGCGCTCGGTGGATTCGAAGTCGCCCGGATCGAAGTCGTTCGCGCTCCTGCTGGCCCATTGTTCACCGGACAGATCATTGCCGGCACCTATGGCGGTGGTGTGCACCAGAGTACGGGCCCACTTACTTCTGTTGGGGAGAAGGCGGATATTCCGGACGAGTTCGCGCTTGAGCAGAACTATCCGAACCCGTTCAACCCAACCACCACTTTGAGCTTCAGTATTCCGTATTCGGCATTCGTCATTCTCAAGGTCTACGATCTGCTTGGCCGCGAAGTGGCGACACTGGTGAATGAAGTGAGAGTACCGGGGAGCCATGAGGTAATGTGGGATGCAAGGGGGATGTCGAGCGGTGTGTACTTCTACCGCCTCGCTGCGGGAGAATTTGTTGCAACGAAGAAGTTGCTTTTCACAAAGTGATGTGTACGTTATCGCGGCGAAAGTTCACACATTCGGTAAGAAAAATCCACACGAATGGAGGTTGCGATGGAGAAGTTCAGGTCATCCCTCGGATTTGCGGCATTGTCTCTGGTAATCTGTTCTCAGGCATTCACTCAAGTTCCAGTTCGCACAATTGCCTATACCGGGCAACCAGCGCCGGGAACAGGAGCGACATTCGATTTCTTCTTTCTGCCGACGATAAGCCCGAGACCTTTCTTCACCACCACAAGCCATGTCATGTTCACGGGCCGCCTCTTCGGACCGGGAGTAGATCAAACCAATCAGTATGGCATTTGGATGTATGAACCCGTTGGCGGACTGGGTCTTGTTGCCCGCAAAGGTGATCAGGCTCCGGGGTTTGCCTCAGGGACAAGGTTCGAACATCTGGGATTTGAGACTGCACTGGTAGGTCCTCATAACAACGTCGTAGGTGGTTTCCGAACCGCTTTTTTCGCCACCCTCTCGGGGGGCGGATTCCCCTCGGGCACACGGAGCGTATGGATTCAAGTTAAGGGGAGGAGTCCAAACGTCGTCGCATATACCAGCGGGTTTCACGGATCTTACATGCTCGGTCCAATTTTCACACCGATTCGATATAATGATGACGCTCCGGCTTCTTCTTCAATCTCGTTCAGCTCTCATGTTTACACGACGATCTTTTCCACCGACACCACGGTTCTCTGGACATCGCCGCTGTTCCCCGATACGATGGGCCATTTCCAACTCAGCCCTGTTGTTCAGAGTCGGAACCAGATTCCCGGACTTACACCGGGTTTATTGTTTGGGTTTCCTCAGACCCATCTGGTGTGCGACAATGGAACGGTTGTTTTCCAGGCAGGGGTTTTCATATTAAGTGGTGCGCAGTTCGGCAATGGCATATGGCGAAGGCCATTTCTTTCTCAAGTAGAGCCGGTGATTGTTGCCCTGAACGGCGTCCCTGTTCTACTTCCGGGATTGAATGCAGGAGAATCCATCAGCCAATTCGAGTACGTTCTCGCAAACGCTACGGGAAGCGTTGCCTTCACAGCTACGATCTCCGGTTCGCCGGGAGGTTATGGCTTCTGGGCGCAAGATACGGGGTCGTGGCAATTAGTGATGAGGTCGGGAATGCAGGTGCCGGGCATGCCCGCTGGCGTTACATTCCAGTCGCTGAGGGAATTCTCCAATACTCCAACGTGCATCTTCTATACAGATTTTGAGGAAATAATCTTCTTGGCTAAAATCCAAGGAACAGGAATAACCGCCGCAAATGATATGACTGTCTGGAGACAGCAATTTTCGCTACCGCAGATGATCGCGCGCGAAGGTGATCAAATGCCCGGGGCAGCATCAGGTGTTGTGTTCGATCGGATTGAACGCATTGCCGCCAACAGACTCGGGGAGATTATCATTGAAGCATCGATTCGTGGTCCGGGGATAACTACTGCAAACAACCAAGGCATTTGGGCGCGTAATCACCTTGGTGAGTACGTACCGGTCGTGCAAAAAGGCAATCGCGTTGAGGTCGAGCCGGGTGTGATGCGGACAGTCAACTCGGTTACGCTGGCGGTTGGAGATCCGGATTCTTATTCAACCGGCACAGACGGTCGTTCGACAGTCTTCAACTATACAAGGGAGGTCGCATTCTATGCCAGCTTTCTCGACAATGCAGTTGTTCTAAACGCAGTCTGTGCGGCGGAACTGCAATCACTATTTACGGACGTTCAGGAAAACTCAAGTCGGCTGCCTTTTGCTTTCTCGTTGCATCAAAATTACCCGAACCCGTTCAATCCGTCCACGCGCATTGAATATCGAATAGCGAACAAAGAACACATAGCGCTAAAGGTGTTTGATGTCCTGGGGAGAGAAGTGGCAACGCTTGTTGATGAGATCAAGGATCCCGGCGAACATGCGGTTACCTTTGATGCGGCAACCCTTTCGAGCGGGGTGTATTTCTACAGATTGCAGGCGGGAAGTTTTCACGACACGAAGAAACTCATCTTAGCAAAATGAATGGAGGTCGTGTGAAAAAATCTCTTATCCTCATCGCGGCGGCGTTGCTGTTCAGCAGCGCATCTCTTTCTCAAAGCTTCACATCAGTCGGCCCCTACGGCGGCTGGATCAATGATCTCGCCACAGACGCGGCGGGCAACATCTACGCTGCAACATTTGTCGGTGGGGTTTTCAAGACCACCGACAACGGCAACACGTGGGTGCAAATCTACAACGATACCCTCATCATCGATCCGCGTGCGATCGCTCTGAATTCCAGCGGACACATTTTCATTGGAACGTCCGTTCAGGGTTTCTTCCGTTCAACCAATGGCGGAATCTCTTGGCAGAAACTCAACAACGCCCTGAACACCACAAACGTCAGAACGCTGCTCGTTCCCACGAATGGCGACATCCTCGCGGGATGCATCCCTGGCGGTATCTATCGCTCTACCGACAACGGCACGACATTCACAACAATAAACATCGGGCTGACGAACACCGATGTGATATCGCTCGCGACCAAGATGAGCAACGGTTACCTCTTCGCAGCAACGGACGGCGGCGGTGTGTTTCGTTCGACGAATGCTGGCGCGGATTGGAGTGCAATCAACAACGGAATACCTTCTCCCCTTCAAATGAATTGGGTCGGTGTAAGCCCATCAGGCGACATTTATACAAGTTCGGGACTATTCTTGTACCGCTCAACAAACAATGGAGACAGTTGGGCGAACGTTACGGCACCCGCGACCGGGTATGCCGAGATTGCTTTTGCCCCTAACGCAATGTACGCAGCCACGTATACCAGTGTAGTGTACAAATCCACCGACGGCGGGACGACATGGACACAAGAAACCGGATTGCCGGATATAAGCTTTCTGAACGTCATCGCGTCCGGCACTACGATCATCACCGGTACCGCAGGGCTCGGTACGTATCGCTCCAACGGCACAAGCAGTCCGAGCGACACCTGGACGCAAGTTGTGAACGGCATGACGAACACGCACGTGGTCGCGATTGACGAAGCGCCGAATGGCGATCTCTACGCGGCGACGCTGCTCACAGGTGTGTGGCGCTCGACGGACACAGGTTTGACCTGGTTTTCTGCGTCCAATGGAATTCCACCCGCCGACCAACTTTTTGACCTCACAGTAAGCCCAACGACCGGAACGGTGTTCGTATCAGCCATCGGACTCAGCGCACGCGGATACCGCTCGACCAATCAAGGGACAACATGGATAAACGTGGCGTCGCTCTATGCCTGCACGGCGGTTGCGTGCAATGCGCAAGGACATGTCTTTGCGGGCTTTGGATCAGCTGTCCGACGCTCCACAAACGACGGCGTAACATGGACATCGAGCACTCCCTCCACTCAGATCGCGAAGATTGCGGACATTGCATTCGAACGCGATACTGTGTATGTGGCAACGGGCGTTGGGTCCGGCTTTGGCACGAGCAGAGGCGTGTATCGCTCGACTGACAATGGCAATACATGGGGGGAGTTTAACAATGGGCTGACAGATCTCAATGTAACAACAATCGCTGTTCGCCGAGATTCTTCGACACTTGAAAGTGGACCTCAATGCCCTCCGGTAGCAGCCGGGACGTGGGGATCGGGAGTATTAGAATTTGAAAACGGCACATGGACCACCACGGAGGTGACTGCGCAAAAGATTCGGGAGATTCGCGGCGTTGCCGTTGGCATAAGCCGTCTCGATATTGACATGCTTGCAATTGCAGTTTCTCTCCTTTATGCTCGAAGACCCGGGGCAGCTTGCGTCTTCAGCATCTTACCTACTTATACAACTCTTGAAAATCTAAGTGGTTTGGTCATGGAGATCCCGAACAACAACAGCAACACTGCAGGGTTGGTGGCGTTGATCGGAACGAACGGTGGAGGAATCCTGCGCGGGACGAATATCATCAACAGCGTAGGAACAGAACCCGCGATCCCAAAGAGATTCTTGCTCGAGCAGAACTACCCGAACCCGTTCAATCCGAGTACAAAAATAGTCTATAGAGTCAAGAGTCGAGAGTCGGTGAGTCTGAAAGTGTTTGATGTGTTGGGCCGGGAAGTGGCGACGCTTGTGGATGAAATCAAGAACCCAGGCGAACATGCGGTGACCTTCGATGGGGGAAACCTTTCGAGCGGCGTGTATTTCTACAAACTCAGGGCAGGAGATTTTGTGGAGACGAAAAAGCTGGTGCTTCTGAGGTGACGACCATAGGAGTAATGCCTGCCTGCTCAACGAGTCGAGTCTTCGACCGGTCAGGCAGGGATTGATGGAGTATTGGATCTGAACCATAAAGAGAGTTTCTCAACATCAATTTGCAGGAGGACTTTCATGAACGTGCTACGAAGTCTTGGCAAGCTACTTTCATCACGGCATTTGTCATCTCCCTCTCTGCAGCCCAATGGGTACAGACTGCAAACTCACCGAAGGGAAGCGGCATCACCGACCTCGTCGTGAAGCAGAGCAACGGCTATCTGTTTGCAACGACAGGAAGTTTCAACTGGCCCAACGCTGATACGGGCGGTGTGCATCGCTCTACCGATGGAGGAGACACGTGGACGCGAGTGTTTCCCGCGTACATCGCTCGCACGATTGCTCTGAAGCAGGACAGCATTCTCTTCGCAAGCGTCTGGCCCACTCCAACGCAAACAGAAGGCTTGTATTACTCCACGAACAATGGTACAACGTGGAATCTTACCTGGGACGGTGGTCCGAGCAACAATGTGTTTGCCGTGGCGTTCGATCCGTCGAATCCCCTGCGAGCCTACAACGGATCGCGGTATGGTATTGCCCGGAATCTTTCCGGAGGAACCACAGGCGCATGGAGCATTATCTCCAATCTGCCCCTGGGTTCGTGGGTGCGTGATATCGCCATTGATCAGAACGGATGGGTGTTCGTTGCTGTGCAACACCAATCCAACCCGAATTTGAACGGAGTGTATTACTCGACGAATCAGGGTCAGTCTTTTGTTCGCACAGGACTATCTGCGGTTGGCGACACTGTATCCTCGCTTATCGTTGTGCGCGATTCGTTGGTCGGCACGGTCGCAAGTTCTGGAGGGTCATATCTTGAGGCGATAGTCGCGGGAACAACAAACGGAAAGGTTCGGAAGGCCGTCATTCTGGGTATCTTGACTGTTCAGCTTCTCTATTCAGGTCCAGCAAATGCTGAAATGTCCACGTTTGCCCACCTCAGAAGGGTCGCATGGGATCTGATCTACATTGCGGCGTATGACAAGGGAAGCCTAGCCGCGAATACCGGCGGCGGCATTCTCGAAAGTACTGATCGCGGCGCCTCGTGGCGCTTCATAAACGAAGGCCTTCCCACAAGCGGCAAGATGTCCGCGATTGAAGCAGATTCTGCCGCGAGCAAACTGTACGCTGGTATGTTCCTCGACCAAAACAACGGCGGGCCCATTTACAGACGAACGATTATTACAGCGGTGCGGAGTACTTCGTCCGACGTACCAAGAGTCTTCTCGCTGCACCAGAACTTTCCCAACCCGTTCAACCCCACGACAACAATTCGATACGACTTACCTGCTGCCGGTTTCGTCTCTCTCAGAGTTTTTGATATTCTCGGAAGAGAAGTGCGAACGCTGGTGAGCGAGGTTCAGGATGCAGGCTTCAAGTCGGCGCGTCTCGACGCGAACGGATTGGCAAGCGGGGTGTATTTCTACAAACTCAATGCCGGAAGTTTTTCGGCGAGTAAGAAGCTCTTAATCGTACGATAGCCAAATATACTGAGGACAAAAAAGAAAATGAAGTTCATCACACTGGTTCTGGTCAGCATTCACCTGCAATCTTATTGCCAGGGAGTCATCACCACAACAACTGCCAATTGTGATGATAAACTGTATATGTCATTAGATGGAAAATGGAAAACTAAACATGATTATCCGGGCAGCCCCGGTTTTTCAAAGACGGAACAACAGGAAACGTTTAAACGGTTGGATGCAGTACACAAATTAGTATTTGAAGCCTACCCTGAGCCAAAAGGAGTTGATGCTGTGTGGCACCGCACACAAATAGCCAATAGTTTTTTTGCACAGAAAATAAAATACCGTAAAGAACCTGATGGAAGTTTTACAGGAGATGATATCAATGGAAATTCAACCGGCAAATACAGTTATACAGCCAGCTTCTTTCATTATTACTGTTTCAATGATGCCCCCAAAAGAGAAGTAAGAGTGAGCGGCGAAACAAGCACCTGGCTTTCTATTGATGTAAATGCTGCGCTGCCAGGTTTGGGAAGTAAAGGTTCTGATATGGATAATATGACGATCAAAGGCTACCAGGTATATCAACGTTATCCTGCTAAAGAAACATGGAAGGCTTATGAATTTTTTCATCAGCCCGGTTCCTACAATTTCCGTGGTGTCCTGATTTGCCGCAGAGGTAGTCAGCCTTATTTACCTGTTTCCCGAAAACAATACCTGGACTATTGCATTCCCTGGCTTGATAAATTTTATGATCAAATGTTACAGGGTATTCTTTCAGAAATGCCAGTTCGTTCAAAGGAGGAACAGGAAGCAACAAAAAACAAATGGCTTAATAAAATAGACCAAGATTATAAAAACAATCCTACGAAAAAAGAAGCAGCCAGGAAAAATTATCTCGATAGTTACAGAACAGACGAACAATTGAGAGATGAAAAAAAAGATAAAGTGATGAAACTAAAAGCAACAACATTAAAGCTGTATGAAAAAGAGATGGAGAAAACAACCCGGGAAGGCTTGCTTGATTCACCGGCTATCATTTATGACTGGCATCCTGTAACTGCAGACATTCCCATTTTTATGACGGAAGCGGAAGGCGGAGGAATGCTGGTAACGGCAAATCCTTCTTATTGGCGGAAAGATCTGCCGAAATATGCTCCCCAGATTATTTGGATGCATTGGACCTGGAACTCTGGTGCTGTCGGTGAAAATTTCAGAAAAAGGATAGAAGAATATTTCCCCATAGAAAAATTGCAGGCGATGATTGATAAATGAGGTCAGCAGAAAAGAAGCGGCGTGTACTTTTACAAGCTGCGCGCGAATGGTGGATTCGGCTGAAAGTAGGCTGTACTCCGGTATGTTTCTAGACCCAAAACAATGGCGCGCCCATGTACAGACGGACGATTACCACAAACGTTGGTAACAACTCCACCGATTCTCCGACTGATCTTATTCTGCATCAGAACTACCCGTTCAATCCAAGCACGAAAATAGTTTATAGAGTCAAGAGTCGAGAGTCAGTCAGTCTGAAGGTGTTTGATGTTTTGGGGAGGGAAGTGGCGACACTTGTGGATGAGGTGAAAGCGCCGGGAAGTCATGAGGTGAAGTTCGACGCGAGGGGATTAAGAGTGGTGTGTACTTGTACCGGCTCAAAGCTGGAGAGTTTGTTCAAACCAGGAAGCTTGCTCTTTTGCGGTGACCCCAGTCCGAAGGGTGGAGGTGGTCTGGGGGTCAAAAAAAACCCTGCCTTGTGAGCAGGGTTTGTTATTACAGCCTGTTTCCG
>DASRUE010000038.1:0-5438 GCA_035687895.1 Bacteroidota bacterium | reverse complement strand
GTTTTCGTTTCAGTCCAGAGAGCACTTCCTCCCCCTGGCACGTTGTAGAGCCGGAAGGCGATGCCGTAATTGCCATCAGGTTTCGGAGTACCGGATGTATCGGTGAGAATGCCTTGGTAGGAAAGTGTACGAGGGATTTGGCCCGTGACGTCAAATGGAAACATCAGAAAGCCGACTGCGAAAACGATCGTCATCAACGTAGAGCGTTGCATGGGCCGCCTCCAGTGAGAATGTAATAGAACGGGATGAAGATAGTTACGCCTCTAATATGCATTCAAGAAGGGGCGAGCCGCAACTGAACAGATGTACGGTTTTTACGCGTTGTCTAACGCGATTGCCTTGTGCGGAGGGCTTTGGCTACGGCCTCTGCGCGACTACTGACGTGCAGCTTTCCGTAGATATTGTGGAGGTGGAAGCGGACTGTGTGGACACTAAGAAAGAGCTTATCAGCGATGGCTTTGTAACTGTGACCTTCGATTAAGAGGTTGATAACTTCCACTTCTCTTAATGAAAGGGAGGAAGTGAGAACTTCGCTGTTGGGCCGCTGAAAATAGTGCAGGACTTTACGTGCGATCTCGCCCGACATTGGAGCGCCCCCCGCGTACGCGTCCCTGATTGCGTCCAGGAGCTTTTCAGCAGGCATCTTCTTGAGCAGGTAGCCTACTGCCCCCGCACGCAAAGACTGGAAGATCTTTTCATCCTCACTGTACACAGTGAGCATCAGCACTTGAATATCAGGATACTCATTTTTCAATACTTCGACGCATTCGATTCCAGATTTCCCGGGCATGGCGATATCCATAAGGACAACATCTGGAACGACTTCGGCGAATTTTTCCAATCCCGCCCCACAATGGCTGAATGAACCAACGCACTCAAAACCCTCCGAGTGCTCAATCATCCAACGAAGCCCTTCGCGGATGTCGTCGTCATCATCAATAATCGCAACGCGTATGGGATTTTCTTCGCCGTTAAGCTTCATGGGTCAATGATTCGTGGACGTGTTAAGATACTGTGCATAACGTGACGAATCAACTGAACGTTTGTTCAGTATACATTCAACGGAATATGCGCTTCCACACGCGTCCCTGAACCAGGAGTCGATAGAACCTTGAGCGAGCCTCCGGCTTTCTCAGCACGCCTCTGCATGTTCACCAGCCCACTCATCCGCGGAAGATTGCCTGTCGCAAATCCTTTCCCGTTATCCTCGACTGAGATGCGGAAAAACTTCTCAGAAGCTCCAAGGTTCACAAGCACCTCGGTGCACATTGCATGCCGTACAACATTGGTAATCGCTTCTTTGCCGATCATGAGCACGGCTCGTCGGACCTGGGGAGTAAGAACCATCTGGTCGAGTTTTTCATCTGCCGAAAACCGGAGTGCAACGCCAGCCCCCTCACACATCTCAGTCGCAAACACTTTGATGCGTCGCAGGGGGCTGCCGGAACCTTCGCGCTCAGGACCAATTGCCCATACAACGTCCGTCATAACTTCGTGCAGTTCGCGTGCAACAAAGCCTACTGTTCTCATCGGTGAGTCCGCGGAAACCTCATCCTGCGTGCTTTGTTTTAGGGCCATATCGGAGAGGATTGCGATGCGCGTGAGTCCTGAACCGATATCATCGTGAAGGTCCGACGCGATGCGCGTGCGCAGTCGTTCCACCTCCAACAACTTCTCGATGCGGTATCTGTACAACGCATACCCTACGCCGGCTGCTGCAAGAGCGCACAGCGCAATAAACCACCAACGCTGCCAGAACGGTGGATGGATCGTAAAAGAGACGGCGGCTGGAGCAGCGCTTGTGATACCATCTGCATTGATTGCTTTTACTTCAAACGCGTACGTACCCGGACTGAGAGTCGCGAACGTTACGCTGCGTTGGGAAGTAGGAGAACCCCACGATGTATCTACTCCTTGCAATCTGTACTGGTACCGAACTGCACTCTCATCCCGCAAACTGATGCCAACAAAGCCGATCACACAGTTATTCTGCTGGTACGACAACGCGGCGGGAGACCCAACGTCAAAAGACTGCCCATTTACAGTGAAACTCGTGATGTATACCGGCGGCGCATTCGTATTCAGACGATGTTTGGAATGCTGGTACAGCGTAAGACCGTTGCTTGTTGCGAACCAGAGAAAACCCTGTGCATGAACGCCGCAGGCATTAGCGCGGATGCCGAGGAGTTCATTGTTCCAGCCGAAACGCTTGTTGTCTCGGGTATTGATATACATGGGTCCAAGGGATGTTCCCAGCCACATTGTCCCCGTGCTATCACAAGCCATGCCTCGGATGTGGTTACTCAGCAGACCATCCTTCGTCGAGATCGTGGTGAACTTCCCATCCTCGTACACTGCCAATCCACCGAACCGCGTTCCTATCCAGACTCTTCCATCTCTATCTTCGGTGATTGACCGGATGCTATTGTCCGGCAGCCCGTTCTTCGTGGTAAAGTGCATGACAGTATCATCATGCGAGCTGCCGTAGGGGAGAAGAAACAAACCCAAATTGTACTCACCGATCCAGACATTTCCACGGCGATCTTTCCACAGGGAATTGACAAAAGCGTTTGAAGGTAACGGAGGCGATGCGATTCTCCGAATCACTCTTGGCTCACCACTGACATCAACGACTTCGAGAGTGTTTCCGATAACACACCAAAGATTGTTATCCCGATCGGAGTGAACACCGAAAAGATCTTCCGTAAACAACCTTTGTTTGAAGGAGATTGTTCTCACCAATGTCATGGACGAAGGCATAGTAGGATGAGATGCACGGACTCTGTATCCTTTGATTGTCCTGTCATTGCAGCCTATCCAGAGATAACCGTGAGCGAATGCCCCGGTTGAACCATGCAACAACGGGTTGGATGGCGGCCCGATGAGGTGACGTGTCTGATGCCACGACCCATCTGAAGCGAGCCAGTATTCGTACACACCATCCACCGCAAGTCCCCACAACCGCCCGTGGTCATCAGCGATCACTGCATTTTTTGAATCATGGATCTTCGCTGGGAAACTAACAATATCCTTCTCGGCTAACTTGACCAGACCATTGTCCCAACTGCCAAACCAGATATTATCTTCGCTATCAACCAACAGTGGGTAGACGATGCCGCCCGGCAATCCGTTTTCAGTTGTGTAGTGAATGGGCCGACCACCTGCTAGTTGATTGAGAGGTATTCTGAACACTCCGCCAAACCAGAGTTCATCGTCGTTGTCGAATACCATTGGATAATTTGACCTGGTCCCGATGTGACGTTTCTCCAGAAGCATGGCACCTCGAAAGTGATAAACAGTGCTGTCTGTCGAAGCACCCCACACGTCACCTTTTGTGTCTTTGTTAATGCCCGCGAGTAACACGCCTCTGGTGAGATCCAGATCTATGGGTCTCAGTACACCTGACCTGTTTGAGTGAACGAAAAGGGCCATCTGGCTAGCGATGTAGACGAGGCTGTCGCTTCCTTCAACGATTCCAGTCTCACCGCGAGGGATTAACTCTCTATGGAACGGCGTGACAGTGTCTTCACGTACCTGAAGAACAAGATCGTTCGTTCCACACCAGAGGGTTCCTTCCAGATCTTCCATCAATGAAAAGACCTGCGTCGATGACGTTCCAAGATCGATTTTCCTGAATGTACCGTTGGCAAACATGCACAAGCCCCCATCGAGCGTCCCGATCCACATTGTTCCGGGCGCTTTTTTGCTTTCGATGATGCTTGTAACATAGCTTCCCGCAAGTCCATCGGCCGGTGTGTAGTTTTTGAATGTCACCCCATCGAAAACGGACACACCGTCAGCGGTTCCGATCCACAGGTATCCGCGCGAGTCTTGCATCATGGTCAAAATGCGGTTGGAAAGGAGACCGTCCTTTGTGGTGTAGGTGTGGAATGGAAGAACCTGACCAAACACACTTGTGTGGAGAACGAGGAGGATTGCTGAAAGCTTCAGGAATGGACGAGACATGCGTTGTAGCGATTAAAGGAACCGGATTGGAAGAAAGGTACTCCAAGTTTGGACGGATGTCAATTGAGGGAGGGCAAAAAAGAAGATCCCGTCTCAAGTTTCATCGAGACGGGATTCACAACAACTCTGGCCAGAAAGCGACGGAATTCCCCGCTTTCGAGAATTCCGCTCACGTGCAGGATTCAACGCAGCAACAAGAGCCGCTTCGTCTGAGTGAACTCTCCGGCGTGTAGCTGATAGAAATACACCCCGCTCGCCAAGCCTGTCGCATCTCCGCCAGAGGCGGATCCGCCTTCGGCGGAAAAGGTCGTTTCATAACTCCCCGCTTGCAGATTCTCATTCACCAGCGTTCTCACTTCCCTCCCCAACACATCGTACACCTTGAGCGTTACGTGATTACCAATTGGCAATTGAAAATTGATAGTTGTAGTGGGGTTGAACGGGTTGGGATAGTTCTGTTCAAGCCGGAATTGTTGTACAACTTCATTCGTTTGTTGGACCGACGTGACGAGCACGTTTACGGTATTCATGGCAACCGGTCGTGACTTCCCTTTCCGGGTCCACGCGGAGTATAAGCTGTCTCCCCACGCCCGCCAGTCGTACGGATTCCCGACGTTCTCGTCACGAAGGAAAGTAATGTATTGTTTGCTCGCGGTTTGATAGTACAACGTGGCGCTCACCGCGGTAACCTTTACAGGAAGATGATAGGTCGTACTGTCCCAGAATTGACCATCGGCATATGCATAGCCGACTGGCTGAGCAAAATGCTGAGCGAACGCAGCATTGCTGAAGCCGCGTGGGGGAATGCGGTTGTCGTAGTAGATCGAATCGTTAAGGATAAAATGAAAAGACGGGCCTGGAGGTAAGCCGTGCTGCAATGCGCGGGCCAGAGTGAGGCCAGGCTTGATTTCGTACACTTTTGCCTGCGCGTCAATCGTCAAGTCTGCCGTCTGAACATCATATGATCCTGATTGAAACACCGTATCACCGGATGCTTCGCGCCCGACAATATTCAGCCACATGCGTCGTCCCTCGGGATAACCTGTTGGGAGCTTGTGACCGGTAAGATTGGTGACTCGCACTTGCACGGTCACGGTATCATGCAGACGATACGCCGTCGCTTCGAGGCTGGCTGCACTCTGCAGCGTCGCAATGGCGCGCTGCTTGCCCGCCGCGAGTCGCGATGTATCGACAGCGTTTCCCCAGAAGTCGGCGAGAATGTCGGGCACAAACGTGTTACCGCCGGTAAGATTGTGCTTGGGAACATTTTGCCGCAGCGGTGTCCCAACTATGGTGCAGCCGTACCCGATCTCCGGCCGCATATGGCATGCCTGGCAATTGCCCGCCTCGCCTTGCTGCGCGTACCAGCTCAACAGCCATTCGCTGTGCGTTCGCTCGATGGGACTGTATTCATGAGGAGGCTGCGTGATCGGATTCGCGGCATAGAGGGGATTGCTTACGTTATGGCACAC
>DASRUE010000037.1:0-3162 GCA_035687895.1 Bacteroidota bacterium | reverse complement strand
TCCATCTACTTTCACCGGCACACCGTCCCCTCGCGGTAACACAGGATCTTCGAAGCTTCTGGACCAATGCCTATCCTGAGGTCAGGAAGCAGATGCGCGGTCGCTACCCAAAACATCTGTGGCCGGAGAACCCTATGGATGCTACTCCCACGCGACGAACGAAGCGAAGAGCGTGACGAGCCGACAACCCACGGCTCACTTGATGGAGTAGCCCCGCGGCACCCTGAACTTCTCCGCCGGCACACTGGCATTCTCCTCGATCTTGATGGCCTTCGAAACCTTTCTCATCTTTGGCCCGGTCAATTCAATCATGAGACAAATATGGTTCCATCCCGCGAACACCGTTTTGCCGGAGGCGGTGATGAGTTCGAAGGATTCGCAATCCTTTCCTGCCACGATCATATTGGGTAGCTTCCTCGCTTTGCCTTCACGTTTGTCTTTTTCAGAAACCTCTTCGTTCCAATCAAAGCGAAGCTCTGTCCCTCGGCTTGCCTGGCCACGCCTGAATGCAGTTTTCTCTGCATGATTGACTGTATAGAGGTTGTGTCCATCGCTAAGGAACGTCTCCTTGAGAACCCCACTCTCGTACGTGTCTCTGCATTCCTTCAAGCCGTACTCCTCGAAATAGATGACCTGCTTTCCCCCGATCTTCATCTTCCCCATGGTGGTTGTCTCTTCGAAGGTCACGACACCGGATTTAATCCCGTACTTTTTCGATTGCGCGCGGAGGGGAAACGACAGCAGTGCAACGAATACCGCCGAGAGTGCCAATATGATGACGGTCTTCATGGAATGGGCCGATGGTTTGTGGATGATCTGGAGCTGAACGACGATGGGATGGAGGCGGGAAGGAATAGACCGGGGCCTGCGTGACTACTCTTCGGCCTTCACCTCGAGAAGAACAATCTTAAACGATCGATGCACTTCAATCCCTGCAAACACAACCCCCACAAGGATGCCGGTCATGCCGATGATGAAGACAATGAGAGGAAGGATTCTGAACGCATCGCTACTCACGAAAAGATTCAACCCGATGGCAATTGAGGAGAGAACGAACATCGCCACGGCAGTCTGCATGGAGAGAACAGCATTGCGCACGAGACCACTCCGGACGAGCAACTCCTCTGTCTGCTTTCTGATACTCATGTACCGGTTGTTATCCGTAAAACTCAGGTCCCCTTTTTCCGCGAGGTGCCTTGCGAACCTTCGCTTCTCATCATTCAGGAGACGAATTCGGTTCACAATAGTGGAATACCGGTTCATGAGCGCAAGGAGGAGTAACCCAACCGCGGAGATTCCGAGTGCGGGGGCAAGGATTGCCTGTATCGCCTGAATGGCCGTGACGGGTGCTTCCTGCATGATGGAAGGTAGGAATTTTGATTCTCAGATGCAGAGGCGGGGATCAAAATGCAGTAGTCGATATTCAGAATCCAACAACATCCCCCACGCCGCTGCGAAGTGCAAACCACACAAATTCCAAGAAAAACTCATCCCGCTTCCGCGTATATTTTACCTCACCGATCTTTATCGAACCCGATTTATCCGACACATTGGTCCCGCGGATCTTGAAGGTGTTGGCCACGAACGAAGCGATTCCGTCGAAAAAGCCCTTCTCACTTCCCGTATGTTTGTTAATGGCTGCAAGTGTCAGGTCTCTGTAGACAGCCCGCACACTACCGCTTGCGTGTCCCGCAGTAACATTGATATCGAACGATCCCGCCTGAAGACTGCCGGATTTAATGCGCACCTGTTCGGCAGGGTCAACGAACGGATTGAGCGCGTTCAGTTTCATACTACTCAGCGAGCCGGAGTATTGAAACGAGAACTCCGGCGATGAAATGGGAATCGACATAAGGATATTCACCTCTGCGGACTTCATGAATTCCCCTTTTGCGCGAATCACTACCGTATCGCTTGCGTCGCCACGGTTATCAATACCTCTTACTGATACCTGCATGCTATCCAACGTTATCACGGCGGGCTCTGAGCCAGCAGCAAACCTCTCGCCATACTTGAGCCCTCCATTCCAAATGTTCAAGCTGTCAACCTCGATGGTTTGTTCTATCGAAGCGAGAATCTCGTTCGGCATGGGGGGACTTGAGGTGTCCCTGGCGGCGGGTTTGTCCTTATTGATCAACACGTCAATGAATGCATCGTAGATGTGGGCGGAGCGGGTACGGTACATCTTCCCTTGCAGCAGTTCGAGACATGCCAAGCCCGTTACTCTGGCATGTGGAACAACAAGGCGAAACCGTGTTTTTCTGAATTTGCTCCCTCCAAAAAAGTGCTCATCATCGCCCAGAGGATGAAGCTTCAAAGCTTCAACTACTATCTCGGAATCCGGCACTGATACACGCAGCAGTTCGCAACGAAGCTCATACTGTTCCTGCGGAAAGTTCACCACAACCCCATGTGCGTCAAGAACAGTTCCGGTAAAGCCGCTAGGAACAAGACCTCTTGCCCAAAGAAGTTCCAACCAACCAATCCCACTTACGGAGTACGCCGCAATAGTGCACGACAAGGTGGAATCCATAGTCGTCAATGCTACAGAGTCGAATCCAATGCGGTTCTCCCTGATATTGTAATGCAGGCCACCAATTCGAATGGAGTATACCGGATAGGCCTCTCGGAAAGCTTCAGTGATCCGACCCTTGAGGAAGGTGTTGATAAATGGATCCGAGTAGAAGAGGAATACGGCGGCAGATACGAGTACAATCGCTCCAACCGACAGAAATGCATAAACCGCGAACTTCCATCGATTCTTCATTATTGCAGGTTCCGCCCAATGAATTGAGAATCTGTCACATGCGAAAATCGCTTAAGATTGTGTCCAACGCGTTCTTCGTCTCCCGATCATTTTTGTAGAGATCCGATCCAACAACATCAGGAACCACCCGTCAAAGTAGAGTCCGCCTTTTTCAGGGGTTCAGAACCCTGCGAGCGAAGTGGAAGGTGGCATGATGCACATCCTGCTTCGCGGGACGAGAACAACTGTTCCTTGGAAGGCGCTCCTTCATCGTACGCCACTCGAGTGGTCTTCGCAGAGTCGCGCACATATATTGTATGCGACTGTACTTCACTGGGCAAGAATCCGGGTCTGTATAGCCTGGCCTTAAAGGTCGTTGTTCTGGTGACAAAGATTTCGTTTGCTCCGAATAGAAC
>DASRUE010000036.1:0-17640 GCA_035687895.1 Bacteroidota bacterium | reverse complement strand
CCGCCACATCGGCGAGGTTGTCTTCACGAAGCGAGTTGTAGGGGCGACTCGACGAGTCGCCCCTACGCGCAGCGAGGAGTCTGCTCTTGACGGCGAGCGGAGTCGAAGCATGCTCAGCGCGTGCCACCCTTCGACTTCACTCGTCCCGATAAACACCATCGGGACTCGTTGCCCGCCCGAACGACCGATCAAATGCTGTTGTGAGTTCGGTCGGGCGGGCGCTCAGGGTGACAGGGCCATCCTTACATAATGCCAGGCCGACCCCAACCTCCGTCATGCTGAGCGCAGCGAGGAGTCTGCTCTTGACGACGAGCGGAGTCGAAGCATGTTCAGCGCGTGCCACCCTTCGACTTCACTTAGAAGATTCCAATTGACTTTAGCACCAACGCCAGGAGGCCGAGGGCAATTACTGCAAGGAGGATCTTAAACTGTATTCCAGAGCCTTGTTCGCTTTCGCTTTGTTGTTTTGGCTGATCTTGATGTGTCATCGTAGTTCTCCATAACAAGTGTCATGCAAATCGACAACCCCAATAATTCCATGAGTGATAGAAAGATGGGATGTCGCTTTGCTTTGGTTATGCTGAGATTACTTGTACAGGGATACTATGCTGACGGGGGGTCTCGTGGCAAAAATCGAACGTAGACACATCGAACAGGCAGGAGTGTGCACGAGGCACGTGGAAGGATTATGAAATCCTGACGATGCTGAAACGGGTCTGCCAGAAGGGGCGTTGCCGGATGGAACTCCACCTTTGTGCTGGAGGGAATGCACTTGCACTCACTCCACACCGGCCTTGAATCTGATGGGCGGGATTTCTCCGCTGTCGCCAACCGCTGGCACGCGAGAGCGGTCCCGTGAAGTGACTTCGAGGTTCGATTGTTCCCGGCGAGTGCACCAAGCGCATAGGCCGAAACAGTCAACCCGAGAAGAATATGATGAAGTCTGACTCTCACATCGTGAAGATAGTCATTGTCCTCTTCATGTACAAATGCAGAAAGCCCTCGACACATCGGGGAGGGCTTTGTCGTGGCAGGCCAACCTCCGTCATGCCGAGCGCAGCGAGGAGTCTGCTTTTTGACGACGGGCGGAGTCGACGCATGTTCAGCGCGTGCCACCCTTCGACTTCACCCGATAAACACCATCGGGACTCGTTGCCCGGGCAAAGCAATAACAGAAAGCCCCCGTCCCGAGTCTTGTCGGGGCGAGGGCTTCGTTTTGGAGACGGTAGTCTGCCGGAGGTTACTTCCGGAGTTTCGTCTTCTCACTGTAGATCTCATCGCCGTGGCCGGCAAAGTACTTATTGAGCATCCGGTTATACTGTCGTCGGCTGGGCTGGTCGGCCCAATATTTCTCAAACAGTTCCGTGTTTTTCGTGTCGGCAGCGTCAATGTCCGCCCAGCTCTTATATTCTGTCACGAAAACCATGTCGCGATTATCGTGGCCATAGAAATGCTGCATCACCCGCTGGCTGAGGATAAGAGGGTTCTTTTCGATCACCTGCTTATTATAGATCTCCATCAGAGAATCCCGTTCGGCAAGTCTTCCACCCTCCGGCATCGTGGTCTTGAATGTTGACGAAACAAAAAGATGATCCTCACTTTGCGCCTGTGCAAAGGCGGAGCCGGAGGAGAAAAGTGCGGCAACGAGGCCGAGCATCAAAAGAACGGTGATGTGTTTCATACTACTCCTTTGTTGGATGGTGAAATGATGTGAACCTGCTTGTTGATCGTTAGATCATCCGTTGAGCAGGTCTTCTTTGTTTCCTAGTCTTTCGATGTTCTCCCGCCGTGATCGCCGATCAGCACCCACTTGTCTCCCTGCTTCATCAGGACATCGGCCCAGCGCCCGGACCTCCCCTTCTCTTTTCCTTCTGCATCCTTGACGATCCTTGTGTAGTAATAGTTCGCAATCGCAACGTTGCCGATGACATTGATTGTGACCGGCGTGATGTTGTACAGAATGGTTTTTTCCGTCTTATAGTCGTGATCAATGAACTTCCTCACGGTTGCTTTGTTTCCCGGCATGGGTTGATTGATTTCCCAGCCGATGTAGCTATCATGGAAGTAGGACATAAACCCGTCGAGGTTTCCTGCAGCATCCAGCGCCCAGTATGCCTCAACGTTCTTCCACACCTCTTTCTGTGCGGCAGACCATTCCTGCGCCTGCAGTGGTGTCGCGGCAAGCAGTGCGAACGAGAGCATTGCAAGTGCTGCTATGAAGACTCTCTTCATAGGTGGTTCTCCTTATGATGGTGATGAAGTGAATCCCCCGATGGTTCGGGGGTTGTTGGTGAAACGAAGCCAAGAATCACTGGAGGCAATGCTCAATGGAACGGATACGCAATACAATGGATGAGGACCGGGAAGAGAATGTTTGTGAGCTGGATGATGGGACCGGGTCCGATGATGTGGGTCTTCTGCTCAAAGTTTCCAGACGAGAAAGCGGTAATTTTCGGGTGTGTGTAAGAACGGATTGGGCGCACGTATGATAAGAGAAAAATTGTCGATGTCAAGGCCTTTCTGGAGAATATCACAACAAAGACAAAACCCTCGCCCCAACGTGCGTCGGGACGAGGGTTTCGCTTTGTAACTGGTGTGAGGATGGCTTAGTACATGTCTCCCACCCACACGCAGAGCCTCGGCCCTCCGAAATCGACGGCGGCCTGTCCGCCGGACAACTTGGGTCCCGTGGAAAGTCTGTGGTGCTTTCTCCCACTTCCTTTTGAAAAGAAGTGGGCAAGAAAACTCGCGGTGGAAGCTAACAGCAATTTTCTCATCGCCCCTTTCTTTGCCCGTCCATAGAAAGGGGCGGAAAGAAACGACGTCGGAATCGCAACCCACGGCGCGGGTTAATCCATCCACTGGGGCGCTGCGATTGAGGCGGCCAACACAGTTCCCGCTCAAAAGAGCCTCAATCGCAAATCCAGATCGATCCGCGCCCCGCACCGCCTGCGATTTCCGAAGGGCTTAGGAAAAAGACGGAACAACCATAATCCATGCCTCCCGAAATCGACGGCTGTGTGCGGCGGCGAACACCTCATGTTCGCGATTTCAGCGTTTACCGCTCCATTGCCGGGTGCTGAAATCGCATGTCACTGGAATGGCACTCTCTATGCCGTGCGTTTCGATTTTGGGAAGTTCTCTTTGGTTACTTTCTCTTCAAAGAGAAAGTAACAACTTGGGTCTCGTGGAAAGCTGTGGTGCTTTCTCCTTCTTCTTTCTGAAAAGAGGTGAGCGAGAAAACTTGCGAAACCGAGGCACCAGATAGAAAACCCCCGGCTCCAGAGAGGAACCGGGGGTTCGTCTTGCTGTAACGGTGCATTGGGCTTAATACATATCTCCCATACCACCGCCGCCAGGCATTGCCGGCATTGCCTTCTTGTCCTCCGGCTTCTCAACGACGGTCGCTTCGGTGGTTAGCAACAGCGCTGCAACCGAGGCCGCGTTCTCCAGTGCCGTACGGGCAACCTTGGTCGGATCGATAACGCCCGACTTGATCAGGTTCTCGTACTGCTCGGTGTATGCGTTGAAACCAAAGTCGTCCTTCCCTTCCTTCACTTTGTTCACCACCACGGAAGCCTCGAGGCCCGCGTTGGCAACGATCTGACGGATCGGCTCTTCGAGTGAGCGACGGATGATTTCGACGCCCGTCTCCTGATCCTCGTTGGCGCCCTTCAGGCCGTCCAGCTTGGAAGCTGCGCGGAGATATGCGACGCCGCCACCGGGGACAATCCCTTCCTCGACCGCTGCGCGGGTTGCATGGAGGGCATCCTCCACGCGTGCCTTCTTCTCCTTCATCTCCGTTTCAGTCGCCGCACCGATCTTCAACACGGCCACACCGCCGGAGAGCTTTGCGAGACGCTCCTGCAGTTTTTCCTTATCGTAGTCGGAGGTGGTCTTCTCAATCTGTGCCTTGATCTCGTTGATGCGCTTCTTGATGTCGTCCTTCTTGCCTGCGCCTTCAACGATCGTGGTATTGTCTTTGTCGATCGTGACCTTCTTTGCACGGCCAAGGTAGGTGACCGTTGCGTTCTCCAGCTTGTATCCCTGCTCCTCGGAGATCACGGTACCTGCAGTCAGGGTTGCGATGTCCTCAAGCATTGCCTTGCGGCGATCACCGAAGCCCGGAGCCTTCACTGCTGCAACGCGGAGCGTGCCACGAAGCTTGTTGACAACAAGAGTCGCCAACGCTTCGCCCTCGAGATCCTCAGCGATCACGAGGATCGGGCTGCCGGTCTGGGCAACTTTCTCCAGGATCGGGAGAAGGTCCTTCATCGAGGAGATCTTTTTGTCGTGGATGAGGATCATCGGGTTCTCGAGCACAGCTTCCATCGTCTCTGCATCGGTGACGAAGTATGGTGAGAGATAGCCGCGGTCGAATTGCATACCTTCGACCACATCGATGTTGGTGTCGGTACCCTTTGCTTCTTCAACGGTGATGACGCCATCGGTACCAACCTTCATCATTGCTTCTGCAATGAGGTCCCCGATCACACTATCGTTGTTGGCAGAGATCGCGCCAACCTGTGCGATTTCCTTCTTGCTGGTCTTGTCGACCGGCTTGCTGATCGCCTTCAGGCCTTCCACCACTTTGGTGACGGCGAGGTCGATACCGCGCTTCAGGTCCATCGGATTTGCACCGGCTGCGACATTCTTCAGGCCTTCACGAACGATTGCCTGTGCCAGAACGGTTGCCGTCGTGGTTCCATCACCCGCAACATCCGAGGTCTTGGAGGCGACTTCGCGAACCATCTGTGCGCCCATGTTCTCAAGTGCGTTCTCGAGCTCGATTTCCTTTGCAACCGTGACACCATCCTTTGTGATGGTGGGGGCACCGAACTTCTTGTCAATGACGACATTGCGACCCTTCGGGCCGAGTGTCACCCTTACCGCGTCTGCGAGCTGGTCCACACCACGCTTCAATGCAGACCGGGCGTCGGTGCTGTAGCTAATGAGTTTTGCTGCCATAGTCTTTAATCTCCTTGTTTAGAAAAATTCGGTTTGTGATGAACAGCGAGACTACACGATTGCGAATACATCCGCTTCGCGCATGATCAGGTATTCCTCACCTTCGATAGTGATCTCAGTTCCGGAATACTTGCCGTAGAGGACCTTGTCCCCAACCTTGACTTCCGGCAGTATCTTCTTCCCGTCATCGCCAACTTTGCCGGGTCCAACAGCGACCACTTCTCCGATGACCGGCTTTTCCTTTGCAGTATCGGGCAGGATGATGCCGCCCTTCGTCTTCTCCTCTGCCTGCGCCGGCTTGATGACGATTCGGTCGGCCAATGGCTTAACTTTCATAGAAACCTCCTGTTATTGTATGTTATTAGAATTGAATGACTTATGCGGTCATTTGGGGGCCAGTATGATGACTTTGGCACTCCCGATAGATGAGTGCTAACAATATACAGCATTATAGGAGAAAGTCAAGAGGATGTGATGAAAATCTCGACAGCCGATTCGATTATAGTGGGGACTATCTTGAAGACCGGACATCGAAGAGGTGAATCCCGTATCCGGGGAGATCGAAGTACATCCCTTTCGTGTTTAGGACCGATCTCTCCCGGAGGTGGACCGCGGTACCGAGGAGGTCACGGAACTCTACCTGCCGTCCTTCCACTCCTTCAACTTCAAGCTGGATATAGCACTGGCCATTGTGAGGGGCATAGTTTACGACAATCATGCGTGCGCCGTTGGATTTTTCATGCCACCAAAATGCCAGAAAATTCTGCCATGAGTGATTCTCGTGCCAGGCTGGTTTTGCGCCAAGCAGCTTCCACGTGCCCTGTTGGAACACCGGATGAACAACACAGGCGAGGAGCCTCGTATAGAACGTCCTCAGCGGTCCAGATACTTGCTCAATGGGACGCCGGCCGAGTTGGACTGGCAACTTTATTTTTCTCCCATCCAGTTGCCCTTCATGGAACAATGCCATTCCCGGTACCGTTGCTATTACCGTCGCCGCGGCTGAGTTCCAAGCTTCAGAGGGAAGAGCATGAGCCGCACGCACTTCGTCGTGGTTCTCAATGAACCGGACCGATTTCTTCTGATAATCCGTCTCTGCCTTCAAGTGATCGTAGACAGAGCTTGCACCTTCCTTCAGGAGCCGGTCATATAAAGTCTTATCATATGTGTAATTGAATCCAAGCTGCTGGAGCTGCCACTCCAGATTCCAGTATGCTTCCGCCATGAAAATGAACCCCGGGGTTTTCTTCCGCACAGTTGAGATCGCTTCACTCCAGAACTCACCATCTGCCGGATCGAGCTTCTCCGGAAGCGCTCGATCATCCCAGGTTCGCTGAAACACATCCTGAAGTACCAGCATTGCCATGTCACAACGGACACCGTCACACAACACTGCAATCTTCTGAAGATCCTTGATGACTGCCGATCTCGTGTCGGGACGACAATAGTTGAGCTGTGCTGTATCGGTCCAACCGGGGAAGTGCGGATCCTTGCCAAAAGCAAGCACGCTTTTTCCCTTCGCCGTCTTGGTTGCGAAATAGAGCCCCGGCTGGTTCACATCATCGCCATCCGCACCGTTGATATAGTACTCAGGATGTTGGGAAACCCACCGATGGTCTCTTGCTGTGTGGTTTACAACGAAGTCGAGGATCAGGCCGAGCCCACGTTTTTGCAGTCGTTTCCGCAGAGTGAGTAGAGCCTCATTCCCTCCGAGAACCCGGGAGACCGTGTATGATTTTACAGCATAGGGGGAAGCTATGACGTCTTCCGTGGTGAAATCCTGCAGGATACGGGAGTAATCTCCCAGCAACCCTTCGTGGCGCAAGGCCATTTGCAGGCCGATTGCACCTGTGGTCCATACCCCCATGAGCCATACTGCATCAAAACCAAGGGACGCCCATTCGTCGAGGATCGGATCGGGTATCGTGGCAAGGGTGATACGCTTCCCCGCGACGTTCGAAAGCTCGTTCACAAGGACGCGTGTATTTATTTCGTACACCAGCGGGTGTGCGGTGCGGGTCAGTCGGGGAACTCCATTCGATTGTGGTGGCATGGCTGCTGAAGAATTCCGGGTCTATTTAGTCGTGCTCGACCGACTCAGGTACTATCCTCACAGGTTCGCGGTCCACATACGATGCACCGGCAACAACAAGGACAAACTCGCCTTTCAACGATTTCCCTTTGATCCGGCCCAGGACGTCGGACACTTTTCCCCGAAGGACCTGCTCGAATTTCTTTGTCAACTCACGAACAACGGCAACCTGTCGGTCGCCGAGATTCTGTCTCACGTCTGCCAGTGTTCTTTCCACTCTGAAAGGAGATTCATAGAAGACCATCGTCCGTTCTTCCCCCCGAAGACTCTCGAGTTTCGTTTTCCTTCCTTTCTTGACTGGAAGAAAGCCCTCAAAAACGAAGCGGTCCGTTGGAAGCCCGCTGGCAACGAGTGCAGCAAGCACGGCACTTGCACCGGGGATTGGTATGACTCTCACGTCTCGTGCAACAGCAGCGTAAACAATCGAATACGCCGGGTCGGAAACTCCTGGCGTGCCGGCATCGGTCACAAGAGCAACCGACTTCCCCGCCTTGAGCATTTCAATGAGCTCTGGAACCCGTCGTGCTTCATTGTAGGTATAAAAGCTGATCAGAGGTTTTGTAATGGAAAGATGGTCCAGCAGGAATTTGGTTTTGCGCGTGTCTTCTGCCGCAACCAGGTCAACACTGCCAAGGATTCGTATTGCGCGGAGAGTGATGTCGTCCAGGTTCCCGATGGGGGTGCTGACGATGTAGAGAGCACCCGGCTCTATGGTCTCACTCATTCATAAGGGTTACTGATGTACCATCGGACTCACATCCCCCAGTCACGGGGATAGCGAAAGTCGACATTGACGGTGCGATGGGAGATTTTGGCGATCAGCGGGGGCCTGCGTTTAAACTGACTCTTCTTCACCTTGTCTTTGATACTGCGTATAAACTCCTGCTGAAAGCCCATTGCAACAAGTTCCGACTCGCTCCGTCGCTCGTCAATCATGTTATAGAGAAGATGATCCGCTTGCACATAGGTGAACCCCAACTCTCCTTCGTCCGTTTGTCCCTTCCAGAGATCTGCAGATGGTTTCTTGTCAATAATGTTCTGCGGAACATCAAGGGCCCTGGCAAGCTGCCAGACCTGCGTTTTGTACAAATCACCGAGCGGGTTCAGAGCAGAGGCGGTATCGCCAAAGAGTGTCCCGTAGCCAAGGAAAATCTCCGTCTTGTTGCTGGTGCCGATGACCAGGGCGGCCTCCTTGTAAGAGTAATCGTACAGAATAATCATCCGCTGCCGTGCCATGATATTTCCGGCGCGCACCGGATCCGAGATTTTCCCCCTTTCGAGCAGAGGGTCCACCATCGGAGTGATGTCCACGACTTCGGTTTGAATCCCAAGCGCAGCTCCCACACGTTCAGCATCCACACGACTTTGCGGGTTGCTTGTCCTGTACGGCATGATTACGCCGAGGACATTCTTTTTCCCCAGGGCTTCCGCAGCGAGGTATGTCGCGACAGTCGAATCGATCCCTCCGGAGAGACCAAGAACCCCCTTCTGGAATCCGGCGCCGTGAATCTCATCCCGCAGAAAACCCACGAGGAGTTTCCGGACAATAGCGGCATTGAGCGAGAGGTCTTCGGTGTGGCGGACTACGGATTCCATGGGACAAAGCTACTAAAATGGTTTGTGGAATTCAACTTATCGAATCGCCCTCCCGATTTTCCCGTTCGGGGAACAGCGCACAAGTTCGGTGATGAGTGTTGCAAGTCACCAATCCCGGCTTGTCGATTCATCATAATGCATCCGCACACTTCCTGTCCCCGACTCCATCATCACCGGTCATCGTTCGTTCTTTTACACGTCTTCGTTAGGGGGAGATATGTCTGTCACCACCGAGGCATGGGTATTGTACAAGGGAAAAGACCCAAAGCGCACCGAACCCGCGACACTCGTTCGTGAGCATTACACGTTCGAAGAAATCACCGACCAGGAAGTCCTCGTCGAATCTCTCTACGGCTGTTGGGAAGGAAATATGTCTCACGCTCTTGACCGGAAGCCGGTGGATATCTGTCATCAGCGAAAAGAAGAGAAGGTGGTAATAGGGAATGCCGGTGTTGTCAGGATTCTCAAATGCGGCAAGGCAGTTACAACGGTAAAGGAAGGAGATATCGCACTCCTTTTTTGTAATGGGAAATGGGACAAGTTCGGCTATCCAGAAAAGATCCTCGGGTACGACGCCGAAGGAACCATCGGGCTTCTCGCCCGGCAGACCAAGCTTCACCAGTATCAGGTAATTCCACTCCCCGACAAATCACGATTCACGCCCCAACAATGGGCGGCGTTCTCGCTGCGATACATTACCGCATGGTCCAACTGGAATCTCGCCTATCATGTCTGGCGGGTCCAGATGACAGAAGAAGATTGTCCGGCTCCTCACGTGTGGGGTTGGGGAGGTGGCGTCTCGTATGCAGAGCTCGCGCTGGCAAAGTTCAGCGGGTGCCGTGTGGCGATGCTCTCTGCAAACGATGAACGCTTGTGTGAGTTCAAGAAGATGGGGATCATTCCCATCGACCGGAGACAGTTCCCCGATCTCGAATTTAGCGATCAGCGATACCAGATCGACCTCGAGTACAAAAGGGCGTATCTCGAATCCGAACAGAAATTCCTCTCCACGGTAAACGAACTGACGTCCGGACTCGGCGTCAGCATTTTCATCGACTATGTCGGCTCACCCGTATTTCGGGCGACGATCAAAGCGCTTGCGCGGCAGGGGGTTGTTACCACGGCCGGATGGAAACATGGCATGACCATCACCACCTACCGGGCAATGGAGTGTATCAACCGGCATCAAATGGTGCATACGCACTATGCCCGTTACCCGCAGGGACGGGCAGCCGTTCGCTTCGCGGAAGAAACAGGCTGGATGCCACAACTGAATGGACAGAAGGAATACTCGTTCGACGATATCCCGCAACTTGCCCAGGATTACGCGGACGGGAAGTGTTCCTATTTCCCGATGTATCGTGTCAACGGTTGTTAATCATCCCTCTCCCCCTCCACTGAACTGTTCCACATTTGCCGGAGGACCACTCATGAGACTCAAGAAAATCCGAACTGCAATACGGGCGAACATGCCCATGTCGGGGCTTCTCAACACACCCCTGATCGATCCAAGGGATTCTGCCTGGGGAAACGACCTTCTCCAAGCACAACAGGAAATGACCCCCGTCCAGATCTCTTCCCTGTCCCCCGTTGAGTATATGATCTTCAGCGGAAAGAGTCGATCGTTTATGGTCGATCCATTTGAGAAGTAGGTCAGCAACAGCCTGATTCTTGTTGCCGAGCCAGTTCACAACCATGCCGGAATCACATTGAGTCATACTCTTTCCGTAGCATTGCATGCTGCCGCGCTTCAGAAGGAAGCTCTCCAGCAAGCAGGTGAATCGCTTGCAGCGCGTGTGCAGCGGGATGGCCAACTTGACTCCCGCCTGTTCAATTGCCTGCAGGTGCCGGCGATGCACCTCGCGCGCGTCCTCGCAGAACATGCTGCCGCTCAAGCTTTGCTTGAGTACGCGTCAGGGAAGCATGCCGGCGACTTTGAACAGAAGATTGCCGTGCTTTTCACGGCCCAGTCGGTAATCAACCTTGCGCATCAATTTCGTTACGGACTCGAAGAGTTTGGACTGGGCTCAACAAAAAGCATCTCTGCGTTGTTCTCATGCGCTGATGATCTTCAGCATTCCACCACTTCACGCGTGTGGTCAGACCTCGGGAGCCAAATTCTCCAACGAGACAGAGACTTCTCCGGTGCAACCGGGCTTGACGAGGTGCATGCAGAGCTCCGGTCCATGTTCGCGAAATTCTCCGATTCCGTCATCGCACCAGTCGCCGAGGAAACCCACCGCAAGGATCGATTGGTCTCCGATGATATCCTCCATCAGCTTGCAGATCTCGGCGCATTCGGGATTTCAATCCCTGCGGAATACGGAGGGTCGTTTCTCGACCATCTCGTGATGATCATCGCGACTGAGGAGTTGAGTCGCGGCAGCCTTGGAGCCGGCGGGAGCGTACTGACCCGTCCCGAAATTTGCGCGAAAGCCCTCCTCGCAGGCGGAACGGAGGCGCAGAAAAAGTATTGGTTGCCCTTGATCGCGTCAGGAGAGAGAATGGTGTGCGTTGCGGTGACCGAACCGAACACGGGTTCCGATGTTGCCGGCGTCGCACTCACCGCGGAAAAAACACTGGGCGGATACATCCTCAACGGCGAGAAGACCTGGGCAACCTTCGCTGGCAGGGCAGAGATCCTCTGCGTCCTTGCTCGAACCGGTCCCCAAGACTCCGGCCACAAGGGACTCTCCCTCTTCCTGGTCGAGAAGCCTTATGACCGTGCTGAAAAGAATGAGTACCATTTCAAGCATGAACAGCCGGAAGGAGGATGCATCGACGGCCGTGCAATCCCCACCATTGGCTACCGCGGCATGCACAGCTTCTCCGTGTCATTCGACAACTACTTCGTCCCAGCGGAAAACCTGATCGGGGAAGAGGGACGAGGTTTCTATCTCCAGATGCAGGGATTTGCCGGAGGAAGGATTCAAACCGCAGCCCGGGCGGTTGGCGTGATGGAAGCGTCGTTCCGGGCAACCCTGGGATATGTGAAGTCAAGGAAGCTGTTCGGTCAGCACCTGGCAGATTTTCCGCTCACGCAATACAAGCTTGCACAAATGGCGGCTCGAATCCAGGCCAGCAGGCAATTGGCCTACAAGGTGGCAGCGATGATGGACCTCGGACAGGGAACCATGGAGGCATCCCTGGTAAAATTGCTGGCTTGCCGCGACTCCGAGTGGGTTACGCGAGAGGCCATGCAGTTGCATGGAGGCATGGGATACTCGGAAGAGTATCCTGTCTCGCGCTACTTCCTTGACGCACGCGTCCTTTCCATTTTTGAGGGGGCAGAAGAAGTTCTCGCCTTACAGGTTATTGCCCGCCCCTATCTCCAACAGTTCCTGAAGAATTAGATGCCAACACAGAATGGGTCGGTGCAAAACTTCTTTGAGGACTTCCGTATGGGACAGGTGTTTGACTGTCCCACACCAAGGGTCTTGACCGACGCTGACCGTGTCGCGTACATTCAACACACTGGCGACCGGACTCCACGATTTTGCAACGCCCAAGGTTTGATCCATCCATTGATCGTCTTCCATACTGTGCTTGGACAAACCGTGCGGCAGATCTCTCTTAATGCAAAAGCAAACTTGGGGTATGCCGAAATGAGATGGCACACACCCGTTCACGTCGGCGATGAGATACGCACAACCGCGCAGATTGTCGGGTTGAAAGAGAATAGCAGCGGTGAGACAGGGATTGTGTATGTAAAAACCACCGGGCTCAATCAGCGAGGCGAAGTTGTCCTTGAATACTGCCGGTGGGCGATGGTAAAGAAAAATAGGAAGGATGTGACACCCTATCTGCATGAACCAATTGTCCCAACTCTGGCTCCGTTGGTGGCAGCAGATCAGTTGGTGCCGCATCCTTCCGATCCATTTGACGCACGCCAGACTGGCGGCAAGTTCTTCTTTGAAGACTACGCGGTGGGCGAAAGAATACTCCACCAGGATGGCGTGACCGTCAACTCCTCCGACCATATGAGCTTCACCCGACTTTACCAGAATTCTGCCAGAGTCCATTTCGATGCCCTGCTGATGAACGGCCAACCGCTTGTCTACGGCGGGCTTCCTCTCTCCATTGGCTATGCCCAGTCATTCAACGGGATCGAGAATAGGACAGGAATATCGGCCATCAACGCTGGCACACACGCCAACCCTGCGTATCAAGGAGACACGCTCTACTCATTTACGGACGTCCTGCAAAAGGCTGATTTGTCTCCCTCCGTGGGTGTCTTGCGACTCAGAATGGTTGTCGTAAAGAACGAAGACCCTGCAGCAACAGGGCAGTTTGCGATCAAAGTGAGAAATCCAAACACCAACAAAGAAGAGTACAACGATCGCGTTGTCCTTGATCTCGATTATTGGGAGCCAGTTGCGCGGAGGATGAGAGGATGACATCTTCCTTCAAACAACCATGGATTATTCGGACGTATGCCGGATTCGGCAGCGCAGCTGATACTAACAGGCGGTTCCTTGAGAATCTTGCTAACGGTCAGACGGGTCTCTCTGTCGCGTTCGACCTCCCGACGCAGAACGGGTACGACCCGGATGCGCCAATGGCGCGGGGGGAGGTTGGGGGTTGCGGTGTTAGCATTGCGCATCTTGGGGATATCGAGGAACTGTTCCGCGACATTGACCTGGGAACGGTGAATACATCCATGACCATCAATGCCACCGCGCCTTTTCTTCTTGCGGCATACCTCGTTCTCTCCGAACGCCGTGGGATTCCCCGGGAGAAACTTCATGGCACGGTGCAAAACGACCTACTGAAGGAATTCGTTGCACGCGGAACGAACATCTTCTCTCCCGCGGCGTCTCTCCGCCTCTCCACAGACGTCATCACGTTCGCAGCTCAACATCTCCCCCACTGGAATCCCATCAATGTGTGTGGGTACCACTATACGGAGAGCGGCGCTCGACCACACGAAGAGATCGGCTACGCATTTGGCAACGCGATGTTGCTGCTTGATTCCATCAAGCCCCGACTCACCAGAGACCTGTTCGAGCGTGTGGTCAGAAGGATTTCATTCTTCATCAACAGCGGTATCGAGCTGATCCCTGAGATCTGCAAGATGCGCGCGTACACACGGCTCTGGAGGGACCTATGCAGAGAGGAATATCAGGTCCATGATGTGCAGTTCCGCGCCGGTTGTCAGATCCGTTCTCTTTCGCTCACCGCACAACAACCTGAGAATAACATCGTCAGAATTGCACTCGAAGCTCTTCCCGTCCTCCTCTCTGCCAATGCACGCGTGAACGCGCTGCAACTGCCTGGCTTCAGAGAAGCGCTGGCGCTTCCGGACAGAATGGAACAAACACTCAGCCTCCGAACTCAACAGATCCTCATGCACGAAACGAAGATCACGGAGTATCCCGATATCTTCGACGGGAATGATGTTATTGCCGAGCTGACCGACTCGATAGTCGACAACGCAAGGTTGCTTGCAGGAAGTGTGCGTGCGTCGGGCTACCAAGCTGCAGTGAACACAATCAGCGCCGAGTTGACATCCGCTATGTACGACCGACAACAACGCATAGAATCTTGCGAGGACTTTCTCGTCGGTGTAAACTGCTTCTCCGAACCGGTCGGCCTAAGCGAGCAACTTGCGTCCGCACCAGCTACTGCGCGGGATCACCGCTTCGAAGAGGAACGATGCAAGAACGTTGCTGCATGGAGAGAGACGAGAGATGCGGCGGCATTTGGCTCCGCAGCGGAAGCCCTTGCCGGAGCAGCCGGAGCTGGAACAAACATCCTGCAGGCAAGCATCGATTTCGTACGGATGCGAGGCACAGTGGGTGAATGGACGTCTATCATTGCCGATGCAACGGGTGGACGCCATGGCATGAAGTTCGATCTGCATGCTGCAGGAACAAATGGATTGGGAGTGAAGTCGCCCCGACCAATACGAATCGTTCTCGGCAAGGCGGGCCTTGATGGCCACACGAACGCGATCAAGCTCATCGCCCTCGCTTGCCGGAATGCCGGGATGGAAGTTATCTTTGCAGGTACTCACCTCACTCCGGACGCCCTCATGAAAGCGACTGTCGAAGAAGACGCCGAACTGCTCGGCGTCAGTTGTCTCTCGGGTGCACATCTCTCTATCGCCAAAGAGCTCCTTGCATGCCGCGCGGAGTCCGGCGCCCACCATCTGAAGATCCTGCTCGGCGGGACCATCCCAAGCTCAGACCGAAAGGCTCTGGAGCAAATGGGTGTGATCGTTGCAGATCCATCAGCGGGGATTACGGAGGTCGTACGCAAGATCATTGGGGTTGGTTCTACCTGATTTTCGCGTTTTGAATCGAAGTGAATGATGTGTCAATATGAATTTTTCGGTACGATTCGATTCTGCCGCCACATCAGTCTGAAAAATGTGATGCTACCCACTCAAATTTGGCTTCCAGTTCTTATATTGTTCACAACATGATGTCACGTTACATGCAATGTGTCATCATATTTTCACCCTCCTATCGTTCCTGATGTTACCGTACAGCTCCCTCGAGCTGAGTGTTCGTCTCGATTAATCTTCACAACCGATAACCAAGAGCAAAGTTCCTTGAAGCGCATCTTCACATATGCACTTCTGCTTTCAGCGTTCCGTTTTGTCGACACTCTCGCAGGTGTTCACGATACCGCTGTGCAGAAACTGAATAGACCCGACAACTCGCGTTACTCGGCATCGAAGAGAATCGATGCGGCCGGCGTTGTGCGGGCGTGGTACAACGTTGCCGCTCCTGCGATGCAAGGCACGCCCGAGGATGTTGCGCGGGCGTTTCTGCGTACAAGCGGCGACGCTCTCGCCATGACAAACACTGACGCCACGCTAACGACAGAGCAGGTTCAGTCTGTTCCAGGCGGATGGCATGTTCGCTTCACCCAACATTACGAAGGCATTCCCGTTTTTCGGAGCGATGTGGTTATCAGTGGCAACAGTGACAATCAACTAGGAATGGTCATCAATAATTTCCGGGGAAATGTGTCCGTTGCCTCGACAACCCCAACGTTGAACGCCCAGGCTGCCTTGCAATTGGCTGCTCGCCAACTTCAACTCAAAGGCAGGACAATAGGAAAAGAAGACGAAGCAACACTGATGATCTACCCGATCGAAAACGGGGACTTCCATCTCGCCTACCGTGTAACCATGACGAACGAAGACCCTCTGGGAGACTGGGAGGTTTTCGTCGATGCTCACTCAGGTGAGATCTTGCATGTAGAAGACCTGTTTGTAATGCAGAGAGCGCAGGGGGCGGGATACGTGTATCTCTCCGATCCGTTGAGCGCTGCGCGGGCGACGTACAATTCCACAGGGTTTGCCGACAACAGCGACTCCGATTCCGATTCCCTACGGGCATACCGCAGTTATGTCGTTCTTGATTCCCTGACATTCGAGAGCGGGGTGTACAAGCTGAAAGGCCCGTACTGTGATGTTACTGACGTCGAGTCGCCAGCCGACCCACAATATTTTGGAGCTTCAAGTCCTACTGGATTCACATACGCGCGTAGCCAGCAAGAATTCGAAGCAGTAAATGTGTACTACCATGTCACGAGAGCTTTTCAGCAGATCGAGCGACTCGGCTTTGACTCTCCTTCACTGCGACAGATCCGTCTTGACCCTCATGGATTCAATGGACAGGACAACGCGCACTACAGCCCGTCGGGGAATTGGATCTCCTGGGGAGAAGGTGGTGTGGATGACGCCGAGGATGCAGACGTAATCTGGCACGAGTACGGCCACGCCATCATGTACAATTTCATTCCGAATTGGGGTGGTGGTGAGAGTGGCGCTCTCGGGGAAGGCTTCAGCGATTACTGGGCCGGGTCCTATTCACGCTCGCTGGGTCAGTGGCAACCTACCGATATGCAGTACAATTGGATGTTCAATTGGGACGGACACAATCCGTTCTGGCTCGGACGAGTTCTGAACGACACACGTACGTATCCGTTCGGCAGTCTGCCGATTCACACTGCCGGACAGATCTGGTCTACAACCTTGATGGGAATCTGGGGTGATCTTGGCCGGGATATCACCGACAGATTGGTGCTCAAGAGCTTCTTTTATCTCGGGTCGGGCGTCACTGCTCCTGTTGCGGCGCAGGCAATTATTCAAGCTGACCGGGATTTGTATGGTGGTGCCCATCTGCAGACGCTCGTATATTGGTTGGGGACCGTCAAGCGGTTCATCAACCCTGAGGAATATCTTCCCCTCATCACCCATCAACCACCTCCTGCGACTCAGGATCTCCAGGGACCGTTTGAAGTGCGTGCCACGGTTTCTGCAGCGCGAGGCATCAATGAGCAGCAGGTCCGCCTCATCTGGGGTCGACACGGCACTTTCAGCGACACAACGGTGATGACGCGGGCACAGAACACCAACGAGTTCATTGGCCTGATTCCCGGCAACGGACAGCCTTGCTATGTGCGGTACTATATTACTGCATCGGATTCCATGGGAGCAATGGCAACGTGCCCAATGAACGCTCCGGCGGTGTATGACTCTTTCCAGGTGGGCAATCAAGTCTCTGACGTAGAATATAATGGGGAGACTATACCGGACAGGTTCCTGCTCGCCCAGAACTACCCAAATCCGTTTAATCCGGCAACCACGATTCAGTATGGCCTTCCTGCTGAGGCCACCATTAGCGTGAAGATATACAACGCACTGGGACAGGAAGTGGCCAACCTGGTGGATGGTGCGCAGCCGGCAGGGACGTATTCGCTCACATGGGGCGGCATGAATGACCAGGGAACACCCGTAAGCTCAGGTGTCTATTTCTACAGGCTGGCGGCAACGGGAACCGGCGGCAATGCAGGCTTCACAGAGATGAAAAAGATGATCCTCCTCCGATAGTAAGTTCTCTTCCTCGCCTGAAGAGCCGGCCACAGACGGTAGAAAGTGGACGGCTCTCTTTCTTTCCGGTTCTCCCCTGCGAATCCTTGATTCTAACGCCACCCTTTACTATTATAAGTCGAAACCCGTCCACCAA
>DASRUE010000035.1:0-10822 GCA_035687895.1 Bacteroidota bacterium | reverse complement strand
AAGATCCGTGTCGTCCATCGCCACATGGCGACCTTACAGATTGTAGCTCAAATATACATCATCGAACTGAAGTTGTCAAATCACGTTGAATTGTCCTTGAATGTACTCACTCAGCCAACTACGCCTCGATTTGTGGTCCAGTTCGTCCTCCTCTTGGCGCGTTCATCAGAATTGCGCAGTAAAACCAAGATATGCTCGTCTACCAATTAAATACCCACCCGGATCGCCAAGCTCGCCGCCTATGCGAGCGTTCGAGTCCATCCATCGTACGTTCTTCTCGTTCGTCAGATTCCTCACGTCCAAGTAGAAAGTTACTCGCGAATTCGGCCACCAACCGAATGTAAAATACTTCGACAGCTTGAGATCGATGTTTGAATTGCCCGGCATTCTTGCGTTGTTCGCGGCAAACAGTCCGCCGTCGATTGGATCGAACCCGGTGCTTGTGGGATAATTCGTGTACGGACGTCCGGAATGTGCTTCTGCAACAACAGTCAGGTCTAAATCCCATGGCGTGCTCACAGTCGTAACGAGCTTAAGCGAATGACGCTCATCCCAGCTTAACGGATAGACGCGAATCGCGGGGGGCAAGCCGTATTGCGCAACGTAGAACCCGTCGTACGCGTTTACACTCGTTCCTTCAGCGTCCATGAGTGTGTACGACAATTCGCCGGTGAGCCATTCGCCCCGTTCACGCGCCACGACAATCTCAAGTCCTGTCGCCTCCGCAAACGGATTGTTTACAAACTCGGCAAATCCGAACGTACCGGCAACTTTGCTGTCACCGGAAATAAACGTCTTGGTGTCGATTTGATTTGTCATCTCCTTTTTGAAGTAGGTCGCCGACACAACGATGTTGTGCTTGAAACTGTACTTTACACTGATCTCGTAGGACTTTGTCCGTTCGGGTTCGAGGTCCGGGTTACCCGTCAGCGCACCGACGCCGCGTGCAAGCCCCGCGCGATCAAGTCCCGTGTACAAATAGTCGAAGAGCGGATATTGGATGTACCAGCCGAGGTTGATAAACAGGTATCCGTTTTCCGCTAACTGCATCGCTGCGCCGAGACGGGGACTGAATTGTTGCTTCAAGCTCGCTTTGACTTCCGGTTTATGTGGATTCGCGTAGGATGTATCGGAGATGGGTATTTCCTCGATCGCCGGGCGGGTCGCCGTAGGATTAAGGAAGTCATACCGCAGGCCTACGTTTATGAGAACTCCTTGATTGGCAAGATCAATTTTGTCCTGCACATAGAGCGAGCCTTGCCGGGGGTGATACGTATACGCCGAGTTGAAATTTAACTGCGGCTCATTCACAAGCGGCTTGCCAAAGTAGGTTTTGCGTGGCTCGTACTTTACAAGATCGGAGTTGATATTGTAGTACACGAAATCGCCGCCGAACTTCAGCAAGTGTTCGTCGGCCAGTTTCCAGACACCATCGAAGCGCGCCATGTAACTTTCTTGCGTTGTTCTGCTCCACCACGCACGTTGCCCATCCACAATATAACGCAGGAAGAAATCATATTGGTATGGCTCACTATCGACGTAATCGCCCTTCGCCCCTTCACCGATGCTGTTCTTTAGATGAAACTTGCTGAGACTCGCGGTATAGAAGAAATCGTCGGAAACCGTATGCGAGAGAATTGCCGCTACGCGATACGATCTGCGATTCTCGGGGGGGAGACCGGCCAGATTGAAACGCCAATTGAACTCATAATCGTGCCACATTCGATCCGAAAATAACACTTGGCCGCCAAGTCTGAGTGTCGGAGAGAATAGATAATCGAGTTTTGCAAACCCGCTCCACGTTTTATCATACGTACCCGAGAAGAAGTATTGCAAATCCTGCCACCAGCGCGTGCCAGTGAAGACGCCGTTCAACGATCCAAGGTAAAACAACTTATCTTCCACAAGAGGACCCGAGCCGGAGACTTCGAACTCATTCGATTTGCTCACTTGCGTCCCGCCGAAGAGATTGTCTTTTACACCCTTCACGGAGAACCGATGCTCGTTCGTTCCTGTCTTTGTAATGATGTTCACGACACCCGAAAGCGCGTTGCCGTACTCAGCCTCGAACCCACCTGTATGGAGACTGAGACCCATAATGGAACTGTTAGGAATGTCAGTCTTAAATCCACCGGTCATGACATCTTGCACGGGAAGCCCATCGAGCAGATAGACAAGCTCCGTGGTTTTTCCTCCACGCACATTCCCTTCGGCGGTAACGCCGGGCTTCAGTCGAATAACGTCGGTCACCTTATCGAGAGGCATCAATATAATCTCTTGACTCGTGACAGTGAAGGTTGTGCCCGTAATGTCGCGCTGGATAAGAGGCTTTTCCTGTACGACAATCACTTCGTCCAACTTCACATCGGACTGCTCAAGCTGGATGTCGAGCTTGGTGCGGAGGTCGGGATTGATGACAACGTTCTTGAGCGTGAGCGATTTGTAGCCGATGTGACTGAACCGGACTTCATACGCCCCGGCACGAACGTTTTGAATTTCAAAATAACCGTTCTTGTCCGTTATGCTGCCGCGTTGCACTTCGACCAGAAAGACATTGACGCCGGGCAGCATTTCGTGGCTCTGTTTTTCTTTCACAGTACCAACAAGAATGCCGTTGGTGCCTGCGTATACGCGCGCAACAAGAAGAACCAACGCCAGCATGACGACAGGATGTTGTTTCATAGCAGACCTCAAGGATCACCTATCATTTTTTCTCTGGGGCTGTCCCCAAAGAAACTTCAACGTTCATTATTCCATGCCTGCGGCAGGCAAGCTTGTTCTCCGAAGGGAGTCCTTCGGACAAGATTCGATACTCACGTGAATAATGAATATCGAACAAGGAATGTTGAATGATGAAGGACATAATATTGACCTCTCAAGCATATTTCTTCCTGCCCTACAAGGTGAGGCCGGGTGGGGTCAAATCTTTGCTGCTGTCCAGCGCATGTTGACCTCTCCTGTCCTCTCCTCGGAGGAGAGGAACGAGGCTTTGGCCGATGCCATGATGCAAGTGTTTTGGGTAACCTTCCAGCCTGCCATTGCAGGCTCATCAGGGCACAACAACAACAAGCGGAGCCGTTATTTGGTAGGGCCATTGGATGACCCCGAAGTCAAGGATTTCCTGAAGACTGTACCACCACGTTCCGCGTGACACAGTAGTGTCAACGTATGAATAATAGTTGCGTCGGTACGTCGTTCCATTGCCCCGGACAAACCCAATTGGCGAGTACTGGGGATCGCCGAAGAGCGATTTCTGGACGACAAACCCATAACTCTTGACTTCCTGCGCCGTCTCCCATTGCACAAGCACGTTCCCGTTTCCCACAGTACCTTGCATGTTTTCTATCTCCGTGTGAACGACGGCAGAGGGAAAACGTACCCTGATGAAGTACGCGAGCATGAATCGCGCACGGAGAGTTGGCAGCGAATCCACATATTTGAACAAGCGTACCTTCGCTGTTGCCTCGAACAACATCGAATCCGAGAGAAAATAATCCTGCTGTGGTTCACTGTGCAGCCTCATGTTTCCATAATTCCAGAACCGCGTTCCGTCCAATGTTCTGTGGTCGCCGCCAATAAGTATGCGTACAGACGAATCGGGCGGGAGCGTGAGCAAGGCGCCGTCCAACAATTCATAGTTCAGCACATTGTTCCTATTGCCGTGGATATGGCCGCGCTTGTCCGGCTGGTTTACCAGCCACATATCGATATCAACCTGTATATCTTCCTGCCCTTGCAGCACTTCGACATACGTATTCTTGATCGAAATCAGGAAATTGCCGACGAGTCCTACCGCGACAGTATCGCCTTCGGGAAATACAACCCTTCCTGAAAGAGGAGAGAACGTTGGCTGAAGGAAGTTCGGTGGATCGTCGCGTGGAGGCAATGACTCGTCGCAGCTACATGCACTCAGTGCAAGTGCAAATGAAAGGAGGAAGAGGAGTGGCTTGTGCTTCTGTAGTCCGCGTACAATCATCGTTCAACACCATCATCGCTATCCGAACCCATGATACATCAACTTGGTTTCATAGTCAAGAAAACTTGATCGGACATTCCCCTCCGAAGGAGTCCTTACGGACAAATCAAGAAATGGAAAAAGCTTGCCACGAAGACACTAAGACACAAAGTTTTTTTTGAGTATGAGAAACTCAGTGATGATTATCTTCAAATTATCGCCATGTCTCAACAGCGGATTTTTGTTCGTGAATCCTTAGTGACTTCGTGCCTTTGTGGTTATTTTTTTATGTTTTGTTTTCGGGAATTTCCAAAACTTGACTTCGTGCCCTGAACTTGATACGTTAGCTGCAGCCAAGGGCCGATCCTATACTTCGATGTTTCATGCACTGCTTTTCTGTCAACCTGAGAACTCAAATGTTTCGCGCAGCATTCACGTTTCTATTCTGTCTTATTTCAGGATTGGCCCTATCACAAGCCGTTCGGGAACCGCTGCGTGAACAAGGAGGGCGTACTACTGCACAGCTCACAACAAAACTCAATATCAACAACATTTCCGCCTGGTTTACGTCCAACGGTGAGGAAAATGGTCCTTGTTCTACCAGCGAATGCCTCGCAGGCTTGACCTATCCACGTGGAACAGTCGACGCCGCTTTCTTTGGCGGAATCGTGTGGACGGGACGGCATCATGACAATAGGGTGCCATCCCTCCGGACCGACGGAATTTGGACCGTTTCGGCATTGCAACCCGGAATCATACTTGGTATCCGCACAGGTATTCCTGAGGATCCCTCATCCAGCGGCGCTCGAGCATTTAGAATTAGAAAAGACTATGCTACGGCCAATCTTCGGCAGGACGCTGCAGAAATCAATAACGTAGGTCTTGCCGCAGTGAATGAACTGCAAATCCGCGCTGTGCGCGACCAGTACGAACGAGACTGGCGCGAATGGCCGGCACAGAAAGGGGCGCCCTTCTATGATGCGGACTCGGATGGTGTGTACACTCCCCGCTTCTCCAATGGAAGACCTGCGCTCTATCCAAACGCCGATGAACCGGGCATTGCCGGCGCAGATCAGGTTGTGTGGTTTGCATGCAACGATATCGGTGGATACCGGTGGTGGACAGACGTCGTAACAGGAATCGAATTACAAGTGACGGTGTGGGGATATGCGCGATCCGATGCGCTGGGAAATGTCATCTTCAAACGACATCGTATGGTGTACAAGGGTTTAGCGACAACTCCGGAAGATGCAACAATTACTGATATGTACATGGGCCAGACGTCAGGTATCGAGCTTGGATATTTTGACGACAACTTCGCCGGTTGCGATACCATCTTGAATTTGGGTTTTGCATACAATGCAACACCCTCTGATCCGTTATATAACGATTTCAATTTGCCACCGCCTGCCGTGGGATATGACGTCGTGCAGGGCCCTCTCGTTCGCGGCGTTGCGGGCGGAGATGTAAACAGGAACGGAATTGACGATGCCTCCGATTATGCCGTCTTCAACTTCAAACGGTTCGGTCCCGGCTTCATCAACTTGCCAATGACAGGCTTTGTCTATGCCCGGAATGATTCGTTTGGCCAATGGCCTGAACTTGGACATGTGGGTACAGAAGCTGTCATCGAATGGAATCAAGCGCTACGCGGTCTTCCAGCCTCGCCAATTGGCCCTCCGGATCCGCTGCCTCTCAACATCCCCGGCACACAAACGCCAACACGCTTTTGGCTGAGCGGCGACCCTGTAAAAAGAACAGGATGGCTTGATGGAATAATTAGTCCACCTTATTGGCGCTGGATAGTTGCATCTACCGGACCGTTCACCATCGCGGTTGGCGACACACAGGAAATAGTCATTGCAGTTGTCGGTGGATTGGGGATGAGCAACATCGGCAGCATCGACATCATGAAGTACAACGATCGTGTTGCACAATCGGCGTTCGACCATTTCTTCCAAATCCCCAAGCCTCCTCCTGCGCCCAACGTGAAGCTCTCCGAGATGACCGGTCAGATACTTCTTGATTGGGGAAGAGATTCAGCAAGCGTCGCTGCAACGGAGAACAGTCTTGAAATCGGCGGGTTTGTGTTCGAGGGATACAACGTCTATCAGTTTGCGGATGCAACAGCCAATCTCTCCACTGCAAAACGCATTGCAACGTTCGATATCGCCAATGGCGTGCGGACCATTTTCAATGAAACGTTCGATAATGCTTCCCGCGGAGTGCTCAAGCTTCCGGTCCAGCTCGGCATCGACTCGGGCATCCAACGCTCGCTGAGAATTTCCTACGATGCGTTCAGAGACAAACCGCTCGCCAACGGGCAAGAGTACTACTTCGCCGTCACCGCCTACAGCTTCACAAACGATGTAACTAATCCTACGCGGTCTCTCGAAAGTGCGCCGCAACTGATCGTCGCAATTCCCGATAGGCCCAACATCGCATTCACACGCACCGACATTGCCAACATTAAAGCCTTCCCCAACCCGTACTACGGCATCAACAGAGCGGAGACCGACTTTCAACACCGCTTCATCACGTTCAATCACCTTGCGGCACGCGCCGTCATCCGCATCGTGAACCTTGCAGGTATTCTTGTCCGAACACTCACGAAGAACGATGCTTCAACACAGTTCTTGCAATGGGATTTGCAGAACGACCAGGGCTTGCCTGCGGCGAGCGGCATCTACATTGCGTACATTGAGCTGCAGGATGCGCAAGGGAATAACTTGGGAACGAAGACGCTGAAGCTCGCAGTGATTCAGTCGGAGTTGATGCTACGATAGAGGCAAGCCAACTCGACTCGCCTCCCTAAAGTTCGTAGAGCCGCTGCATCCCCTTACAGGTGCAACGCCTCTAACGCGAACTACTTACAATTAGGACATTTGTCCGGCTACTTATTTTGGTCAGGACAAATGTCCTTATTTCAGAAGAAGCATCCTCCTCACTTCATGGAACGTCTTTCCGTCGGCACCCCGCGCTTCGAGTTTGTAGAAATACAGACCCGTGGTCACGGGATTGCCCACCGCGTTAACGCCGTCCCACCGGGCTGCATAATATCCTGCGTTCTGGTTCTCATCGGCGAGACGGATAACTTCCTGGCCGAGGACGTTGTAAATTAACTCAGAACGGTTGCGTTCAAATTCGGTAGAGAGAAAAGCACAATAAGTGACACTATTAGAGTAACTCTTCGAACCATGCAATTCATCATCAGAGTATCCATCGCTGCCTCTTGCTATTCCTCGCCTCGTTCGAAAGATAAGAGTTCCCACACGGTATTCATGCGGTCGTCCACGATAGTGTCCATCCATGCCCGGCGCATCCGCACGAGGCCAACGTCGGGAATAAACCAGTAAGTCGTGCCACCGTAGAAATTGCCGATGAACGGATGCTGCTCGACACGAAGTGCCCGTGCAAATGATCCGCCCGGCACATCCACTCTTTCCCGCGCAGTGACTTTCATCGATGCCGGGGGAGAACTTGTCCACTGGCGGCCCACCTCAAGAGGAAGTACAAGCACCATGGAGAGGCTGCGAACGTCAGGCGACCGATAGATCAGAATACTGTCTCCCGATTGAGCAACATACTGCGTGTCGACAGAGTGAGAGTAAGCGTATTGCCAGACTGCGGCAGGGACTCCGTCAGAGAGGAAGGTCGAATCCACGATGCTGACCACGACTGTGTCAGCGCGGTGCTTCATGGAATCGTATATCGCATATCTCCATGTCGAGCCAAGCGACAACGGAAAGTTGCCTGCATCGACCACCTGCTTTCCGAGGTCTGGTTCGTTGCATGAAAACAATTTGGCGAAGCAGAGGATGCTAAACAGTGCGGGATAGGAGTTCATGACTTTTCAGAATTCCGTGAGAGCTCTTTACTTACTTCAACTGCCAAGGATTGTTAACAAAAACAGAAAGGCGAGCCGTTGATGGCTCGCCTTTCCACAAGACGACGAGCCTCGTCGTCCTGCAAGAGTATTACTTCAACAACAAGAGTTTCTTTGTTTGCAAAAATGTTGCTCCGTTTGAGCCAACTGCTTCGAGTTTGTAGAGATATACACCGCTGGCAACATTTGCCCCTGTGCTGTTTGTTCCATTCCAGATTGCTGCATGATAACCGGGGGCCTGGATGCCGTCCACTAATCGTCTGACCTCTTGTCCCAGTTGGTTGAAGATCGCCAGTGTGATGCGGCTTTGCTCAGGCACGCCGTAGCGTATCTGCGTCATCGGGTTGAAGGGATTCGGATAATTTTGATCCAGGGTGTAATGTGTCGGCGGCATACTCGAAGCAAGCTCCTGCACGCCGACGGTGAAGGTATCGGGGTACATCGCTATGGCTTGAACGGAGGAAATACCCATCGAGCCTATCAATGTTCCAACACCCGTCGTCGTGTTTATCCGAATCAGTTGGTTTGTCGTTGCCCCGGTCCCTGTAACGCCAAAGAGGTTCCCGCGGCTGTTAAACATGATGTCGGCTGTTGACCCTTGTCCCGTATTCCCAATCAGAGTAGGCGTACCAGATGGAAGACTAATTTTATAGATGTTGCCGGAGGTACGCACTGAAGCCCACAACTCACCGGTGAGAGGGTGGAAATCAAGGCCGCCGATGTTTAGTCCCGTCGTTGCCACGCGTGTGGTATCTCCGGTAGTCATGTTAATCCTATACACCGGTCCAGCGATGTTGGCAACGTACAAAGTGTCTCCGCGGAACGCCATCCCTTTTAGTATTATGCCTTTCACGGCCAGCAAAGGATGGGCATCTCCTCCTGTACTATTGATGCGCATGAGCACATAACTGGCATTTGTGGTCGTGGGGATGAGTCCCAGAATCTCATGTGTGGTTGGATGAACGCGAACACTTACTGCCTGCGTGTACCCTGAACCGTACGCGCCGACAGGTGTAACAGCGGCTGTTGAAGTGTCGACGGTGAATAATCGACTGCCTGCCCCTGTTCCTGTTGTCGCGTACATGATACCGCGTACAGCCGGGTTGACAACGAACGCCGTTGCTGAAACCCTGATAGTAGCCGTTGGGTTCAGTGGGTCGTTGCTCGTGATAATAAGAGAGTCCGAGTAATTGCCCGGTGCTTGCGCCAGGAAATTGACACCAAAGGTTCCCGATCCCGTTGGTATTCTCCACGGAAGTGCGGGCGCATTGATCAAGACGAATGGAGAGCCAGGCCCCGAAATATTCGAGATGATCAGCGTATCAGCACCGTTACTTTGGACAATCACTGTAGCGGTATCGCTCCTTTGGCCAGGGCCAACCTCCGTCGATCGTAACGTAAATGATGTTCGTGGGACATTCATAAAAATACTTTGTACAGTGTCGATCTTCACTTTTCCAACCCATGTACCCCAGTTGTTGACTGGAGAGGCGGCATACTGCGTGAATGCCCAAACAGCGTTACTGTCAATTGGGTCTAACGCTATTCCCATATAATCACCCCATCGACTACCTGAATAGGAAGCCTCACCGTTCTTTAATATGACGCTTGACGACAATCCAGGAGGGTCAGTGTTCTTGCGTCCCGATACGTAAGCGCCGATATATTCTGTTGCGGACGAGCGGCTGTACGTGATCACGAGGTTCTTATCAGCATCGGGCATGATCTCAGGATAGTAGTGCCAATAGCCCTGCAGACCCATAACGACATCTTCCAGATTGCTGTTTGTGTAGGGATTCAAGCGCATGTAGTGTATCGCAGAATTAGCATTGTTGAGTGGATTCGCCACGGAATGCACTGCCCACAATGAGCTATCGCGGTACACAACAACCCCCCAGAGTGCAGTTCCCCCTCCATTGAAAGTTGTCCCGCCACCTAATTGGGCGGGGACACTCGTTGGTGATGTGTAAGCAACAACCGGAACGTTAACCCCGGTGATGGTAGGGCTTGTAAGAGGGTTGCTCAGCCCGAAAATTGAAAAGAACGTGCCGGGCAAATAAGGAGAAGCAAGCACAAGAAATTCTACCCCAGGGTGCCCAAAGGTAATAGCAGGTTCCAGGAAATCGGGAGCGACACTGACATCGTCAGGATTTTTAAAATCCCAAAAATCTGTCCATGTTACCGGTCCCGCAGTGTTTGCATAGAGCTGAGCTTTGCCTACAATGCGAAGTTTGGAGTACTGTCGTGCACCGGCAAATTCTCTACTTGATACATAAAGGGCTTGATCGTCAAATCCGAGTTTGGGATGATCGCTGAAATTCGCAGTTACCGAATCTCCAAGTAATTCCCCCCGAAGCGACCAATTGTACCATGTTCCGAGTGGATTGTCGTCGTCAGAGACGGAGACGAGTATAGGAGTGGTGAGTTGGGCGGCATCTATTCCTATCATGACCCAACGGTTTGCAAAATGATCGTAAATGACCCTTGGGTCGCTAAAAGCAAGACCCGGCCGTACATTCGAAAACCATGAGCTCAAACTAATTGTCTTGAGAACATTTCCACTCTTATCCCAGATTCGAAAAGTGGAGTTCACGCATGCCAGCACATGATTAGGCCCAACCGCAATAATAGGGTCGGGTGGTAAGAAGTTTGTTTGGGATATGCCCCGAAAATTCTGTAGGACAACAGGTCGACCTGCCGTGTTTATTAAGGAACGTAATCCTCTGTCTTCAAAGTAATTTGAGCCTTCTGGCCCTTTTGGCGGCATCACGTTTTTAGGCGGCGCATGTGGGGGATCGACCGGTCGAAGAGGGACTTCTTTTATTACTTGTTCGACGGCTGCAGGTGCCAAGGGAAACCCGTCGGTTGTGATGGAGACTCCGCTCGGTACAGAACCGTTTTTTGGGCCTCTTACTACAGGAGGGGGTTGACCCACCATTACGTTGAACACAAGGTCACCACCCGTTGGGACACCACCACCA
>DASRUE010000034.1:0-4369 GCA_035687895.1 Bacteroidota bacterium | reverse complement strand
CCCATATTGTTCAAATGATGAATTCATCGCTTCGGTAACGCCATCCGAGTAGAAGACAAGACGGCTTCCTGCCGTCATCTCAACAGTACGTTCAGAGAAAGAACCCTCACGGATGCCCAACGGCAATCCGGCATCAGTTTCCAAAAAATGCGCGCCGCGCCCATCAACAAAAAGAGGATGAAGATGTCCCGCGCTGGCGAAGGCTATGCTTCCGCTTTTCGGATCAAGAATTGCATACACCATGGTGACGAACTTGGCCGTCGGGAAATCTTTCAAGAGCACACGGTTGACGCGGGACAGGACTTCCGCAGGCGGTAGTCCGCTTTCGGCGACCAGCCGCAGGACGGTGCGGGTTGACGACATTAACAAGGCCGCTCCCATGCCCTTACCAGAGACATCCGCCAATACTACCGCCAGGCGACCGTCCTGAAGCGGGATGTAATCATACCAATCACCGCCGACTTCCTGACAGGGCAGACACAGACCGTTCACTGCAAATCGAGGAATATCGGGAGACTGACTGGGAAACAGGGTCAGTTGTATGCGCTGCGCCTCACTCAACTCCTTTATCATTCGGTCCTTTTCCATGCGCTCCCTTTGAAACATCCGGGCGTTCTCTATCGCCGTTGCTATGTGCCCCGCCAACGCCTCAAGGAGTTGGATACGGGCGGGTGAAAAACCGTTGAACTCATTATGTTGAGCATTAAAGACCCCGATCAGTTGCCCGTGTGATTTTAGCGGGATGTCAACTTCCGAACGGGTCAAGTCTTCACTCACCTGGTAGTAATGATCTACCGTCACGTCCGGCGCGTAATACGTTTCTCCCGTTGCACCGACGTGTCCGACCATCCCGAACTCGCCGATCTTGAAGCGCTCTCCTTTCAGGTGATAGTTTATGGTCCAGCCGCGAACTGCCACGATGATAAGTTCATTGGTCTTATCATCTTTCAGCAAGACAGCCGAGCGTGAGCAACCGAATGTTTGTGCGACATCGTTGACAATCTCTTCAAGGAGAACATCCATGTCTAAAGTTGAGTTAATCCTCTGAGCTACACGCTGTAACAAAAAGAGCTCTTGTATCAGCTGGTTTTGGTCTTCATTCTTCATTGTATTTTTTCAACGATCTACACGATTTGTTCAACAAGCTGATGCCGTCAAATGGATTTTGATGATGTCGTAGACTGTCCGCAAACCAATGTTCCTATAACTACCGTGCACCAGTCCTCTCCGCAGTCAACCTTCATTCCCTGCACCATACTTCTTGCTCTTCTCTCCTTCCAGCACAACCACCTTCGACTTCTTCAAGTCGAGCACAAGTGTCAGCTCATCGCCCTGTGAATTCTCAAATTTAGCATACAAAGCGTTCGCAGACTCACCGCTGCGGACGCGATGGTAATTCAGCAACTTCATCGCAACAGGATACCGCTCAACCTCAATGAGCGAGTGCAAGGCCTCGATCGTGGACTCGGCGCCGGAATTCTTGTTGATCGTGACTGAATCTCTGATGCCGTCATAGCAACGGCCGGTCATCGGATCATACATCTGTTGATGTGCAACATTGTTTCCGAAGAACCACGAGCCTGCAAGTCCAGCCATCGTCAGATACTCCGCCTTCCCGGTCGCCTCGTAGAGTCTGATCAATCCGATAATCATTGGACGCGCAGCGTATGCGATCTGTTCGTACTCCAGTTTTTTCCCGGGCGCAGCAACATCCATTTCTTTCAAGAACCCTTGAATCAACAAACGGCTGTACCAACCCTTCGCTTCACGCTCGGCAGATGCGATCATCTTCTTGTTCTTCAGCATCCTTCCGGCTTGAGCCAGCGCCTGCACTTGTCCATTCCCCCACATATGCCAGATCGTTTGCCAGGAGCGGTGAAGTCCGTACGGAAAAGTCTTGACGTTGCCATCCTGCATCGCCATTATGCCATCGGCAAGTTTTTCAATGAGTCCTTTTACCTTCTTGCTACGTGTGGCAGCATAATATTCGTTCAATCCTAACAGCAGTTCCGTCGTTGCGTCGGCAGCCGACTCGTACAACAGCCATTGCGGAACACGATATCCTTGCATCGTCTGATACGTGCCATACTTCGTCAGTAACTGCTCAACATGCGGCAACGATTTCTCGACGCCTTGCTGCAATCGCATTGCGAACGCTGAATCCACCGACGGGAGAACGCGATACCCCAACGCCATGCACCATACTGCTCGACTTGCCCACCACCCAAACGATTTGAAACTTGTCTTTCCATCCTTGTTGATCGAGCGATCGGCATGGATGAAGTTGTAAAACTCACCGTCATCGGCCTGCATGTTGAGGACAAACTTGAGAAGGTCTTTTGCTCGCGACAGGCTCCGGACATCTTTCGTCAGCTCATAGTGGCGCAGGTAGACTACTGTCGCACGAGCGGCATCATCAACGCACGCAATTCCCTCCGGCCCGGATTCCTTCGCATCCACCCATTGGTAGTCGGGATAGTTGGCGTAGACGTGCACAATGCTGACAGTGTCCCGTGCAAATGGAATGCGCTCGGTCAGATGTTCGAGATGGCTAAAGTTGACGAGAGACTCCTGGCCAACACCGCGTACCGACAATCCACTCGTCAGAAGCAACAGTGGAAGGAATATGGGTTTCATTGTGCGTAACGGTGCGAGCCGATTTCGGTTTCCGACTATCATACTAATTTCCCTTGAGCGGAAATAACGATTGAACACCTTCTGTTCTTGCAATCAGCTTTTCGCGTTCTTGTTGATTCATCGGCGTAAAGTTCGCACCAATCTCCAACGCCAAACGGAATAACCCTTCATCGCCAGGAGGAAGGGCTGATGTAACGTCTTCCGACAATGTGAAGCGCAGCGCTTGTGTTGCCAGCTCGCGGTCTGTGATAGGTTGATACCAGCACTTCGGATGCGTACGTTCTGCACCCGAAGACCAAGGCGAATAGGCAAGCGCTTTCAGTGCAAGACGCGCAACACCTTTTTCTTTCGCACGCTCAAGAACTCTCGGTCCAAACTTTCCTTGAGAATAGCAGACAACATTGAACGGAAAAAGAATCGAATCAAAGTCGAACCGGTCCATCATCTCGAGAGCCGCTTCTTCCGAATGTGCGGAGAAACCGATGTAGCGAATCCGTCCTGCGTCGCGGGCCTTGAGAAACGTCTCGATAGCACCGCCCCTTGAGAAAATCTTGTCAACCTCTTCGAGCGTTGTCACGGCATGAAACTGATAGAGGTCGAAATGGTCCGTCCGAAGCCGTCGCAGTGATTGTTCCAATTCCTGTTGCGAACCCTTCGCATCACGATGCATGGTCTTACACGCGAGGAACGCTCGCTGCCGATACTGTTCCAGCGCAGGTCCGAGTTTCTGTTCGGCTTCGCCGTCGCCATACGATGGAGCGACATCAAAATAATTCATTCCGCTATCGAACGCTTCGGCAACGATATTTGCACACTCCTTTGAAGACTGGTTTAGACAGACGATGCCACCAAACCCAATCAGCGAAAGCATGTCATCATTCTTATATCTCCGTTTAGGAATTGGTGTATCAGATTGACTATTCACTGTTGACTCCAATAGTGTTTGCGCGCCACCATGCACGACGGCACTCATGGAGAGTGCTGAGTATAGAAAGTCACGACGTTTCATGCGCATGGCTCAATAATGCTCTTGATTGTCTTCCCTTCGCGCTGATAGCGCAGCGCTTCGTGTACTCCATCAAGCGGAAATTTATCCAATTGGAACTTGTCAATCCGCACCCTTCCGGATTGCAGCATTGCGATCGAGCGGTCGAATGTAAACGGGTTGACGTACGAACCGACAATCGTCAGCTCTTTGAAGTACACGGCATTCGGCTCGATGGCAATCTTCTCACCAACGGGACAAACGCCAAAGAACTCCACTACGCCACCCCGCCGGGAGAGCGCTAGTGCCAGCTCGCTGGTTGCCGGCTTTCCGACACATTCAAGCACCACGTCGGCACCAACATGCGTGAGGTCGAGGACGGCGGAGAGGATATCAGTTGCTGATGGATCGAGCACAACATTAGCATCGAGGCTCTGAGCGATGCTTCGCTTGTGTGCAAGGGGCTCGACGATGATGACTCGTGCGGCGCCTGCAAGTCGGGAAAGTTGGAGCATGATCAGACCTATTGTCCCACCGCCAAGAATAACGACAGTGTCTCCGGATCGGATTCTCGCGAGATCGATGCCATGAATCGCACACGAGACCGGCTCGATGAAAGCACTCAGTTCAGGTGTGATGTTCTCCGGCAAGGCGTACGTTTGTTTGACCGGGACAATGCAGTACTCGGCCATTCCTCCATCCACATCGACGCCAAGGGCACGGAGGCCCGAGCAGAGATGCACGAGC
>DASRUE010000033.1:0-5220 GCA_035687895.1 Bacteroidota bacterium | reverse complement strand
AACTGTCATGCACGCGGACCGGATTCATGTTTTGGAAATGGGGCGTATCGTGGAATCCGGTCGTCATAAGGAGCTGCTCGACCTGAAGGGCCTCTACTACGCCATGTGGCGGCAGCAGGTGGGCGAACGTCAGGATGGCACGATACGAGCGGCACTTGCCGGCGTGAAGGAACTTGCCGCCAAGAATTAGGCACTGATGATGCGGCTGTTCTGCAACATCTGTTTGGTGTGAGGGTGGCGTGCCTCCCGCAGGATCTGCAACGGTGTCCCCTCCTCGATGATTGTCCCTTCATGCAGGAGAGCGACGCGGTCACAGTACGAAAATGCGGTTGCCATATCATGTGTGATGAGAAGGATCCCGAACCGCTTGCGTCGTTGGAGCGACTTGAGAAGTGAAAGAACCTCCACTTGTGTCAGAACGTCGAGGGCGGACGTGGGTTCATCGAGCAGCAGGAGTCTCGGTTCAACTGCGAGGATCCGGGCAAGTGCCACCCTCTGTTGCTCACCACCGCTTAGTTGTCGTGACGACCGATCAAGAATGTCGGCATTCATTCCGACGGAGGCGACGAGTTCTTCCGCCCGTGAGCGGAGTTGATTTTTTGGCCCTCCCATACCGCTGGCAGTGATACCTTCCTGAAGCGCCTCGACTACCGACATCGTCGGATCCAGTGAGATCCCTCCAGTCTGAAACATCAGTTGGATTTCCAGAGGGAACGTCATTGCTTTTCTTTCTCTCGGGAAGATGCGTCTGCCCGAAAACCGAATCGCGCCTTTATCGGGTTCCTGGAGCCCGGCAATGCAACGGGCCAGTGTCGACTTCCCGCTTCCGCTTTCCCCAAGCAATGCAACTGTCGAGCCTTCCTCGATCGAGAGCGAGATGTCCTTGAGAACTTCCTTCCGTCTCCGATTGAGTCCGAGGAGTGACCCTGTTCTCACGAAACAAGAAAGCCCGGTTATTTCCAATAGAAGCATCGCACCTCCTGTTCACCGGGCACTCGTTCGAGTTGTGGTTTCTCAGTTCTGCAGCGCGGTTGGGACTTTGGACACCGTACAGAAAACGCGCAGCCGGTTGCCTCATCTTCCTCAGGTCCATGATGGACTGGTTCCACAGAATACATCTCAGACTTACCAATGCGCGGACGGGATTCCAGAAGGAGTCTGGAATAGGGATGAAGCGGTGCAGCAAAGAAGGACCTGACCGGACTGGACTCCACGATGCGACCCCGATAAAGAACGACGATTCTCGTTCCATACCTCTCTGCGATGTCGACGTCATGTGTAACGAGAAGAAGGGAGAGCCCTCGTTCACGTTGGATTACTGAAATGAGGTCCATGAGTTGAAACTTCAGTGTGGCGTCAACGGCGCTTGTCGGCTCATCGGCAATCAGGATCGCCGGTTTCGGCAGTAACGCCATGGCGATAGCAACGCGCTGCGCTTGGCCGATGCTGAGTTGATGGGGATAGGAATCAAGCACTTCTCGGGCATCGCTGATCCCGACATTTTCCAGCACCTGCACAAGAGGGGTATCGTCATGGTTGGGGCCGTCCCATGCGAGGTTCATCTGACCGCGTATCCGCGCAACCGGATTCAGCGCCTGGTTGGGCTCCTGGAAGATGTAGCGGATCCTGTTGCGGCGCAGGTTCATCAAGTCCTCTTCGTGAAGGGTAAGAAGGGAGGTCCCCTCATACATGATTGTGCCCTCCACTTGCAAAGCGGGGGACGCGAGAAGCTTCGTAATCGCGCGGCTGAGGATGGTCTTTCCGCTCCCGCTCTCACCGAGTATGACAAGCGATTCCTTTCGCTGAACCGAGAAGGAAACATCGAAGAGAATTTGCCTGTTCGCTTCCTTCGTTCGGTGCCAGAGGTTCAGATGAGAGATGTCGAGCATGAGGCTCTCTTGTCATTCGTGAAAGGTGAGAGGAAGGTATCGAAAACGAAAGCGAATCTCAACCTCCCGTTCTGTTGACAAACGCCGAATAGGTAGCTATATTCAGCTACCATCGATTCGTTCTTTGCACTAGGGAGATGTGTCCGGATGATACGGTTGCGACTTGTCATTGCCGCGCTAAGCCTTCTCTGCCTGCTCTTCGCCTGTAATGGCAAGAAGAATCACGAGGGATCATCGCCACGGCCGGTTGTGGTGGCAGTGGAAGGAGACATTGATAGCTTCAATCCCCTCTTTGCGGAAGAACTCTCCGCGGGAGAAGTGAACGATCTCCTCTTCCCTGCGCTTGTCGGGTCGGACTTCAATGCGAGGACCGGTGTACTGGACTACACGCCGCTTCTTGCGCGCTCGTGGGAGTACGGAAACGGGGGTAAAGACATCACGTTCCATCTCGTGGGGGGAGCGCACTGGTCGGACGGAGATCCGGTGAAGGCTCGCGATGTGCAATTCTCGTACGAACTCTATGGGGATCCGGATGTGGCGAGCATACGCCAGGCGGCAGTTGAGCAGCTGCGGCTCACGAATGGTAAGCCGGACATCACCAGGAGCATCGAAATAGTAGATGATTCCACCGTGGTGTTTCATTTTGAAAGGACGTATCCCGGACAACTGTTTGACGCCGGTCTTCCCATCATCCCTGTCCATGTCTTTAAAAACGTTCCCAGAAAAGAACTCCGCACCAGCCCATTGAACAGAACTCCCGCGTCTTCGGGACCATTCGTTTTGGCCCGTTGGACTCCCCTTCAAGAGACGATCCTGAACTCCAATCCCCAATCGAACATTCCTTATCCGGCAAAGCTCTCCCAGTTGATCTTCCGTGTGGTTCCCGACTACCGCGCAAGAGTCATGCAACTCCAGACCGGCGAACTTGATGTGGTGGCCGGATTGCGAACTGAGGACGCCGAGATGATTGAGAAACAAGCTCCCACTGTGTCGGTTGTCTCGACTCCCGGGAGAGACTATGACTTCATCGGCTGGAACAATATCGATCCCGCGATGTACGCTTCATCCGGTGGTAAGACCATCCGCCCACACAAGCTCTTCGGCAACCGCCACGTGAGACGCGCCCTAACCATGGCAGTCAACAGAGAAGAGATTGTGGCCGCGTATCTCGGTAAGCATGGTCAGCCGGCAATGGGCGGAGTCTCGCCGCTGTTCAAGTGGGCTTACAACGATTCGTTGAAACCCCTGCCGTTTGATGTGCAGCAAGCACGTGCGCTTCTCAAGAAAGAGGGGTGGCATGATTCCGATGGTGACGGTGTCATCGACCGACATGACGTACGTTTTTCGTTTGCTCTGAAGGTCCCGTCGGGCAATCAGCTCCGGAATGTCATCGCGGCAACGATTCAACAACAACTCAGGAATATCGGCATCGAGATGCAGATAGAACAAGTGGAGAAGGGGACTTTCTGGGAGGAAGTCACGACGCGCAAGTACGATGCATGGCTCGCGGGGTTCAGCGTACCGCTGCAGATGCAGTTGGATGATCTGTGGGGCTCTGATTTGCAGAAGTACCCCTTCAACCTCACCGGCTTCCGCAATGCAAGGGTCGATCAGCTCCTCGCCTCAGCGAGATCGCTGGCCAGAGAGGTGGACGGGGCGGACCTCTGGAAGGAGTTCCAGGTGATTCTCCACGATGAACAGCCATGTACATTTCTTTATTGGATCAATAGCATTGTCGGTGTCAACACTCGGGTGAAGGGAACCAACGTTGGGGTTCTGGGTACAACGCACAAGGCTTGGGAATGGTACGTGGGGGAGGGTGGACCAAATGTCGTAGCTAGGACACGATGAACTTCCTGTCATCTGAAGTTCCAGTCATTCCGTCCCACATTTTCCGGGGAGTGGATTGTCCGTCTCACGTTTCCTGATACACCGGCTCCTTCAGGCCATTCCGCTCCTGTTCGGTCTTGTGACTTTCGTGTTTCTCCTTACTCGCGTCCTGCCGGGTGATCCCACCACTGTCTTTCTTTCTCCCCTGATTCCTGCCTCCGTTGCTGACCAATTGCGGGAACAGTTCGGCCTCAACCGGGGTCTCTTCGAACAATACATTTCCTGGCTTGGCGCGGTCGTGCATGGCGACTTGGGGTATTCATTCACCTACCACACGCCGGTGGCGGATGTATTGGCATCAGTTGTCCCGAACACCGTACTCCTCGGCGCTGCTGCTCTATTCCTCGAGGTTGTTCTTGCACTCTTTCTCGTCAGCGTGGCTGTTCGTCGGCCGGACTCCGCGTTCGATAGATTGCTTTCCCACTTCACACTCATAGTCTATGCAATCCCATCTTTCTGGATTGGAATTATTCTCCTTTCCGTGTTCTCGTACGGGTTGGGGATGTTTCCCTCATCTGGAATCCACTCCGCAGGAGAGAGTGGAGAGGGGAATCAGTTCGATCTTTTTGCCCACATGGTTCTCCCCGCGCTGACTGTTGCGATTCCCGGCGCTGCCGGTCTTGCCCGCTACCTCAGGACATCCATCGGTGGAATGCTTCACCAGGAGTTTGTCATCGCCGCCAGGAGCATGGGTCTCTCCGGTCAGACGATCTTCCGTTCGTATGTCCTTCCCAACTCTCTCGGTCCAATGGTGTCCCTTATAGGCATAGAGATTGGAGTTCTTCTCACCGGGGTAATCGTCACGGAGACCCTGTTTGCCTGGCCCGGGATGGGAAGGCTTACAGTGATGGCGATTCTCGCGCGAGACTATCCACTGATCCTCGGCGCGACGATCGTGGCCGGGGTTGCCGTCATCCTCGGAAATCTGTTGGCAGACATCGTAAATGCAGTGCTGGATCCCCGCGTCCGGTTGACAGCATGATCGCGACGAACCGACTAACACTCATTCTATTGCTCTCGCTCCTCGCTGCCATCACGTGGATCCGTTATGATGTGATCTGGGCAAGTGCCGGTTCGCTTCTCGCGTTCGTACTGTTGACGCTGGATTTCTGGACCGAGACCCAATGGAACACGGCTCTTCTCGAATACTGGGTGGCCGCTGTTGTCTGGATTCCGACTTTCATCTGGCTTGTGTGGAGGATGGTTTTTCACTCGCGATCAAACACTTCCGAAGCGGGAAGTACTTCTCGTGGTCAGTCATCGGTTGGATATCACCCTGTGAATGTCGTTCTGGGGTTCTTCGTATTCACTTCACTAACAGCTCCGTTCCTGTCTCCACTCAGTCCGTCGCAGCAAGGGCAACTTGAAACGACGAGACTTCTTCCTCCGTTATCGAGAGGATACATTGTGGAAGTCACATTACAGGCTTCTTCGCAGGTGG
>DASRUE010000032.1:0-6132 GCA_035687895.1 Bacteroidota bacterium | reverse complement strand
GATGGAGGGGGGCGGGTGGCTGCATTTCCGCGAGAAAGCACCGGGAGCGGCACGGTAGAGAGCCGCTCCCAATAAAGCTGCTTACAAACCGGTTGCTTCGACTTTGTATGCGAGTAACGTGCCCGGATTGAATCTTGCCTGACCACGATCGCCTATCTGAAAACTTGATAACGTCGCGTGAAATCCGTTCCGCTCGATCTTGGTGCTGGAGTTCGTCATAGCAGGAACAAATTCACCTGCTTGTGTTCGGATCGTCACCGTACCAAGCGCGAGGTCGACCGCAACGATCGTTCCCTCGACCCGATCTCCCTTCACCCCTTTCCGTTCGCCCTTGGTGGCGTCAGCACCAATACTCCCCTTGCTTGCAACACTGGATGAAACTCCATCCGTTGACGAAACCGGGTTGGTGCCCGAATTGCTGCATCCGACAACTGCCAATGCAACTGTCAGCGTGAGAATGAATACCGTGGTTTTCATGACTCCTCCTGCAATGATATTATGATGAGTGAATTGTTTATTGCTGGAGCGTATGATCGCAACACATGTGCCACAAATTGACGGTGTGTTCTTTACTTAAGAAATTGATACAATGCGAGAGAACCGTTGCAGATTGTGGTAGGAAGGCGGCACCAAAGTGAGACAACAATGGTGCACCCTGAGGCTCTTGTGGGACAAAGGCAGCTAGAGGATCTTCTCCACTTTGATAAAATTCGTTGAACCGCGTGCGAAGAATGGCTGCCCGGCCAGCATCACCACATACTCTCCCCGCCGCACGAGGTCTGAATTGACCAGGCGTTCCTGAATCTTCTGCAGTGCCTTGTCGGAATCATCAATCAGTTCCTCGATCACCATCCCGTGGACGCCCCATACGAGATTGAGACGCCGGAGAATTTTGGTGCGATCGGTAATGGCAATGATCTTTGGGCGGGGCCGGTAGCGAGCAATAACCCTCGCTGTCTCACCGGAATGCGTCACGGTGACGATGGCTGCCGCATTCATCTGCTCTGCAAGCATACATGCCGCGCGGCCCAGCGCGTCCAGCCGGCTTTCCACTACGCCAAGCGATCGTTCCAGTGCCTGCACCTGTCCGACTTGCTCGGATTCCACTTTCTTGATGATCCTGTCCATAATTTGTACCGCTTCCAACGGGTACTTCCCTACCGACGTCTCTCCACTCAGCATTACCGCGTCCCCGCCATCCAGAACCGCGTTCGCTACATCACTTGCTTCTGCGCGTGTGGGCGTCGGGTTGTTGATCATCGACTCAAGCATTTGCGTGGCAATAATCACCGGCTTGCCCAAAGCATTGCATTTCTTGATGATCATCTTCTGGAGAATTGGCACATCTTCGGCGGGGAGTTCCACGCCGAGGTCGCCACGAGCAATCATGATACCGTCGGCTTCTGCAATGATCGCATCGATGTTTGCGACAGCTTGGGGCTTTTCGATCTTGGCGATGATTGGGAGAAAGCGCCCTTTTTCAACCCGCTCGATGATGATCTTTCGCAGTCCACGGATATCATCAGCAGTCCGTACAAACGATAGGGCGACGTAGTCGATGTCCAGCGTGATCCCAAATTCCAAGTCCTTGAGGTCCTTCTCGGTAAATGATGGTGCGCTGACAGAAACCCCTGGCAGATTGATCCCCTTGTGGGCGCTCAGGGTACCACCAATTTCCACTTCTCCCACCACGGTATTTCTCTTCACTTCAAGTACGCGGATGCGAAGCTTGCCATCGTCGAGAAGTATCCGGTCACCGGGCCGGACATCCCTGGTCAAGTTGGCGTAGGTAGTCGACACAACTTCTTCCGTACCGACGACTGGCTCCGTGGTGATAGCAAAACGTTTCCCCTGTTTCAACTCGATGAATGGAACTCCGAAGTCCCCGATCCGAATCTTGGGTCCTTGCAGATCCTGCAGAACAGTTACTTCCATTCCGGTTCGCCTTGTTGCCTCCTGGACATTCTTGACTGTCGCAAGATGCTCATCGTGGGTGCCATGGGAAAAATTCAGACGCACTACATCCATTCCCGAACGGATGAGATTGACAAGTGTGTTCACCGAGTTGCTGGATGGTCCGAGCGTACAAATGATCTTCGCTTTTGCCTGTTTGAATTCAATCATGCCAGTCAGGAAGTTAGTACAGGAGGGAATGTGAGCGTGAAGCCGCCACCTGATCAAATAGCGCCGGAAGAATCACTCCGGAGGGGCCAGTGATCACTTCATCTGCAACGTCGGAAAGCGGCGTTCTTTCGGGATTGACTTCAACGAGAAACGCACCCTGCTGTTTAGCAAGCAGAGGAAGTGATGCTGCCGGATATACGATCCCCGAGGTACCGATGGAGAGACACACGTCAGCTCTGGACATGGCTCGTTCCGAGTGTCTCCAATCATCCTCTGGAAGCATTTCACCGAACCACACAACGTCGGGACGAATGGTTCCGCCGCACCGGGCACAAGTCGGCACTCCGTGTTGCGCGAGTACCTCATCATTGGAAGCAGGAGCTCCGCATTTGATACAATAATTGCGTTCGATGTTTCCATGTAACTCATAGACCATCGTGCTTCCAGCCCGTTGGTGGAGGTTGTCTATATTCTGAGTGACGATCGCGAAGTCAGGAAACAGTCCCTGCATGCGTACGAGAGCCAGATGTCCCGCATTCGGGTGGATCCCCGAGATCACTCTTTTTCGCTCGGCGTACCATTCCCACACGAGGGCGGGATTCTTCATGAATGCAGACATGCTCGCAAGCTCTTCCGCTTTGAACTTCGACCAGATGCCGTCCGTCCCACGGAATGTCGGCACGCCGCTTTCCGCGGACATGCCCGCGCCTGTGAAAGCAACGACGCACCGGGCTGCTGTAAGCGCCGAAAGAAGACGGGTTGAAAACGGCGTACTCATAGTCCGGGCTTCAGGATTAATCGATCCCATTCTCTTCCCCCTGCGGGCGTCATCCGTGCAATCCGGTAACCGCCATTGAGCCACAACGGAGTCTGGTCATCATAATGGATATTGAATACCTGACCAGATTGACCGGAGGGGAGCACAGAACGGACTTCATTCAAATTCGAGAAGTCAATGATCTGCCGGAACGAAGGTCCCACCGTCACGGCAAATGGTTTGTTGATATCATACTCACCGCTCATCAGACTTGTAGAACCGCCAGGATACGGAAAAGGCCCGATGTTGAAGATTCTATCCAGCGGTTTCACGAGGCCAAACGGATGCCGGAGGGTCACAGAGTGCAGGTCACCCCACCGCCACGTTTTTAACTGTCCGCCAAACCGTTCGCGCAATGTGGTCACCGCTTCGTTCATGCTCTTTCTGATTATCAAATCGCGGGTCTCGATCGAATCGGTGTGCAGATCATCAAACCACGTGGACGTCCCTTCCTCAACAAGCTTCATCGTCACACGTATCGGGACGTTGACAAGCAAGGTCCAATCATGGAAGAGATCCTCTCCCAGTTCATCACGGTAGGTATTCTCGAGCAGCTTGACGAAAAACTCCTGAAAGATTGTGGTGGTAACGTCCTCTCGTGTGAACTCGAAATTCCAGTTTCGGAAATACTCCAGTACAAGATCCCTCTCGGGAAAGGTCGAGCCCGAATCAGAACACGCGGCGAGAATGTATGGCGTCAGTGCTTTCGCAAAAGGGGAGAACGTATCGCTCTGGAGCCGTGCAAAGTCTTCGACGGAGAACGCTCCCGGGGTTCCCAGAACATCCCTCAACCGCACAATCCGGGCGGGCGGTTCCCATAGGTCGGAGATATGGTACGGATACGAGTCGTCGACAATCTTGTTGTTGGCGGTGGCGATGTACCCTTCAGGTGGATTGTAGAGATGGGGAAGTTCTTTGAATGGCACGAAGCCTTTCCATTCCGTGGATGGGTCCCAACCGGGGAGGGGCAGCGTGGTGTTCTGCTTTCCCCGGATGGGAAGCTTCACGCCGCACCAGTAGCCGATGTTGCCGGACGCATCCCCGTACACGAAGTTCTGACCCGGGCCTGAGAATTGACTCACTCCCTGCGTAAACTCTTCCCAGTTCGTTGCGCGGTTGATCTTGTTGAATGCACCGATTTGGTCGGAGATCTCGGCACCGGTCCAACGCATGCTGGCAACGGCAGCCACGCGATGTTTCTTGATGACTGTCCCGACATCAGTGATGATTGGCCCGTGATGCGTGGAACGGATGATGAGGGGAACAATTGTGTCACCCTTGACCATGATCTCCTCTTCACGAAAGCGGATAGGAAGCCAACCTCCGTCATACCAGTATCGTGTTGTATCAGTCGAGTCAATCTGTTCGATGTAGAAATCCGCATCGTCTGCCATAACATTGGTGATCCCCCAGGCGATATGCTGGTTGTTTCCAGCGACAATTCCGGGCACTCCCGGGACCGACATACCTCGGACGTCGTACCCCGGTGCATGAAGGACAACCTCATACCATTTGGCAGGTGTCTGCAGCTGCAGGTGTGTATCGTTAGCCAGGATCACCTTGCCGGAGGCAGATTTGCCAGGGCCGACTGCCCAGGCATTGCTTCCACCAAGCATTCCTGAGTTTCCATTGAATGCCGCATATTCCTGAGCCGCGCGCATGAACTCCTTCCCCAACCCGGTGTAACGATGCCATTCAGCTGACGGCACGGTGGGGGGAATATTTCCGGGATACGGGGGAAAAATATCAATTGCCTTCTCCAGCGGCACACGAGCGGCAATCTCGCCGTAAGTCAGGTCGGTCCACCACGAAAGGTTCAGTTCCCACGCCATAAGCCGTCCGACGATGATGCTGTGAACCGGTATCCAGGATTCGGGATCATAGCCCAGCATGTCAAACTCAACCGGGTATTTCCCGTGATGCGTATCGATGAACGCGTTGACTCCTTGCGCGTAGGCAACAAGCCGGTTATGAGACTCGCCCGTGATTTTTTGTTCGATTTCCTTTGAGATCCTGTGAATTCCAATGATGCGGAACATCCGGTCAAACGGCAGCGCCACGGACCCAAAGACTTCTGAGAGCCTTCCTTCTCCTACTCGCCGGACCATGTCCATCTGCCACAGACGATCCTGCGCGTGCACATACCCGAGAGCGAACATCAAATCGTGCTCTCCCGCCGCCTCGATGCGCGGTACTCCGAATTCGTCGCGAAGTATGGTGACGGAATGTTCCAGTCCGGGGAGAACTACAGAACCGGTGACCTGCGGAAATGACTTGGTAAGTTGAAATCGGAGAAACAGGATCGTGGCAACGCCCGCTATGAGCAGAACGCCGAGAAGACCGATGATAACCTTCGTTCGGGTGCGCAACCAAAGCTCCGGCAAGAAACAGAAACGTCCGCCACATGGGCGGACGTTAATATATCGAATAGACCCTACTGTTGCAACCAGTCTCAGAACCGGTATGAGAACGTCATGAGAAAGTTGTTGGCGGTGACTTTTTCATTCACGCGCGAAGAACGGTCGTAGTTTGTGCGGAAGGTCTCCCACCACCCACGCGCGTACGCGATATCAAGCATCGTAGACCCACCGAGCGGGACACCCAACCCTGCAGTAACGTACTTCTGATCGAATGACGATGGATCGTTCTGATAGGGAGAGGTGTTATAGATGAACCCGCCGCGGAGTCTCACATCTTGGAGATCGTACTCTACCCCCGCGCGCAGATTGGCGGTACCACGGAAGATTTCCTTGATATCTTTGTTTAGCGCAATGAGATCGGAGTTCGCATTCTCAAATTGAAGTTGGGTCCAGTCGGTGTACTCGATATCGCCGGAGAGCACCAGGTCCCTGATGATAAACGAGATCCCTCCGCTGAACACCCATGGCGTGACCACGTCATACTCACCGGAACCCGGCGACTCAAATGGGCCATCGTTCGGTAACACATCTCCATTGTCGAAGTAACTCCGTGCAATCGTGTTGAACGTCTCTTTCACCCGGAATGTCGTTGGGGTCTTTATACTCACGCCAAACCGGAATCGCTCCGGCGCACGGTACATAAACCCAAACTTGGCGTTCACGCCAGAAAGATCGCTCTCGACATTGTCTTCCAGGGTAAGCTGATCAAAATCGTATGGAAGAGCCGTGTAGATACCGTTGTTGTCTTGCTCTGTGAAAGTCCGTTCGTAG
>DASRUE010000031.1:0-4992 GCA_035687895.1 Bacteroidota bacterium | reverse complement strand
TCCGTGATCTCTGAATGAATGAGCTTCACGAGCGGCCCAAGGATCTGCTGTGTTGCATCACCGAGCCACTTATCCTCCATCGGAGGAATCCCGACGACCGTTGCGGGATAGATGGCGTTGCGCCGATGAGTAATGGTCTTGATGTGGAAGACAGGAAACTCCGCCGCATGCGAATAATGACCGAAGTGATCACCGAACGGCCCTTCCATTCTTCGCTCCTTCAACGGAACGATCCCTTCGAGAATAAACTCCGCGTTGGCGGGCACGTCAATTGAGATTGACTTCCCTCTCACAAACCGTGTCCGCTGTCCCCTCAGGAAGCCTGCGAACATCGCTTCGTCGATATTCTCGGGGAGTGCCGCAATTGTTGCCATCAGCAACGCAGGATCTGTACCAATGGCCACCGCCAGTTCAAACTCCCTGCCCAGCTTTTCCGCCTGATAGTAGTGAAAGCCGCCCCCCTTTTGAATCTGCCAGTGCATGCCTGTGGTTTGCTTGTCGAACACATGCATGCGGTACATGCCCATGTTGCGTTTGCCGGACCTTGGGTCGTACGTCACCACTTGTGGCAGCGTAATAAATGGTCCCCCATCATCCGGCCAACAGGTGAGCACGGGAAGGTCATCGAGGTTCGGCTGTTCGACAACTTCCTGCGAGACTGCCGACGATACCCGTTTCGGGGAGGCCTTCAGAAAGCGTTTGACAATCGACTTGTGCTTGAGGAACGACGAGGGTCTTGGTGGAACTGCATCGCCAAGGAACTTGATCAGCTCTTCGCCGAGCTGTTGGGGATGTTTCTGCAGTGCGAGTTCGCACCGAAGGTCGCTGGCCATTGTGTTGATGACAAGCGGGTACTTCGATCCCTTAACCTTTTCCAACAGTAATGCCGGTTTCTTTTCTTTGATTGCCCGGGTTGCAATTTCGGTGACCTCGAGGTAGGGATCGACCTCAATAGTGCAGCGATGAAGCTCGCCGACGGATTCGAGGTAACGGGCAAAGTCACCGCACGTTTGAAAGGTCATCAGACGGTTCAGGTTTCAAGATTCAATCTTTCGGATTCACGAATCTGGTGCGACTTCTTGAAGGTCTTGATTCTGATCATGAAGAACACCTGCACGGCGAAAAGCAATCCAAGCAACAGACGAATGAGGAAGCTTTCCGTCCTGAAAACGCAGACATATCCAATCATACAAAATGAGATGGAGACCGAGAGAATCTTCACGCTCAATGGGATACCATAACCGGCAAGGATGTTTTGAACATGTTTGCCCGCGAATCGGCTGTTCATTACCCATTTGTACATTCGCTCAGAACTTCGGATGTAACAGATCGCTGCCAGTAACACAAATGGCGTCGTCGGCAACACGGGGAGAAATGCGCCAACTATCCCTATAGCCAACGATACTGTCCCGAGAAAGATGAGAATTGCTTTCGTCATGTTATGCAACCACTACCGGTTGGTCTGATCAATTTGGATGGGATTCAAGATAGAAGAGATTGAAAGGAGATGCAAGCGTCAGAAAAGAGACTGTGTGCGAGGGAATCCCATCTTCTCCACCACAGCAATGAAACGGGGGTGTGATCGTATCGAATCGAATACCGGATCCACCTGGAGAAAGACGAGCAAACCGTCGCGCTCAGTCACTGCTTGTTCCAACAACTCAAGAGCACGCTGGCTGTGGCCCAGCCCCAGATGTGCAACAATCTTCCAATAGGTGGCGACGTATTCATTCTGTGACTTCTCCTCGAATAATTCCATCATGCTCTCCGCATCGCCTCTCATTTCGGAAAGGGCAAACGCGTGGCACATTGCCGCGACAGCAACTGGATTCCCGCGAGTAAAAAGGCTCGCCGCCGAAAACGCCATACGCGCTGAATCGAGGATATGCTTTTGCTCATACGCCGCTCCCAATGGCAGATATGCCGGCGCGAAAGTGGGATCAAGTTGCAGAACGCCTTTGAACGCATCGATAGCCTGATCGTATCGCCGGGAGAAATACCACGTCAGCCCTGCATCAGACCGTATCGCAGTCGAGTTCGGATCGAGTCGAAGTGCCAGTTTGCCTTCCTCAACCGCCTCGTCAAATCTCCCGGTAGCAGTCAGCAGCAGGCCATACCAACTATGCGCCCGCGCATTGCTGGGATTCAGCTCGATCGCACGCTTGAACCCCTCCTCTGCGCGGCCCCAGTCCCAGTCATAATGCATAAGAGCATACGCGTAGGATGTGTGAACCTCGGAGAGTCCATCGTCGATACTCATTGCCTTCAGGGCCGCATCTTTTGCCAGCACATAGGTCTCACGTGGAGGGCGAATATTGAAGTCGCCGAGGACCACGTATGCATCCGCCAGGCCGGCATATGCAAGCGCGTAGCTGGAATCTGCAGCAATTGCCTGTTTGAAGTATTCGATGCTCTTCTTCAATGTATCGGGTGGATAACGCTTGTTCCAAAGATAACGTCCGCGCAGGTACAAATCGTATGCGTCGAGGTTCTCGGTCCGTTTGCTTGTGAGACGATCTTTCTCTTCAGGAGAGATAATCGCCTTCAGCGCGTGGGCGATCTGTTTTGCAACGTCCAACTGGATTGCGAAGATATGTGCGAGCCCCTGGTTGTATTCCTCCTGCCAGAGATGTTCATCGGTTGCTGCATCAATCAAGCGCGCAAGAATGCGAACGGTGTCTCCCTCGCGTCGTATGCTTCCATCCAGGATCGTTGAGACGTCGAGCTCCCGGCCGATCTCCTGGGCCTGCTTATCGGTGTTCTTGTACCTTCTCATGGACGTCGGCGAGATCACGCGCAGATGTCTGATCTTTGAAAGCTGTGCGATGACGTCTTCCGTAATGCCATCGCTGAAGTACTCATTCTCCGGGGAGTCGCTCATGTTCCTGAACGGGAGGACTGCGATGGAGTTGGCGTTTCGTGAAGGCGATATGAAAGGAAAAAGAAAAGCAACAATGGCAATGACGAATGCAACGCCGATTGCCGTGGCATACAATCTCTTTTTCCTCTTGCCAAAAAGCAGTCGTTGAGCAAAATGGGTCTTAGTGTCCCACGGCAGGATGATCCGGAAGATATTCACGGAAAGGTCGATGTTCTTGAGCTCCCCCTGCCCGAGCACGCTCAATGGCAGCCCGATTTTGTTCTGGATCTGACGCGCAATGTCCTCCGAGACACAGATCCCCCCGGGTGGTGCAAGTGGCTCAATCCGGGCAGCGATATTCACGCCGTCGCCGTGTACGTGCTTACCGCGCTGGACCACATCGCCAAGATGCAGTCCGATGCGCAATCGGATTTCCTTCCCGTGCGACGTGGTCGCGTTCCGCTCGTGAAGCTTCTGCTGGATCTCAACCGCGCAGCGGGCTCCGTCGAGCGCGCTTGGAAACTCCACAAAGAACGCATCCCCTACGGTCTCGATTTCCTTACCATGGTGGACCTTGAAGACTGGCCGGAGGATTCTTCTGGATTCTTCAAGAAGGTCGAGAGCAAGCGCTTCGTTCTTCTGCGTGAGCGCGCTGTAGCCCACCATGTCGGTGAACATGATGGCAGCAAGTCTGCGATTTTGCTTGGACTCAACGGGCATGGCTGCCTTGGTTGTTGGGACTCCCTAGTGGCGGGGCGCTGTAGCGATGTTTAGGTGAGAGGGAGAGGAAGGTTACAAGCACCGAGTCACTGCGCAAACATACCAAAGCTGATCTCAAGAGTCAACTGAAGGGCATATCTTCCACCGTTCGGCGGATTTCGTTGACCCTCGCTTACTCAAACTCCTCCGCCCTCCAGCCTTTCCCCGAATCCAATCCGAGTTGCCCCAGCACCTTATTCGTGAACGCGCCGACATATTCGTCCACACTCTTCGGCACGAAATACAATGGTGAGGAAATGGGCATGATGACAGCGCCATAGCTTGAGAGCCTGGCGCACTGCTCAAGCGACAGCGTGGACATTGGCGTCTCACGCACACAAATGATGAGCTTGTAGCGCTCCTTGAGGCATACCTGGGCAGTTCTGGTGATGAGCGTGTCCCCCAGGCCGGAGGCAATCTTGCCGAGCGTTGACGTTGACGCAGGAAGAATAACGAATGCATCAAAGCGGTTTGAGCCCGATGCCATCGGTGCAGTCAGGTCGTCGTCCGAGAATGTCTTCTTCACATACGGCTTCAGATCCTTCTCGCTCAAGTTGAGCTCATCCCGCAGCAACACTTTTCCCCACGAGCTGACGATGAGAAATTTATCTGCCGGGCACTTCTTGAGAAAGTCCAGCGCGTACACGGCTCCCGATGAACCCGTTATGCCCACAACGATTTTCATGACGTATGAGCCTTTATTGGAACACTGATAACACAGATGAGACTGATTCTCACAGAATGTTCTCTCGCCTCTGTGGTCATCCCCTTTTTCTGTGTCATCTGTGTTCTGCCTGCCTTCCTTCCTGAGTCCGTGTTCTCACCCTCTACACATACACTCCAACCAGCACCATGGCAAACACACAGAACCCCGCGACTGCATTGATCTTGAAGAATGCCAGCTCAACATCTTCGGCCTTTTTCTGCTCAAGATAGAGGAGGTAGCCTGTGAGCAGCAGAAGGGGGAGCGCAAGAAGTGAGAAGACCGAGTATAGGAACAATGCGATGAGAAGCCCGAATGCGACGAGATGCAAATAGCCTGAATATCGTAACGCCTGCTCTTTGCCGAACCGTGCGGGAAACGAGTACAGTGATTCCTTCTTATCAAACTCCTCATCCAGCGTAGCGTAGATGATATCGAATCCCGCGACCCAGAACAGTGTGAACAGTGAGAGAAGAGCGGGCTCAAGGAGATTCTCGAACGATGGCGAGACGGCAAACCATCCGCCAAGTGGTCCCATCGCGAGACCCATCCCCACACCGAAATGTGCGAGGGGCGTGTAGCGTTTCATTGTCGGATAAATGATGAAAACGGCCAGCGGTATCGGAGACATGGAGAAGCAGAAATCGGAAATGAAGTACGCAGAACCAAA